>NZ_JAFCWW010000011.1:0-169140 GCF_049897765.1 Pseudomonas sp. TWP3-2 | reverse complement strand
TCTTCACGACTTGCAGCTTGAAGCTGTCGTCGAATGCCCTGCGTTTTTTGGTCATGAATAACTCCTCGATAGATGCATTTTCCACCTATCGGGGTGTCCGGGGAAATTAGACCACTGCACAGGTCGATGTACAACGCCAGACACCTCGGTCGGCCCCCTCTCCCCCGGGAGAGGGCTGGGGTGAGGGCAAAAAATCCCAATCCAAACAAAAATCCCCGCAACCCACTCATCCACCACCCACCCGATGCATCTGCCGAAACTCCCCCGGTGGCATCCCCCGTCGACTCTTGAAAGTTCGATGAAACGAGCGCGGTTCGCTAAAGCCCAAATACTGCGCAATATCCTGAATCGGCAACGTGCTATTGAGCAAATAATGCTCAGCCAACTCCTGCCGCAAATTATCCAGAATCTGCTGATACGACGTGCCCGCCAGATGCAGTTGCCGTTGCAACGTGCGCACCGACACAGCGAGTTGCTCGGCTACTTGCTCCTTGCGCGGCAGACCTTCCTTGAGCAACTGCCGCAGAATACTTTTCACCCGCTGCTGCAGCGACGCATCCTCCAGCGTCGCCATCAAGCCCATCGCGTGTTCCTCCAGCGTGCGCAGCAATTGCGCATCGGCCTGGCGCAGCGGTAATTGCAGATACGCCAGCGGCACAATCAACGCCGAATAAGACTGATCGAACAGCACCGGACAATCGAAGAACTGCTCGTACTGTTCCTGCGTAGTGTCGGTTGGGCGCGGATGTTCCAGCCATACGCTGGCCGGCGCGAGTTGGGTGTCGGCAATCCAGCGCGCATAGTGCAGCCAGGAACCGAGCACGTTTTCCACCAGATGCCGGCGAATGCGCGGGCGCTGATAACGGCAACTCCAGATCAGATGCACGTGGTTTTCATGCACCTCGACGCGGCTGACGCCCATGTCGCCCACCAGCTTCTCGAACGGCATGATCCGGCTCATCGCATCGCCAAGCGTCGCGCAATTCATAGTGATGTAACCGAGCACGCTCCACGAGTTCGGCAGCACATAACGCGCGGCATTCAGACCGAACAGTGGATCGCCCGAGTGCTCGCAAAAGTAATCCAGCAACCGCTCATGCGCCTCACCCGGCAAGCGCAAGCTGTTGTCGCTCAACTGCTGCGCCTGCAACCCGGCCGCCGCTAACGCAGGCTCGATCGCCATACCGAGATGCTCGGCGTGGCGCAGGTATTTGAGCAGCGGGGGGACGGAGGTGAAGCCGAGCGATTGCATGATCGGGTTCTCTGGGTGAAGGCCAGCGGGGCGGGGGAATGCTCTGAAGGTAATTTGAAACCTTGAGTAAAGTCCACGATTTGCGGGCGCGGCGGTATTGCCGTAGTGCGGAACTCGCTGACTGCATACAAATCGGCTCCCTTTCCCCCTCGCCCCCTTGGGGGAGAGGGTTGGGGTGAGGGGGGGCTCTTGGCGGTATCCGTCGTGTCCTAGCCACACCGTCGATCACTCAGTCCCAATGAATGGCGCAACAAAGTGTGACGAACTATCTGCACCCCAGAACTCTGCATCCGAGATAAATTTCGTCCTCAATTAAGATCAGGGCCGAAAACATGAATCGCACTAAAGCCGAACCTGCAGTGCTGCATTCCTCAATAGCTGATATTTCACCGATGCTTGATGATTTCAACGATCAGATTGTTACTTCGCCACAAATATTGTCGGCCTGTAATGACCGTATTAAAAACGACGACTTGCAGGTGCGAATGGCGCTGATCGATGAGCTCTACTCTCACGCAGACAGCGAAGATCACGCGGCCGCGCACATTGCTGAGTTGATTGCTGATCGAGTGTATGAATACGAGGCTGAAACTTTCTGATTCCCCACTTCGGCTGGCTGGAAGACCTGCGGTGTTAATTCCGAAAAAATTTGTCGATCAAATCTGGATTCAGTGCGGAAGTTTTTTTCAATATTGAATCAAAGGTTATTCGTAGTTTCGAGATACCTATATTGCGAATTGTCATAAAAAACTGTCATTTGTGACAGTGGTTTTTGAGTTGCGTGAAGTGGCAAATTACGGGTTCGCTATATTGTTTTTTGTTTCTTGAATACTTTCGACTTGGAAGCACTGCTATGCCAACTACATTAGCAATAAACCTACCAGCACTGGCAACCAATGAAGAAATTCTTGGCGTGTTAAGAGATACGTTCGGAGAAGAAATTACTGGTATCACCCGCAAGGCAGGCGATACAACCGCCCTTGTAAGTTGGAATGTTCAACTAACAAGAGCCGCAAAGCCTGCGAAATACAATCAGATTCTGCGGATTGAAGAGGATTTGGATTATTCCGTTATCGGGCGCCGGTAGTGAGAGGTTGTTCGACTGCTGTGGCGAGGGCTACCCTTCGCCACAGCTTGGTGTCACTCAGTCGGAACCAAATTATCCAGCACCTGATTAACCGCCAACTCTCCCAACATCACGATCTGCGCAATGCCTAACAAAGTCTTGCGGTGCGTGCCTTGAAGCAGCGCGGCGAAGTCGCTGAGCATGACGTTGGCCGAGCCGAGGGTTTCGCTGGCGTCGACCAACAAGGCTTCATTGCTGGACTTGGGGTTGGCCATGTATAGGCGATTGGTGTAGTAGGGCGCGGCCATCATGTGCGCGGCTAATGGGCCCAAGTGGTAGTCGAGCGCGCGGTCTGCGGCTTCGTTGAATTTCTTCGAGCCGGGGCATTCGTAGGGGGATGCGGGATCGGGGATGGATGTTGGTTCGGTGATCGGTGGATTTGGCGTTACTTTGAACATGATGAGCTTACCTCTAATGAGGCCGCTTCCATCTCGCCGCTAAGCGAATGGGTGGCGGCTGTGCGCAAGTTAGCGGACCGGTAAGCTCTCAGAACCCGGTGCACCCGAGGGTGCCATGCGCACAGCCACCATCGAGCGCAGACGTATGTCTGACTAGATAAGACTTGTGCACTGAGAACAACCCGAGCCGCTAAGCTCGATCACTGGGAATCAGTGAAGCAACCAAATTACCCAGCCCGCCCAAGACGCACAAGCCGGCGGATTCTGGCGTAGCTGTAGGCAAAGGCGCAAGGTTTTGTGGGCTTGTGGACGTATCACGACGTGTCGCTAAACAGTGTCTACACGCCATGTTTAGCAACTTACAACATGCTGGAAAAAGCGCCGGCTAAATCCATCCGGCGTGCATGATCAGGCAAGAGACCTTCGGCATGATTTGCTAGTCTGCGATCACTCATTTCACCGATCGCAAGAGGCTTCATGACCAGCATCACGATTCGACTCGACGAGCAGATCAAAGAACAACTGCGCATTGCTGCCGCCGATAGCGGTCATTCCATGGAGGAAGAGGCGCGACTGATTTTGGAGCGAGCGCTGGCGACGGATGATCGCTTCGGTGGGCTAGGTACTCGGATCAGCAATCGGTTCGGCGCCATGGGTGGTGTCGAACTGGATCTGCCAGCACGCACAGAGCAATTCAGCGGCTGATTACTCCGCACACAAAAAAGCCCGCTGTCTCCATCGGGCTTCAAAATATTTTCTTCAGTCAGACCGCAATCGCGGGCAAGTCGAATCGTCGCACCGCCGCCCCCACAGGTTATGTGTCGAACACAACATCTGTGCCCGACTCGATCCCTGTGGGAGCGGGCTTGCCCGCGATTCGATTTGCGCTTCAACGTTGATAGAAAGTTAAACGCGGAAATGACTCACCATCTGCTGCAACTGCCCACCCAACCGCGCCAGTTCAACGCTCGACGCTGCCGTCTCATCACTCGCCGCCGCAGTCTGTTCAGACACGTCGCGCACGTTGATGATGCTGCGGCTGATCTCTTCAGCTACAGCGCTTTGCTGTTCAGCAGCAGCGGCGATCTGCTGGTTCATCGACTGGATGTTCGACACCGTGCGGGTGATGTTTTCCAGGGATACGCCAGCTTTGCGCGTCAGCGCGACGCTGCTGTCGGTCAGGGCGCGGCTGTTGTTCATCACGGCGGAGACTTGTTGTGTACCGTTTTGCAGACCGGCCACCAGGCCTTCGATTTCTTCGGTGGATTTCTGTGTGCGCTGGGCCAGGCCACGCACTTCGTCGGCGACTACCGCGAAACCACGGCCGGCTTCACCGGCACGTGCGGCTTCGATCGCGGCGTTGAGCGCCAGCAGGTTGGTCTGTTCGGCGACGGCTTTGATCACGTCCATGACGCTGCCGATCTTGTCGCTTTCCTGTTGCAGCACGGCCATGGCTTCGGTGGAACGCGCCACTTCGCTGGCCAGACGTTCGATCTGGGCGATGGCTTCGTTGACCACTTTGTCACCTTCGCGGGCTTCGCCATCGGCGGCGGCTGCAGCTTGCGAGGCTTCTTCGGCGTTGCGCGCAACTTCCTGCACGGTGGCAGTCATCTCGTGCATCGCGGTGGCCACCTGATCGGTCTCGATCTTCTGGCTGTTGACGCCGGCACTGGTCTGCTCGGTAACGGCTGACAGTTCTTCAGCGGCGCTGGCGATCTGGGTCACGCCGTCGCGGATGCCGCTGATCAGGTCACGCAGGGTTACGCCCATGCGCGCAATGCCTTGTTGCAACACGCCGAGTTCATCACGACGCGTGACAACCACGTTGTGGCTCAGATCACCGCTGGCGATGCGCTCGACCACGGCCATGGTTTCACGCAACGGACGGGTGATCTGACGGGTGATGATCACCGCAGCGATCACGCCAACCAGTAGCGCCAGCAGCGTGCTGATCAACTGGAAAGTCCGGGCTTGGGCACTTTCCACGTCGCGACGATCAAGCTGAATCTGATACAGCTGCTCGCTCAAGGCGACAATGGTCGCGCCTTGATCGGTCATTTCCTTGCGCGCCTGCACCGCTTCGGTGTTGGCGTTCTTGAACGCCTGCAGCGCGCTGCGGTAGTTGACCAGTGCGGTCTCCAGCTGACGCAATGCGTCTTGCTGGGTGGCGGCGAAATGCACGTTCAGCGGTTTGAGGCTGGCGATTGCCGCGTCCAGTTGGCCGACCGCTCTCTGCTCGGTTTCGGCATTGGTGGTGGCGGTGTAGCCGCGCACTTCGTAGCGCGCGAGGATGAACGCTTCCTTGGCTGCAGTGATGGCCTGGAACTGTTCGAAACGCTGTTCGCTCATGTCCATCTGCTGCACGCGTGCGCTGATCGACTCGATCAGTTTGTAGGCGGTGTCAGCGTTGACGCTCATGGTGTCGCGTGCGCTGTTGCCGGTGCGGTAGGCATTGCGCATTTTGTTCAGCGACGTCTGGTACTCGGCGATGGTTGCCGCCTGCTGCTTGAGCAGTTTGACGTTCTCCGGGCTTTTGAAGTTGTTGATCAGCGCTTGCTGTTGCGCGGCGAAGCCGTCGAGGGTGGTCTGCACATTCTGTGCGGCGGTTTCGTCGCCGTTGGTCAGCATGTATTGCAGGCGCACCACGCGCAATTTGGTCAGACCGGCATTGAGCTGGGTGATGTCGCTCATCCAGTTGCTGCGGTCAATCAGGCCACCGAGGCTGGTCCAGCCAGTCAGGGCCAGGACGCAGGTCAGTGCCAGAACCAGGCCGAAACCCAGGCCGAGTTTAAGGTTCACGCTGATGTTGCCGAACCAGCTATTCATCACAATTCCTCCAGAAACGTTGTGCTTCTTGATCGTCAGTTGGGCTGGAAGATTGTTGTTTTTTTCGAGCCAGCAAGGGTGTTAGCAGGTCTGTATCGGCCGTGTTTGCGAGAGCTGAAAGGTTTTTTGTCGGACAAATTCTGTAACAAGCTTTGCCTAAGCTGCCTCAAGACTTTTTTCACATGGGTTTCACCGGCTGCACACGCGCCGGTCGCTACCCTCGCGGCATCAAATGAACGTGATGTATGCCGGTGAGGCGGCTTGATGTGGAATTGAGACTGAGTCTGTTCGGCGTAAAACGCTCGATCGATCTGCGCGGGCTGGCGCGGTTTCGCAACACCTGGGTAGTGCTGGCAGCCTCGGTGCTGGTGATCCCGCTGACCCTGTGGCTGCTGGCACCGGCGGCGGTGCCTGACCTGGCCCACGGCAACATCAAGGGTGCGCAGGCGTTGAAGGATGGCTGGGCTAGGGGCGAGATGATCGCGCTGGTACGCCATGTCGAACGCTGCGATCACTCCAAAGCACCTTGCCTGAGCGGCGACGATGGCATCACTGACCGTTCGCGCAGCGTTGCCGTGAGTGTCGGCGCGCAGTTTGAGCAACTGGGGCTGAGTAACGTCGACATCTATAACAGCCCGATGGTGCGCACCGTGCAGACCGCGGGGTACATGTTCAACAAGGTCGCCAACGAAGACTGGCTGATCAGTTGCAAGGGCCGCATGTTGCAGGAAGCCCTCGCGCACAAGATTCCCGGCCGCAACCTGGTGCTGGTGACCCACAGCGAATGCATGGCGCAACTGGCAAAAGATCTGAAAGTCCCGATCGTCGATGTCGGTTACGGCGCCTCACTGTTTGTTTCCGCTGCAAGCCCGGCGGCTCCAAAGATGCTCGGCTTTATCGAAGCCTCTGACTGGCGCACGGTGAGCGCCCAATGAACTCTCGTTTTTACGCGTACAACTTCGGTATCCCGCTGATCTGTGCGGCGCTGGTGTTTTTCATGTTCGACAGGACCAACATCGATATCGCCTTCAGCAACTTGTTGTACGACCCGCTGACCCACACCTTCCCGCTGGACAAGATTCATTTCTTCGAGCAACTGACCCACAAGTGGGCGCGGATCATTCCGAACTGGACAGCGGAAATCGCCTTGATCGGCGCGCTACTGTCGTTTCTCTGGCCTTTGGTGAAGCCGGAGAAGCATCCACGGCTGGGCGGTTTTCTTCAGCGCAGCAACGTTGCGCCAGTGCTGCGCTTTGCTGCCGAGCATCGACGCGACTTTGTCTTCGTGGTGGTGGCGTTCGCGATTTGTACCGGAGTGATCCATTTCCTCAAGGCCCACACCAGCGTGTATTGCCCGATTGAAACCACGTTGTACGGCGGCAAAATGGCCCGCATCGAGTGGTATGAAAACTTCCAGTTGTTCCACGAGGCTGGTGATGGTCGTTGCTGGCCGGGCGGACATGCTTCCGGCGGGTTCACCATGCTCGCGCTGTATTTCGTGGCGCGGCGTTATCAGTGGCGCTTCTCCAACGCTGTGTTGTGGGGCTCGCTGCTGCTCGGTTTCGTCTATGGCACCACCCGGGTCCTACAGGGCTGGCATTACATGTCCCACACGTTCTGGGCCGGAATCTTTGTCTGGCTGGCGTGTTTGCTGACTGCGCTGGCGTTTTACGGGCGAGCACGGCTGGATCTGCCGGTGCTTCAGCGCAAGCAAGCTGCGCTTACAGGTTCACAAAGTAATACGCCTGACGCCCCACCTTCATTGTCTTGATTATCTTTAGCGGCGCGGCGGGCGGTTGATCCCCAGAGATCACCGCCACGTTGTTAGCGGATGCAGCGAGAAAGTCGCGTAACTGCGCCGCGGTATCCAGACCCTTCAGCACGCTCTGCGTATAGAACACGCTGGCGCCGCCCACGCGCTCATTGGCCTGGAACAGCGCGACCTGATGACCGTTGGCTTGCAGCGCTTGAATCTGTTCAGTCAGCGGCACGAACGACAGTTTGCGGTCCGCGTGCGGCAATGCCCACTGCGCGGCGGCCAGGTAACTGCCGATCACCAGCGCCAGAATGCTGATTGCCAGCGTCTGCCGATGGCGCGCAATCCATCCGCTGAAACCTTTTTCGTAAGCTTTCAACTTCTTGAACAGCACCCCGGCATATTCCGCTGCGATGACAGCGGCTGCGGGCGTCATCGACATCAGGTAACCCGTGCGTTTGCTGGAAGCGAGGGTCAGCATCACGAACTGCGCAATTATCCACAGGCTGAAAAACAGCAGATAGCGGTTGGCGCGCAGGTCTTTGCGAAAGTGCCACAGTCCCAGATACACCAGGATGTTCCACGGCAGAAACGCTTGCGGCAGTTTGGCCAGGTAGTAATAGAAGGGCTCGTAATGCCCGGCCTCGACGAACGAGCCGCTGAAACGCCCGACACTGTTGGTCAGCAACACTTCGCTGACCGCTTGCGCGCCACCACGCTGATACAGCACGGCGAGCCAGATCAGCAGCGGTATCAGGCCGATCGCCGTCAACACCCCCGGACGTATCCACGCACTGAGTTTGAATTGCCGATCGAGCAGGTTGTCGGCCAGCAGATACGCGAAAATCACTACACCCGGCATCGCCAGACCGAGTACGCCTTTGCTCAACGTGGCGATGGCGATCCCGGCGATGAACAGCAGACTGTTGGCGCTGGTCGATGCACGTTGCGCCTGAAAAAACGCCAGCAACGCCATCGTCACCCCGAGCGCGAGCAGCGCATCTTCACCGACTCCGCGCACGTTGCTCCAGTAACTGGCCATGGTCGCCAGCAGAATCCCCGCCGTCCAGGCAATCGCCTTCGGCCGTTCGAAGCGCCGCAACATCGCGTAAAGCAACAGTACGCTAAGCAGCCCGGCGACCGCCGAGGCCAGACGCACCGCCCACGGCGAAACCCCAAACAGGCGCATGGCACCAGCGTCCAGCCATAGGCTCAAGGGCGGTTTTTCCAGGAACGGTTCGCCAAACAGACGCGGCGTGACCCAGTCATTATCCAGGTGCATTTCCATCGCAATGCCCGCGACCCGGGCCTCGGTAGAGCCTTGCAGTTGGTGGTTGCCCAAGGCGAAGAAAAACAGCAGGGCAGCAAGCAGAAACAGCGAACAGGCGGCACGCGACATGATTTCAGGCAACCGGGCAGGAGCGGAAGCCTGAGCTTATATGGCCATTGCTTAACAATTGGTGAACGTCAGGCGAGACGTCGCGACCAGCGCTGATCCGGCGTTTCGAATCCCGGATTGACCAGCGCCGTCAGCACATGATCCTGCCAGCGCCCGGCGATATTCAGGTAGGCCTTGGCGTAACCTTCCTGCTCAAAACCGAGGCGCTCCAGCAGACGCGCGCTGCGTTCGTTACCGGGAACGTAATTGGCCATGATCCGGTGCAGGTTCTGCGTGTCGAACATGTAACCGATGCCAGCCTCCAGTGCTTCTTGCATCAAGCCTTGGCCCTGATGCGCCTGATCAATGTGATAGCCCACATAACACGCCTGAAACGCGCCGCGAATGATGCCGCTGAAATTGCACGCGCCGATCATCTGCTCACCGTCCGGCGTCAGCAGCGCCAGATGCACCGCCAGCCCTGCTTCGAATGCACTGGCCTGTATTTCCAGACGACGGCGAATCTGTGCGGTGGAGAAATATTCGGTGGTGCGGATTGGCGACCACGGCGCGAGGTGGCGTTGATTGCGCTGATAGAAAGCGCTTTCCAGCGCGGCTTGATCCGGCGAAAGAACGGCGAGCGTCAGGCGTTGGCAGGGCAGGGTGAGCAGGGACATCGGACGCTCCGGGGGGCTGGGAATCTCCAACAGAATTGCCCGACGGGCCTGGAAATACAAATCGCCACTGAACGCCAGGCAAAAAAAAGCCCGCGGGAGAGCGGGCGAACCGTAGTTTCTTGAATGAGCGAGTGGACTGTACACGGCCAAATCTGAACCAGGGGTGAAGATAAGTTCATCTTGATGCATGGCTCGGGCAACAGGCACTCGCTGATTCTCAGTGGCGCACGGGCGATGTCGGTCGGGTGGCGAGCTTCAACGGGTCGACGGTCTCGCATGCCCTGAGCACCAGCATCTCCGCCAACATCGTCAACTGCTGAATCGCCATGAGTTTCTGGCGCTGGGGTGGGGTAAGTTCGCCGGCGAAATCCAGGGCCAGCGCATTGACCGCCGCGAGCATTTCGCAGGCGTGGGTGAGCAGGGTGGGCAGATCGACGTCGGTACGCACGCTGAGGATCTGATCAAGCGGCAGGCGCTGACGCCGCTGTTCGCGGACCGCTGGTGCTGCTTCCACAGGCTTTGGAACGATTGAAAGCTCAAGCGTTTCAGGTTTGGATTGCGGCAATTCATCAACAGGCTTTGCGCTGTCTTTCTTCATCACGGTGGCTCCATGCAGTTCGGGATCCCGGCGCTGCCGGTTGGTCATCCAACGTCCGGTTGGAAACGAGGGCTGGAGACTAACCTTGCGCAGCTGTGGCCACCAGTTCATGAAAGTCGACGCGTGTTGCGGGAAATTTCCTAAGACGCCAATTCCTGATGGCCTGCACCGGAGAACCGTCGCCCCGCAGTGCCTGAATCAGTAAGTGCTCACCTTGTCCTCGCGTAAAACCCACCCGGACTCACCCGCCATTAACCGGTACTGAATCTGGCGGATTTTCCCCGTCCGTCCCGCGCTTGCATCCGCACTGTCGTACAAGGGAAAGCGCTGGACCAACGTGTTCTCCACCACCGCAAACGTATCCTCCCCCTGATAACCCTCACCCGATGTCGGGTTGTCGCTGACCGGTGGCAGGTAGATTTCACTCAGGGATTTTTTGTTGTTGGCCGAGTAGGCAATCAGTTCGCCCGGCATGCCGCGACCGGCAGAGCGCACAAAGGCGTAGACCTCAGGCGAGCCGTCGCGATTCAGGTCGGCAACTTCGGCGCGCACGATATTGCCGCCGAGCGGGCGGGAGACGGGAGCGTTGTCGATCTGCAGACCGCTGGGCGTGATGCGCAGCATGGATTTGCCATCAACCTGTTCGGTAGTGACATGAAAGATGATGCCGTTCAATTGCAGCGTCTGGTCGAACGGCTTTTTGTTATCTGTCGCATCGCCACCGGCGAGACTCACGGACAGCGCGTAATTCGCTACTTGATCCCGTCGTGCGGCATTGCGCATCAAGTAGACCTGAACCGTGTACTCGCCGTCGGCGGGCAGCGAACCCAAGAAGTGATTGCCCATGATCGAGCCGTTGAACAACGCGTAGTCCGAGCCTTTGGCTGCGATGTTGAAATAGGCGGAGGTGCTGGAAGGTTTGAAATCAACGGTCAGAATCTGCCCAGCCTTGGCGTCGAACTTGTATTCGGCAGTCTGATAGCCCTTGATCGATTGCTTGCGCTGCACACTGTCGGAGCCGCTTTTGAAGGTGATCTGCTCGACTCGCGCAGTGGGGGCGTCGGCTGCGTGGGCGCTCAGAGAAATCAGCGTGGTCAGAGCGGCGGCGAACAAAATTTCATGGGTTACCTCGGAGCAAATCAGTGTCCGCAGCATAGGGTGCGTCACGGGGATCCGTCCAACGGCGGCGGCAAAGCATTTATCCAAACGCCAGATGCGACGAAGCCCGCACTTGGCGGGCTTCGTCGTTGGAATTGGTGGAGCCGGGGGGATTTGAACCCCCGTCCGCCAGTACTCCGCTGTCGGTACTACATGCGTAGCCGTTTCTATTAAGTTAACCCTCAGCGACCCGAAGGGCAGGGTGCTTTGGGCGAGTTGTGTAAGTTTTAGCCGCTTCGTCCACAACGTACTGCACGGCGATTCTGTTCTATATGACAATCACTTTGGGTTTACAGACATCCCCTGGTGATTGCTGGACCCGAAGGTACCAGAAGCTCAGGTCTAAAGCTGCTTACGCAGCGAGAGAGAATTCCTGGCCGTAGTTTTCGTCATTGGCAACTATAAGTAGTTGCAACAGTGGATTTACGACTTCTGTTACCAAGTCGGCATGCACCTAAAGTTTCGCGACCGGCGTCGAATCCTAAACGGCCCCGTGCCTGTTGCTCGTTGTATCTCAGTGAGCAGCAGACGTGCGCAGTGTACGTCAATCAGTCGTGGAAGGCCAACCCGAAGGTTGGCCCTGTGACGGATCAGTTACGTGTCGGATTGCGAATTTGCATCTTGGTGATCAGGGACGAGGTGACCTCAACGCATTCCTTGTCGTTGCCGGCTGCCTGGGCCGCTACCGCTTGTTCCTGTGCTTCCTTGACGTTGTTCATGGACGTTTCAGGAATGGACGGCTGGCTGGTCACGAAGTCTTTTATGGTTTGAAGATTCCCGGCGCAAAGGTCTTTGTCTGCCGCAAACACCGGCGAGGTCAGCAGGGCACCAGCGATGAACAATCCAGCAATTGCAGAAAGCTTCATGGGTCTCTCCTAGAGCAGGTGGTCTCGGTGCTGCCGGACGATCTGGCGGCGATGCCGAGGTCGTAACAGGCCGCGTTCGAATCGGGCCTGTTCGATCGACCGCGACGGCACACAGGAATTCGGTTTTTTTTACGTCTGGTATGAAAAGGCCAGCGCAGCAAACTCCCATCCGACGACGTTGACCTAGAAGTTGGTCAGCCTAAGGGTCATTTTTTGGTGTCACCCGTGCCTTTCTGGATTTCCAGAAGGGTTTGCTGGGTTTCAATGAGGCATTCGTCGGTCTTGCCTTGTGCCTTGAGGGCCCGGGCTTTACTCACACTGGCTGAAACGCGCGCATTCAGATCGGGCGACGTCTGATATTGCGTCTTGGCACTTTCGATCTGGTTCAAATTGGCATCGCACAGGCTGTCTGGCTTATCAGCGGCGAACGAGGTGGAAGCCATCATCGAGGCAGTAACGAACAGACCCAGCAGTACAGAACGCTTCATGAGTATCTCCTTCAAATTGAGTAATCCACACTTCGCTGACCGTGAGCGGTCCAGCGAAAGCAGGACAAACCCCAACTGTCTGAGGCTTGTTCTATGGACTACCGTCTCCGCCAAGGGTTCTGATTTTCGTCAGGAGGCTTTGGCCTGAGTGACCCGATCCACCAGATAAACCAGGCCGTGATAATCGATCCCGCCATGTTGCGTCAGGCCGATTTCGCACGTCCGGCTGGTGGAAATCCCTTCGCTGCAATGCTGCACCGCGTCCTTGAGCGTGCGCAGCGAATGACGGTTCAACTCAGGCGTGGTGAAGCCTTTGTCGCCGGCGAATCCGCAGCAATGAATGCCTTCCGGAATCACCACGTTTTTGCTGCACTTGCGCGCCAGATCAATCAGCGCCTGGCTCTCGCCAAGATGCTGAGTGCTGCACGTCACATGCACGGCAATCGGCGCGTCTTGCGGCGTGAAGTCCAGCCGATCCAGCAGATGCGTACGGATAAAACGCACCGGGTCGTACAGGTCCAGTCGGGTTTCGCCGACATCCTGCACCAGGCGCAATGTGCACGGGCTGGTGTCGCAATAGATCGGATCGAGCCCGCCACGGCTGGCGTGCAGCAACGCGCTGATCAGCTCCTGACGTTTGTGCTCGGCCTGTTCGGCGTAACCCTTGGAGGCGAACGGCTGCCCACAACACAAGTTGTCCAGATTGTCGGGGAAGACGACTTGGTAACCAGCCTTTTCCAGCAAACCACGGGTTTTGTCGTACAGCGACATCTGCTCGTTGTCGCCCGCCACCGGCCCCATCACCCGCGACACACACGCCGCCAGATACACCACGCGCGGACGTTCGTCCGAGACTGCAGGACTGAAACGAATGGCTTTTTCCGGTTGCGGCATCGCGTTGTTCCACTGCGGCACCTGTCCCTTGGACAGTCGGGTCAAAGTCGCTGACAGTTTGGCCAGACGCGGCGCCCCCAACATCATCCGTGCGCCGTTGGCCACGTGCAGGGTGAGTCGCGCACCTTGCAGCGTCCTGGCGAAATTTCCTTCAATCCAGTTGGCCGCTTTCGTATGCGTGGCGGTGCGGGCGCGGAGCTTTTTCACCAGCTCCCCGGTATTGATTCCTACAGGGCAGCGTTGCGCGCACAGACCGGTCGCCGCGCAGGTGTCGATGCCTTGGTATTCGTAGGCTTTTTCCAGCTCGGTGGTGTCGACGCCTGCGCGTTTTTTCACCTGAATATCGCGCCAGATCACAATGCGCTGGCGCGGGCTCAGGGTCAGTCCTTTCGACGGGCACACCGGTTCACAGAAACCGCACTCGATGCACTTGTCGACGATCTCGTCAGCCGCCGGCAGCGGTTTCAGGTGTTTGAGGTGAATCTGCGGATCTTCGCTGAGCACCACGTCCGGATTGAGAATGCCCTTGGGGTCGAGCAGTCGTTTCAGCTGCCACATCAACTGGTAAGCGTCGCTGCCCCATTCCAGCTCCACGAACGGCGCCATGTTGCGCCCGGTGCCGTGTTCAGCCTTGAGCGAACCGCCGAATTCCACCGCGACCAGTTGCGCCACGTCGTCCATGAACGCCTGATAGCGTGCGACTTCTTCCGGGCTGTTGAAGCCTTGAGTGAAGACGAAGTGCAGATTGCCTTCCAGTGCGTGTCCGAAAAGGATCGCTTCGTCGTAGGAATGCTTGTCGAACAGCTCGATCAGACGGTTAACACCGATTGCCAGTTGCTCGACCGGGAAGGTCACGTCTTCGATGATCACCGTGGTGCCGGTTTTGCGCACCGCGCCGACCGCGGGGAAAGTGTCTTTGCGGATCGCCCAGAGACGGGCGTTTTCCAGCGGATCTTCGGTGAAGTCGACCTGTTTCTCCACCGCGAAACCGTGCAGTGAAGCCATGATTTGCGCAAGTTGTTCTTGCAACAAAGTGGAAGACGCCGCGCGGGATTCGATCAGCAGCGCGCAGGCATTGTTCGACAGCTGTTGTACGAAATCCGGCATGCCGGGTTTGTCCTGCACCGAGCGCAGACTGCGTCGATCAAGCAGTTCCACCGCTGACACCGGTTGGCTTTTCAACACCGTGACCGCGTTGCAGCAGGTTTCCACATCCGGGAACACGATCAATGCCGAAGCTTTGTTCGGATGATCGATCACCGTGTTGTAAGTCACTGCGCTGATGAAACCGAGGGTGCCTTCGGAGCCGACCAGCAAGTGGCTCAGGATATCCACAGGCTCGTCGAAATCCACCAGGGCGTTGAGTGACAGGCCGGTGGTATTTTTCAGACGATATTTGTGGCGGATTTTCGCGGCCAGTTCGGAATTCGCCCGAGTCTCGCGACCCAGCGTCGCCAGACGCTCAAGCAAATCCCCATGGTTCACACGAAACGCCGCAACACTGGCGGCATCTTCGGTATCAAGGCGCGTGCCGTCGGCCAGTACCAGACGAATCCCGGCCAGTGTGTGGTAAGTGTTCTGCGCGGTGCCACAGCACATGCCGCTGGCGTTGTTAGCGACGATGCCGCCGATCTTGCAGGCGTTGATCGAGGCCGGGTCCGGGCCGATCTTGCGCCCGAACGGCGCGAGCCACGCATTGGCCTGCGCGCCGATCACGCCGGGTTGCAGTCGGATCTGCATGCCTTGGCCGCGAATCTCGCGTGCGTTCCAGTTATCTCCAAGCACGATCAGCACCGAATCGCTGATTGCTTGCCCGGAGAGGCTGGTGCCGGCCGCCCGGAACGTCACCGGCACTTGATCGCGCTGAGCCAGTTGCAGCAGTGTCACCACTTCATCTTCAGACTCGACGCGGATCACCAGTTTGGGGATCAGCCGATAGAAACTCGCGTCAGTGCCGAAGGCTAAAGTCGACAACGCATCGTCGAAACGCCGTTCGGCCGGGATCAGTTTTTGCGCATCACGCAGAAAAGCCGCCGGTAACGTCATTGGTCCTCCAGGATCAGAACCACCAGGTCTTTCGGCCCGTGAGCGCCATAGGCCAGCACCTGTTCGATGTCAGCGGTTTTCGACGGGCCGGACACCAGCAGCGCGTTGGTCGGCATGCCTTGCGCCCATTCGAATTCCTGCTGCACCTGATAGAAGTTGTCGCGGATCTGGCTGGCCTTGAGCAGGGCAAAATGCACCGGCGGCACGAGACTCATCAGCCGTGGTTCTTCGCGGCTCGGCCAGAGAATCAGGCTGCCGGTTGCGGCGATGGCGCCGAGGGTGCCGGTGAGACTGGCCGGGGTGTCGTTGAACAGCTCGGCTTTCCACTCTTCCATCGGCCGGGCGTAGGATTTCAGTGTCGGCAGCTCGGGATTGTTCGCCCAGTGCTGTGCGATGCGTTGACCGTGGGGCGTAGTCGGGGCGATCAGCAGGCTTGGCAGTTGGCGATCATGTAACAGCTGCGCCAACAGCGCTGGCCACTCCTGATCGGTAGTCAGATGGATCTCGGTGTGCACCGCTTCCATCAGTTTGCGCAGTTGCGGAATGCGTTGTTCGGCGCTGTAGGTGTAAGGCTGAGTCACCAGCTCGACGTCGAAGTTGTCGGCAATCGGCGTGGCGCCGGTCAGACTTTTCCGAAGCTTGCCGAGGATATTTTGCTTGGCGCTCATCAACGATCTCCCTGTTTGGCCAGATGCTCGCGCGCCATGTCGTGCAGTGAGCGGGCGGCGGGTTTCGGTGCGCTGTGGTTTTGTGTCCACGGCCCGACGTTGCTCGGGGCGAGGGCGCGCAGGCGTGTGGCGCAGAACGCGAACAGTCGATACAGCGTTGGCGAGCTGTTGAGCTTCGCCCAGGCGTTCCAGATGAAACGCTCCTTGCGCGAATACTTGCTGCCCTGACCGCGCATCACCTGATTCGGCGCGTTCGGGGCTTTGACGTTTTCTTCGCGCAGGCGACGCAGCAGGGCAGGGATCGGTATCTTTACCGGACACACTTCACCACAAGCTCCGCACAGCGAAGACGCGCTGGGGTGATCCGGGACTTTCGCCAGCCCGACCATGTGCGGCGTGATGATTTTTCCGATCGGGCCGGGGTAAACCTCGCCATAGGCGTGGCCGCCGATTCGGGTGTAGACCGGGCAATGATTCATGCAGGCGCCGCAGCGAATGCAGTTCAAGGTCTGGCGCAATTCGCTGTCGGCGAAAGCCTGGCTGCGACCGTTGTCGAGCAGCACCAGATGCACTTCCTGCGGGCCGTCGAGCTCATGTTCCTTGCGCGGACCGGAGATCATGTTGACGTAGGTAGTGATCGGAATGCCCAGCGCCGAGCGGGTCAGCAATGACAGCAGCGGCACCACGTCGCGCAGGTTTTCCACGACTTTTTCGATGCCGGTGACGGCGATGTGCACGGGCGGCACGGTAGTGGTCATGCGCCCGTTGCCTTCGTTTTCGACCAGCAACAAAGTGCCGGTTTCGGCCACGGCGAAGTTGACGCCGGAGACGCCGATGTCCGCTTCGAAGAATTTCTGCCGCAGAACCCTGCGACCGATCTGAATGAGTTGGTCAACGTCCTTGGTGTATTCCACGCCAAGTTTGTCGTGGAACAAGGACGCGACCTGACCGGCATTCTTGTGGATCGCCGGCATAATAATGTGTGAAGGCTTCTCGTGGTCGAGCTGGACGATGTACTCGCCCATGTCCGATTCCAGGCATTCAATGCCTTGATCCGCGAGGAAATGATTCATCTCCATCTCTTCGCTGACCATCGATTTGCCCTTGATCACTTGCCGCGCCTCGTGAGCGCGGATGATCGAGAGGACGATGCCATTGGCCTCGTCCACCGTTTCCGCCCAGTGCACTGTCACACCGTTGCGGGTCAGGTTCTGTTCCAGTTGCTCGAGCAGGTCGGGCAACTTGGAGAGCGCGCGGGCACGGATTGCATTGCCCAGTTCACGCAAGTGTTCTCTTTCGTGGGCATCGCTGAAAGCCGCTGCCCGCTTGGTCATCAGTGAATCCATCGCAGTACGGAAGTTGTTCCGTAGCTGCGGGTCACCCAAGGCGTTGTGCGCCCGGGTGCGGAAATCTTCTTCTACGGCGACCGTAGGAATAATCGCGGAAGTGCTCATTGCGCACCTCCGGTTCGTTGCCAGAGGAAACTGGCGAGGTGTTGCCCGCGCAGCGCTTCCTGTTGTTTCTCCAGCGAGCCGTTGATATTCATCAAGCAGCCGCAATCGGCACTGAGTACCTGATGCGCGCCGGATTCCTTCAACGACCGGGTCTTGTCCGCCACCATCGCGCCGGATATGTCTGGCATACGGACGCTGAATGTCCCACCGAAGCCACAGCATTCGCTTTCGTGGTCGTGATTGACCCGCTCCACGTTGCTCAGTTGCGCCAACAGCTCGCGACCGTGCAGGTGGGTATTCATTTCCCGTCGCGCCGAACACGAGGTGTGCAGCGCCACTTTTACCGGTGCGCCGCTATCCTTGAGCTGCACCTTGCACACGAACAGCAGAAACTCGGCCAGTTCGTAGGTTCGCGCCGCGAGGGCTTGAACCTGTTGCAGCGTTTGCGGCTCGTCCTTGAACAAGTCGGCGTAATGCTCACGCAGCATGCCCGCGCAGGAACCTGACGGCACCACCACCGGATAATCTCCGGCAAACAGCGCCAGTTGCGAGCGCGCCACTGTCCGCGCCTGCTCGGTGTAACCCGAGGTGTAGGCCGGTTGTCCGCAGCAGCTTTGCCCTTGCGGGTATTCGACCCGAATGCCTTCGCGCTCCAGCAAGTGGATCGCGTCCATCCCCGCTTCGGGATAGAACAGATCAACCACGCACGTGCCGAACAGATAGACCCGCGACGGTTTCTCGCTGGGGTACTGCCGAGGTTCGGGGAGTGGCGGTGCGACGCGCGTGGCATTAGGCACTGCGTTGTAAAAAAGCTCGCTCATCAGGCGTGTCTCCGGGTGGGCCCGGTTATCCGTCTGTGGCGGCTGCTGAATATAAAGCGTGTTGCTTTCAGCAGCCTTACAGACCGGGTTGTGAATTGCTGACACCGGAATCACGCGCCGGCGTCGGTTTTATCCCTGTTGCTTGTAATCTCAATGCACCAGCATGCCGGTGAACCAGTAGGCCTGGGCCAGCGTGATCAGACCGACAATCGTTGCAAAGAATAGGCTGTGCTTGAGGGTGAAGCGGAACAGATCCGATTCCTTGCCCACCAGACCCGTCGCGGCGCAAGCCACGGCGATCGACTGTGGCGAAATCATCTTGCCAGTCACGCCACCGCTGGTATTTGCGGCCACCAGTAGCACGTCACTGACGCCGATCTGATGCGCGGTGGTCGCTTGCAGCGAACTGAACAGTGCGTTGGACGAGGTATCGGAGCCGGTGAGGAACACGCCCAGCCAGCCAAGGAACGGCGAGAAGAACGGGAACGCCGCGCCAGTACCCGCCAGCACCAAAGCCATGGTCGAAGACATGCCGGAATAGTTGGTGACGAAGGCGAAGGCCAGCACCATGCCGATCGACAGAATTGGCCAGCGCAGTTCGTAGAAGGTCTCTTTCAAAGTGGTAAGACCAGTTTTGAAATTGATCTTCAGTACCAGCATCGAGATCAGCGCGGAGAAGAAAATTGCCGTGCCGGTCGCGGAAATCGGGTCGAGTTTGAATACGGCCGGGATCGCGGTTGGCGCGGCGACGATCGGTGCGGTTTTGATCACCAGTTGATCAAGATGCGGGATCGCGAAGTTGAACACCCAGGCGTACATCGAGCCGCCGGCGGCAAACATCGCTTTGAAAGGTTTCAGGGTCCAGATGGTCACCAGTACGGTGAGGATCAGGAACGGCGACCAGGCGATGAAGATCTCCCAGAGGCTGTAAGGCGAGGCCACGGTAGTGCGCTTTTGGCCGAAACCGCCGACGTTGGCAGTGACGATTTCGCTGGAAGTCACGCCAGCAATTTGCGCGCCTGCGGTGCGTTTCGGCTGCCAGACTTTCAGGAACAGGGTCAGCGAAATCAGGCTGGCGAGGGCCGAAGTAATGTCCGGCAGCTCGGGGCCGATGAAGTTCGAGGTGAAGTATTGGGTGATGGCGAAGCTCAGGCCCGCGACCAATGCTGCCGGCCAGGTTTCGCGCACGCCGCGCAGGCCGTCCATCATGAACACCAGCCAGAACGGCACGAACAGCGACAGCAGCGGCAGTTGCCTGCCAGTCATTGCGCCGATCTTGAACGCGTCGATGCCAGTGACTTGTCCGGCAACAATGATCGGAATCCCCAGTGCACCGAAAGCAACCGGCGCGGTGTTGGCAATCAGGCACAGGCCGGCGGCGTACAGCGGATTGAAGCCCAGTCCTACAAGGAGTGCGGCGGTAATCGCCACTGGCGCGCCGAAACCGGCGGCACCCTCGAGGAAGGCGCCGAAGCAGAAACCGATCAGCAGCACTTGCAGGCGCTGGTCGTCAGTGATCGACAGTACCGAACTGCGGATCACCTCGAACTGACCACTTTTGACCGTCAGTTTGTAGAGGAACACTGCCGCAACGATGATCCACGCAATGGGCCACAGGCCGTAGGCGAAGCCATAGCCAGCGGCGGCGAAGGCCATGTCGACCGGCATCTGGAACGCGAAAATCGCCACGATGATTGCCAGCGCCAGCGTGATGCTGCCGGCCACGTGACCCTTGAGGCGGAACACCGCCAGAGCGAGGAAGAAAAACACGATGGGGATGACGGCCGCCAATGCGGAAACGCCGAGACTGCCGAGCGGGCTGTAGATCTGTTGCCAGGTTTGCATATGGGGTGGCCCCTAATTGTTGTTGGTCAGGCACTGTCAGCGTTCTTGGTTAATTGGTAAGACCAATTTACAATCGCTGTTGGCTAGGGTAAAAGCCTTGATGTGGGTGTGTCAATTTGCCGCCCCGAAAATTTCGTCGAATGAGCGGTGCAGAGCGCATCTGATCCGCTCGAGCGAATGCTGTCTGGTAGGTGTCGTGAAGGCGCCGATAGGCCAGAATAGAGAGCCCGGCGAGCGGTCGGGCTCGTGGAGAAGTGAGTTATGGGGTTTGATCAGATACGTCAGCGCCGTTTGTCTGACGATATTGTCGAGCGGCTTGAGGGGATGATCCTCGAGGGCACGCTGAAGTCCGGTGAGCGGCTGCCGGCTGAGCGCACGCTGGCCGAGCAGTTCGGGGTTTCACGCCCATCGTTGCGCGAAGCGATTCAGAAACTGGCGGCCAAAGGTTTACTGATCAGCAAGCAGGGCGGCGGTAATTATGTTGTGGAGTCGCTGGGTTCAACGTTCAGCGATCCGCTGTTGCAGCTGCTTGAAAGCAACCCTGAGGCCCAGCGCGATCTGCTGGAGTTCCGCCACACTCTGGAGGCATCGTGCGCGTATTACGCTGCGTTGCGCGCCACCGATGTGGATCGCGAACGTCTGACGGCTGCGTTTGAAGAGTTGCAGGACTGCTACTCGCGGCACGATGAAGTGAGCCGGGCGGAAGAGGGCGCGGCGGATGCGAAGTTTCACCTGGCGATCGCCGAGGCCAGTCACAACGCGGTGCTGCTGCACACCATTCGCGGATTGTTCGATCTGCTCAAGCGCAACGTGGTGACCAACATTGGCGGCATGTACAAACAGCGCACGGAAACTCGCGACATGCTGATCACTCAGCACCGGGAATTGTTTCAAGCGATTATCGAAGGGCATGCCGAGCAGGCGCGCGAAGTTTCCAGCCGACATATTTTGTATGTGCAGGAAGTGCTGGAAGAAGTGCGTCAGGAAGTACAGCGTATGGCTCGGGCCGAGCGGCGCAAAGGGATGTAGGACGGTAATTCAATTGTGGCGAGGGAGCTTGCTCCCGCTGGGGTGCGCAGCGGCCCTCGCTTTATTGATTGTCGCGAAAGCCGATGACGCCTGCTGCGCAGTCGAGCGGGAGCAAGCTCCCTCGCCACAGTGCAGCATCAAGGCCGGAAATTAATCTTCCTTGCCCTTGTTGCGCACCGCGCGCTGCAATTCGCGACCGGCATCGCGTTCGCGCTCGGTATCACGCTTGTCGTATTCCTTCTTGCCCTTGCCCAAAGCAATCTCGCACTTGACCATGTGCTTGCTCCAGTACCAGGACAGGCAGACGCACGCGTAACCCTTTTGCTGCACCATCGCGGCAAGCTTTTCCAGCTCGCGGCGGTTGAGCAGCAATTTGCGTGTGCGTACCGGGTCAGCGATGACGTGGGTGCTGGCGGTCATCAACGGCGTGATGTGACTGCCGAGCAGCCAGGCCTCGCCATCTTTGAGCAGCACGTAACTGTCGACCAGTTGCAGCTTGCTCGCCCGCAGACTTTTTACTTCCCAGCCGGCCAGGACCAGACCAGCCTCGAACTTGTGTTCGATGAAGTAATCGTGTCGCGCCTTTTTGTTCTGCGCGATGGTCCCTGTTGGGTGTTTCTTCTGTTTAGCCATAGGGGCGGCATTATATGGAGATAAACGGCTGTCCGCTACGGTGATGCTGCGTGCTTGAGCAGGTTGAGTGAATCCCGGACAATGCGGCCTCTTTTTCTAACGCTTGGGCGTGATAAACGATGTCGACAGACAAGGTTTCTGTCCACGGCAGTTGGGCTAGCCGCTGGGTCTTCATACTCGCCGCGACCGGTTCGGCCGTGGGACTGGGTAGTATCTGGAAGTTTCCCTACATGGTCGGGGTCTACGGCGGCGGCGCCTTTGTGCTGATGTTCCTGGCGTGTATCGCGCTGATCGGCATCCCGGTGATGCTCGCCGAAACCCTGATTGGCCGGCGTGCGCGGCAGAGTCCGGCCAACGCCCTCAAGGTATTGGCGGTCGAAGCCGGGCACTCGGGGAAGTGGTCGTGGGGCGCGTTCGCCGGGATGATCACGGCGTTGCTGATCCTGTCTTTCTACAGTGTGGTCGGCGGCTGGTCGCTGGATTACATCATTGACATGGGGCGCGGCGACTTCCAGGGCGCATCGGCCGCTCAGGTCGGTGCTTACTTCGGCAATGTCATCGCCGATCCGTGGCGTCTGACACTTTGGCATACGATTTTCATGCTGCTTTCGGCATTGGTGATCGCCAAAGGCGTGGTCGCCGGGCTGGAACGCAGCCTGCGCATAATGATGCCGTTGCTGTTCGTGATGATTCTGGTGCTGCTCGGTTACAGCATGACTACCGGGCATTTCATGGAAGGCGTGCATTTCATGTTCGATTTCCATCCGGAAAAAGTCCTCGACGGTCTGCTGCCAGCCATGGGCCACGCGTTTTTCTCTCTGAGCGTGGGCGTAGGTTCGATCATGATTTACGGCGCTTATATGCCGAAGAACTCGTCGCTGTCCGGCACGGTCGTGGGCGTGGCGCTGCTCGATACGTTCGTATCCCTGGTGGCCGGTCTGGCGCTGTTCCCGATCGTGTTCGCCGCTGGCCTGAACCCGAGCGAAGGCCCGGGTCTGATGTTCGTCAGTCTGCCATTTGCCTTTGGTAACGTAGCGTTCGGCCAGTTGATGGGGGTAGTGTTCTTCGTATTGGTGGCTGTTGCTGCCTGGAGTTCGGCGATTTCGTTGCTGGAGCCAATGGTCGCGTACCTCGTTGAGCGCACAAAAATCAGCCGCGCCTGGGTGACTTTCTGGCTGGCATTCACCTGCTGGTTCGTCGGTTTGGGCACGGTGTTTTCCTTCAATATCTGGAAGGAAGCCAAATTTTTCGTGAACGAAGGCGGGATGTTCCATCTCTACCAGTGGGGTGCGGCGAGCGGTCTGGACTTCTTCGGCGTGATCGACTTCTTCACCTCGCGGATCATGTTGCCACTCGGTGGTTTGTGTTTCGTATTGTTTGCCGGGTGGGTGATGGGGCGTGAAACGGTACGCGACGAACTGTCGATCCGCAATCCGGCGCTGTTTGCCCTGTCCCTGTTCTTGATGCGCTATGTGGCGCCCATCGGCATTCTTGTAGTGTTTGCCGCTCAGCTTTGGAAGTGACGCTTACATGACGACACATATTCAACGATCGGCATTGCTGCCGTACCCGGCGCAATTTCTCTATGACCTGGTCAACGACGTGGCGCGCTATCCGGAATTTCTGCCGTGGTGCTCGGCTGCCGAGGTGCTGGAAAGCTCCCCGGAGCACATGCGCGCCAGTGTCGGCGTGGCCAAGGGCGGGCTTAGTCAGCATTTCGTCACACGTAATACGCTGGTGCCAGGGCAGTCGATCGAGATGAATCTTGAAGAAGGCCCGTTCAACCAGTTGCATGGCGTCTGGGTGTTCAAGGCGCTGAGCGACAAGGCCTGCAAGATCAGTCTGGATCTGTCCTTTGACTATGCCGGGCCGATTGTGCGTGCCACTTTGGGGCCGTTGTTCAATCAGGCAGCGAATACGCTGGTGGACGCGTTTTGCCAGCGCGCCAAGCAGATGCATGGTTGAAGCAGTGATCGAAATCGAGGTGGTATACGCGGCAGTTGATCGTCAGGTGCTGCGCACCTTCAGAGTGGTCGATGGCTTGACGGTGCGTGCGGCGCTGATGGCGTCTGGTATTGGTGATGAGTTTCCCGAGCTGGATCTGGCGAGCTGTCCTGTGGGGATCTTCGGCAAGGTGATTGCTGATCCTGACGTTCGCTTGATTCAAGAGGGGGATCGGATCGAGATCTACCGACCGCTGCTGGCCGATCCGAAAGAAGTGCGGCGCTTGCGTGCCGCCAAGGCTGCCGAGGCCAAAGCTCGAAATCTGTAAGCTGGCCAAATGGCAGGCAATAAAAAACCCGGATATCCGGGTTTTTTATTGCCCCGCCAATTACTGCGGCGAGGTGTCCAGCGGTTCTGGTGTCGGGACCGGAACGGTCTCCACACCATCCACGTCTTTCTGGATCTGATCCAGCAAAGAACCTGGCTTGACCGGTTTTTCCGGTGCTGGCTTCTCGGCGTTTTCAGCAGGCGCGGTCACGTTAGTGTCGCTGCCCTTGCCGAGAATGGCTTCGTCACGGCTTACGCCCGGCATGAAGTCACCGGACAGGCTGACGAGCTGGTCGTTCGGGTTGAAGATAACACTCATGCGTTCCTGCTGGCGTTCACCGCCACCAGGTTGCAGGCTATACAGATAATCCCAGCGATCGGCATGGAACGTGTCGGCAAGCAGAGGGTTACCCATGATAAACCGTACTTGCTGGCGGGTCATTCCCGGGCGTAACTGGTCTATCATGTCCTGCGTGACGACATTGCCCTGCTGGATGTCGATTTTGTAAACCCCGGGGAATGAACAACCGGCGAGTGCGAGCAGTCCCACAAAGGTGAAACTGGTTAGCAAGAGCTTGGTGTTTTGCATCGGTGGGCGACTTCCACTATCTTGGCTGGGACAACGTAAACGCCGATCATACCCGCATTAAGAGAAGCTGCGAAGCAGCATCGCGAGAAAGCTGACCATGGTTGAAAATAGCGAACTACGCAAAGCCGGCCTCAAAGTGACCCTGCCACGGGTCAAGATCCTGCAAATGCTCGACTCTACAGAGCAGCGTCACATGAGTGCCGAGGACGTCTACAAGGCGTTGATGGAAGCGGGCGAGGACGTCGGTCTGGCCACGGTTTACCGTGTTCTGACCCAGTTCGAAGCCGCTGGCCTCGTGGTCCGTCACAACTTCGACGGCGGCCACGCAGTGTTTGAATTGGCCGACGGTGGCCACCACGACCATATGGTCAACGTGGAGTCGGGTGAAGTCATCGAATTCTTCGACGAAGAAATCGAAAAACTTCAGAAATCCATCGTCGAGAAGCACGGTTTTGAGATGGTTGATCACAATCTCGTGCTGTACGTACGCAAGAAAAAGTAAGCATGTCGCGCGAATTTCAGGTTCGCGAAACGAGCGAAGGCGACCCAAGGGTCGCCTTCGTGCTTTCTGCTGTGCTTAAACTTTTGCCGTAACAACCATTTTTTTCGCGTGAGCCAAGGATTCCTTGGTCAGATCGATGCCGCCGAGCATCCGCGCGACTTCTTCTATGCGCTCATTTTTGCTCAGCTTCGATACCGCAGTGTGGGTCGCCTGCTCGCCGCGCACCTTGTGCACGAACAAATGCTGATGACCTTGCGCAGCCACTTGCGGCAAGTGCGTCACGGTCAGTACCTGCCCGCGATCCCCGAGGCGCCGCAACAACTGGCCGACAATTTCCGCCGTTGGACCGCCGATCCCCACGTCCACTTCGTCGAATACCAATGTCGGTACGCGGGAGGTCTGCGCGGTGATGACTTGAATCGCCAGGCTGATCCGTGACAGCTCACCGCCGGATGCCACTTTGGCCAATGCCTTCAATGGTTGGCCGGGGTTGGCGCTGACCAGCAATTCAACCTGCTCCAGGCCGTTGGGCAGCAGTTCGTCACTGGAGTTGGCGCGCAACTCGATGGTAAAGCGACCACCGGGCATACCCAGACGCTGAATCTCTTGCTCCACAGCACTGGCGAGTTTACCTGCCGCCTGATGGCGCAAGTCGCTCAGCTCGCGGGCCTTCTCCTTATAATGGCGGGCAAACGAGGCGAGTTCTTCGCCCAACTGCTCGATGGATTCATCATTGGCGTTAAGGGTTTCGATCTCATCCAGCAGTTTTTGCTGCATGTCGGCGACTTCGGTCGGCTGGATCCGGTGCTTACGCGCCAGGGTGTAGATGGCGTCGAGGCGTTCTTCCAGGTATTGCAGGCGCGCCGGGTCGGCATCGAAGTTGTCGAGGAAACGGTTGAGCTCGCCGACGGCCTCCTCGACCTGGATCTGCGCACTGGTCAGCAGGCTGCTGGCTTCGCCCAGAGCGCCGACTGAATTATTCACGCTCGACAAGCGATTGAGGCTGGCGGTCAGCGCATTCAGCACATTGCCTGAATCACTTTCGCTGCACTGCTCGACCACTTGCCGGCAAATGCCGAGCAAGGTTTCGGCATTGGTCAGGTTTTTGTGTTCCTGCTCCAGCTGCTCCAGCTCGTTTTCACCGAGACCGAGGTTCTCCAGCTCTTCGAGCTGGTAGCTGAGCAGTTGATGGCGTGCGCGTTGTTCATCCCCGGAGTTGGAAAGACGTTCCAGCTCTTGACGCGTCTGGCGCCAGCGTTGGGCAGCCAGCTGCACCTGGCGGGCCAGGTCGTTGGCGCCGGCGTATTCGTCGAGCAAGCGTCGGTGGGTATCGGTCTTGAGCAGGGATTGGTGTTCATGCTGGCTGTGGATATCGATCAGTAACTCACCCAGGGCCTTGAGGTCGCAGAGCGGGCAGGGCGTGCCGTTGATGTAGCCACGCGAGCGTCCTTCCGAGGTGATGACGCGACGCAGAATGCACGGCCCTTCATTGTCCAGATCGCGCTCGGCCAGCCAGGCGCTGGCTTCGGGAATGTCGACCAGATCGAAGGTAGCGAGGATATCGGCCTTGTCAGCGCCCGGGCGGACCACGCCGCTGTCGGCACGGTCGCCGAGGGTCAGACCCAAGGCATCGAGCATGATCGACTTGCCGGCGCCGGTTTCCCCAGTGATCACGCTCATCCCGCGATCGAGTTCGAGATCGAGATGTTCAACGATGGCGTAGTTATGTACGGACAGGTGCACCAGCATGACGGCCGCTCCCAGGCTTTAGGTCTGGTTATTTATACAGTGTTTTGTTTCTGGCTGACAATGCCCTCGCTCAGGTCCATTTGCTTGATCCGACCAAACGCACATCGCGCGAGGAAATGAAAATGCAGCACTTTTTTGTAGGGTTAATGAATCGTCGCCCTTGAAGCCTGATTTTGCGGCCCCATATACCGGGACAGAAGCGCGAGTCGAGCTCGCGGACGTTATTGAAAGGAGAACTCCATGGCTGACGAACAGACGCTAGATCCGCAAAACACGGACGCCAATCAGGCGACCGCCGCGTCAGGTGATGACGCTACTCGTGTGCAATTGCTCGAAGAGCAACTGGCCGCTGCGCAGGATCAATCTCTGCGTGTAGCCGCCGATCTGCAAAACGTCCGCCGCCGTGCCGAGCAGGACGTGGAAAAGGCGCACAAGTTTGCGCTGGAAAAATTTGCCGGCGACCTGCTGCCGATTGTTGACAGTCTGGAGCGCGGCCTCGAGCTGTCGAACGCGGATGATGAAAGCATTCGTCCGATGCGTGAAGGCATCGAGCTGACCCTGAAAATGTTCCACGACACCCTGGCGCGCTACAACCTTGTAGCTGTTGCTCCGCAGGAAGGTGAGCCTTTTAACGCTGTAGAGCATCAGGCAATGGCCATGCAGGAAAGCGCCAACGTTGAGCCAAACAGCGTGTTGAAGGTTTTCCAGAAGGGCTACCAGCTCAACGGTCGTCTGCTGCGTCCAGCGATGGTTGTTGTCAGCAAGGCGCCATCGCCAGTTTCGCCTTCTATTGATGAGAAGGCTTGAAATTAGCCGCGGCGCCCCCATTTAGAAGTCAAGCGTTTAAGTGCTACCGCAGTTAGCCACCACTGCTGCGGCAACCAAATCCAAAGTTTCGGGAGAGTTAACATGGGCAAAATTATCGGTATCGACCTGGGGACTACCAACTCCTGCGTCTCCGTTCTTGAAAACGGCGTAGCCAAAGTTATTGAAAACGCTGAAGGCGCGCGTACCACGCCGTCGATCATCGCTTATGCCAACGATGGCGAGATCCTCGTTGGTCAGTCGGCCAAGCGTCAGGCTGTGACCAATCCGCACAACACCCTGTATGCGGTGAAGCGTCTGATCGGTCGTAAGTTCGACGAAGAAGTCGTACAGAAAGACATCAAGATGGTCCCGTACAAAATCGCCAAGGCTGACAACGGCGACGCGTGGGTGGAAGTAAACGGCCAGAAAATGTCGCCGCCACAAATCTCGGCTGAAATCTTGAAAAAGATGAAGAAGACTGCCGAAGACTACTTGGGCGAAACCGTAACCGAAGCGGTCATCACCGTTCCGGCCTACTTCAACGACAGCCAGCGTCAAGCCACTAAAGACGCCGGCCGCATCGCTGGTCTGGACGTAAAACGTATCATCAACGAACCAACCGCAGCCGCTCTGGCTTACGGTATGGACAAGGCCAAAGGCGATCACACCGTGATCGTTTACGACCTGGGTGGCGGTACCTTCGACGTTTCCGTGATCGAAATCGCTGAAGTTGACGGCGAGCACCAGTTCGAAGTGTTGGCCACCAACGGTGACACCTTCCTCGGCGGTGAAGACTTCGACATTCGTCTGATCGACTACCTCGTTGACGAATTCAAGAAAGAAAGCGGCATGAACCTCAAAGGTGACCCGCTGGCCATGCAGCGCCTGAAAGAAGCCGCTGAGAAAGCCAAGATCGAACTGTCCTCGAGCATGTCGACTGACGTGAACCTGCCGTATATCACTGCAGACGCTACCGGTCCTAAGCACTTGAACGTGAAGATCTCGCGTTCCAAGCTGGAAGCGCTGGTTGAAGACCTGGTTCAACGCACCATCGAGCCTTGCCGTATTGCGCTGAAAGATTCCGGTATCGATGTTGGCGCGATCAACGACGTGATCCTGGTCGGCGGTCAGACCCGTATGCCACTGGTTCAGAAGCTGGTGACCGAGTTCTTCGGTAAAGAAGCACGTAAAGACGTGAACCCGGACGAAGCCGTTGCCATGGGTGCTGCTATCCAGGGCGCAGTATTGGCCGGTGACGTAAAAGACGTTCTGCTGCTGGACGTCAGCCCGCTGACCCTGGGTATCGAAACCATGGGCGGCGTGATGACCGCGCTGATCGAGAAAAACACCACGATTCCTACCAAGAAATCCCAAGTGTTCTCGACTGCCGATGACAACCAGGGTGCTGTGACCATTCACGTGCTGCAAGGTGAGCGTAAGCAAGCCGCACAGAACAAGTCCTTGGGCAAGTTCGACCTGGCCGAGATTCCACCAGCACCACGTGGCGTGCCACAAATCGAAGTGACCTTCGACATCGACGCCAACGGCATCCTGCACGTTGGTGCGAAAGACAAGGCTACTGGCAAAGAGCAAAAGATCACCATCAAGGCCAACTCGGGCCTGTCTGATGAAGAAATTCAACAGATGATCCGTGATGCTGAAACCAATGCTGAAGCGGACAAGAAGTTCGAAGAATTGGCTGCTGCCCGTAACCAGGGTGACGCGCTGGTTCACTCGACTCGCAAGATGATCGCTGATGCTGGCGACAAAGTGACCGCGGAAGAGAAGACCGCAATCGAAGCCGCTCTGGTTGCCCTGGAAGCCGCCGTAAAAGGCGACGACAAGACTGCTATCGACGCCAAGGTTGAGGAGCTGTCGAAAGTCTCCGCGCCGGTTGCTCAGAAGATGTATGCCGAACAGGCTCAGCCTGCTGAAGGCGCGGCACCGCAGGACGACAAGGCTGAAAAGGCTGACGACGTTGTCGATGCCGAGTTCGAAGAAGTCAAAGACCACAAGTAAGTCAGTGGTCGTCCGGTTGACTGCCTCACGGCGGTGACTGGTAGGATGTCGCCGCGCGGGAGCTTGCTCCCGCGTTGGCGTATCTGGAATACGTGAATTTTTACAGCATGCGACAACGCTCGGGTGCTGGAGGTATGGCCGAAGATGCTCCTGCTTTTCCGCCGCAAATACCGCATGAATCAAAGACCAGGATCGTTGAATTGACGTGAGTTGGGTCCGGGCCTGTATTGGGGCTCAACGAGTTTGGCGAAGCTCAGGAGGGTTTTGCCGAACGTCCTTAAGAGTGCAAAGACTTATGGCTAAGCGTGACTATTACGAAGTATTGGGTGTTGAGCGTGGCTCAAGCGAAGCAGACCTGAAGAAGGCCTACCGCCGCTTGGCAATGAAGCATCACCCGGACCGTAACCCCGATGACAAAGCATCGGAAGAACTGTTCAAAGAGGCCAACGAGGCCTACGAAGTGCTGTCCGATTCGAGCAAGCGCGCGGCGTACGACCAGTACGGTCATGCCGGCGTTGACCCGAGCATGGGTGGCGGCGGTGCCGGTTTCGGCGGGCAGAACTTCTCCGACATCTTCGGCGATGTGTTCAGTGACTTCTTCGGTGGTGGTCGCGGCGGTGGCCGTGGCGGCGCTCAGCGTGGCAGTGATTTGCGCTACACCCTGGAGCTGAATCTGGAAGAAGCGGTGCGCGGCACGACCGTGAACATCCGCGTTCCGACGCTGGTCAACTGCAAGCCGTGCGACGGTTCGGGCGCGAAGAAAGGCTCCTCGCCATCGACCTGCCCGACGTGCGGCGGCATCGGTCAGGTGCGCATGCAGCAAGGCTTCTTCTCGGTGCAGCAGACCTGCCCGCGCTGCCATGGCCAAGGCAAGATCATTTCCGACCCGTGCGATTCGTGCCACGGTGATGGTCGTATCGAAGAATACAAAACCCTGTCCGTGAAAGTCCCTGCTGGCGTTGACACTGGCGACCGCATTCGTCTGTCCGGCGAAGGCGAGGCGGGTACTCAAGGTGGTCCGACCGGCGACCTGTACGTGGTTATCAACGTGCGCGAGCACTCGATCTTCCAGCGCGACGGCAAGCATCTGTTCTGCGAAGTGCCGATCAGTTTCGTCGACGCAGCATTGGGCGGCGAGCTGGAAATTCCGACCCTTGATGGCCGCGTCAAACTGAAAATCCCTGAAGGCACCCAGACCGGCAAGCAGTTCCGCGTGCGCGGCAAAGGCGTGGCTCCGGTGCGTGGCGGCGGGGCGGGCGACCTGATGTGCCGCGTGGCGGTCGAGACTCCGGTCAATCTGAACCGTCGTCAGCGCGAATTGCTCGAAGAATTCCGCAGCTCACTGGCGGATGACAACAGCCACTCGCCGAAAACCACTGGCTGGTTCGACGGCGTGAAGCGCTTCTTCGGCGATTTGTAAGGAGTCGGCATGCGACGTATTGCAGTGATGGGCGCCGCCGGGCGTATGGGTAAGATTCTGGTTGAGGCCGTGCAGCAGCGCGCGCCGCTGACCGGGCTGACTGCCGCCATCGTTCGTCCAGGCAGCACGCTGATCGGCGTCGATGCCGGTGAGCTGGCGTCACTGGGGCGGATCGGCGTGCCGTTGTCCGGTCATGTTGAAGCGGTAGCGGAAGAGTTCGACGTACTGATCGACTTCACGTTGCCGGAAGTCATGCTGAAAAATCTGGCGTTCTGCCGCAAGGCTGGTAAGGCCATGGTCATCGGTACGACCGGGCTGGACGCCGCGCAGAAGCAATTGCTGGCCGACGCGGGCAAGGACATTCCCATCGTGTTCGCTGCCAACTTCAGTGTTGGGGTCAACCTGTCGCTGAAGTTGCTGGATATGGCCGCGCGCGTGCTGGGTGATGATGCGGATATCGAAATCATCGAAGCGCATCATCGGCACAAGATCGATGCGCCGTCAGGTACGGCTCTGCGCATGGGGGAAGTGATCGCCGGCGCGCTGGATCGTGATCTGCAGAAAGTTGCGGTCTACGGTCGAGAAGGTCACACCGGAGTGCGTGAGCGTGAAACCATTGGTTTTGCCACCGTGCGTGGTGGTGATGTGGTCGGTGATCACACGGTGCTGTTCGCCTGTGAAGGTGAGCGTCTCGAGATCACGCACAAGGCTTCCAGTCGCATGACTTTCGCCAAGGGCGCTGTGCGTGCCGCGCTGTGGCTGGACGGCCGCGCGCCCGGTCTTTACGACATGCAAGACGTGCTCGACCTGCATTAAGACGCTACAAAAACCGGGTTCAAACTATACGTTTGAGCCCGGTTTGTTCCGCCAGGCGACGTCCTGTCGCATTCTCTGCCCTTTCGGGCTCATTGGCGGTAGACCAAAAAAGCCTTTTTCTGTAAGCTACAGCTTTAGTGTGTCCACTAAAAGCGCGCAGAATAATTCAGTGAACAAGCGGGGTGACGTGTCCATACGTCATTCCGCTTTTTTACAACCTGCGATTGCCCTTTCATGCGTTATTTACGGGAGGTCTTCTTGACTAAGCCAGCCATACTTGCCCTTGCTGATGGCAGCATTTTTCGCGGTGAGGCCATTGGAGCCGACGGCCAGACCGTTGGAGAGGTGGTGTTCAACACCGCAATGACCGGCTATCAGGAAATCCTTACCGATCCTTCCTACGCCCAACAGATCGTTACCTTGACCTACCCGCACATTGGCAACACCGGCACCACGCCGGAGGACGCCGAGTCGGATCGCGTCTGGGCAGCGGGCCTGGTCATTCGTGACCTGCCGCTGGTGGCGAGTAACTGGCGCAACACGATGTCCCTGGACGATTACCTGAAAGCCAACAATGTTGTGGCAATCGCTGGTATCGACACCCGTCGCCTGACGCGCATCCTGCGTGAAAAAGGCGCGCAGAACGGCTGCATAATGGCCGGCGACAACATCTCCGAAGAAGCCGCGATTGCCGCTGCGCAAGGCTTCCCGGGTCTGAAAGGCATGGATCTGGCGAAAGTCGTCAGCACCAAGAAGCAATACGAGTGGCGCTCGACTGTCTGGGATCTGAAGACCGACAGCCACGCGACCATCGAAGCTTCCGAGCTGCCATATCACGTGGTCGCTTTCGACTACGGCGTCAAGGTCAACATCCTGCGCATGTTGGTTGAGCGCGGCTGCCGCGTGACAGTTGTGCCGGCGCAAACCCCAGCTGCCGATGTACTGGCACTGAAGCCGGATGGCGTGTTCCTGTCCAACGGCCCTGGTGATCCGGAGCCTTGCGACTACGCGATCCAGGCGATCAAGGAAGTGCTGGAAACCGAAATTCCGGTATTCGGCATCTGCCTCGGTCACCAGCTGCTGGCTCTGGCCTCCGGCGCCAAGACCCTGAAAATGGGCCATGGCCACCACGGTGCCAACCACCCGGTGCAGGATCTGGACACTGGCGTCGTGATGATCACCAGCCAGAACCACGGTTTTGCGGTAGATGAAGCGACCCTGCCGGCCAACGTTCGCGCGATCCACAAATCGCTGTTCGACGGCTCCCTGCAAGGCATCGAGCGCACCGACAAGAGCGCGTTCAGCTTCCAGGGTCACCCTGAAGCCAGCCCGGGCCCGAACGATGTGGCGCCACTGTTCGACCGCTTCATCAACGAGATGGCCAAGCGACGCTAAGCGTTCGCCTTGAGACTGTAGAGAGAAGCCCTGAGGGCGGCCCCGAACCCGGCGGCCCCCTCGGGACTTCAGAAATCGATCAAGACGGCTTGCCGACTGACCTGCGGATTTGAGTGACAACCATGCCAAAACGTACAGACATTAAAAGCATCCTGATTCTCGGCGCTGGCCCGATCGTTATCGGCCAGGCCTGCGAATTCGACTACTCCGGCGCCCAGGCTTGCAAAGCCCTGCGCGAAGAGGGTTACCGCGTCATCCTGGTGAACTCCAACCCGGCCACCATCATGACCGACCCGGACATGGCCGACGCCACCTACATCGAGCCGATCAAGTGGCAGACCGTTGCCAAGATCATCGAGAAAGAGCGTCCGGACGCGCTGCTGCCGACCATGGGCGGCCAGACTGCTCTGAACTGTGCCCTCGACCTGGAGCGCGAAGGCGTTCTGGAGAAGTTCGGCGTGGAAATGATCGGCGCCAATGCTGACACCATCGACAAGGCTGAAGACCGTTCGCGTTTCGACAAGGCGATGAAATCCATCGGCCTCGACTGCCCGCGCTCGGGCATCGCCCACAGCATGGAAGAAGCCAATGCAGTGCTCGAGAAGCTCGGCTTCCCGTGCATCATCCGTCCGTCCTTCACCATGGGCGGCACCGGTGGCGGTATCGCTTACAACCGTGAAGAATTCGAAGAAATCTGCGCCCGTGGCCTGGACCTGTCGCCGACCAAAGAGCTGCTGATCGACGAATCCCTGATCGGCTGGAAAGAGTACGAGATGGAGGTTGTCCGCGATAAGAAGGACAACTGCATCATCGTCTGCTCCATCGAAAACTTTGACCCGATGGGCGTGCACACTGGTGACTCGATCACTGTTGCGCCGGCACAGACCCTGACGGACAAGGAATACCAGATCATGCGTAACGCCTCGCTGGCGGTACTGCGCGAGATCGGCGTGGAAACCGGCGGCTCCAACGTCCAGTTCGGCATTTGCCCGGACACTGGTCGCATGGTCGTCATCGAGATGAACCCGCGGGTATCCCGCTCTTCGGCACTGGCATCGAAAGCTACCGGTTTCCCGATTGCGCGTATCGCTGCCAAGCTGGCGATCGGCTACACCCTGGACGAACTGCAGAACGAAATCACCGGCGGCGCTACGCCGGCGTCCTTCGAGCCGTCGATCGACTACGTCGTCACCAAGCTGCCACGTTTTGCCTTCGAGAAATTCCCTAAGGCTGACGCGCGTCTGACCACTCAGATGAAGTCGGTTGGCGAGGTCATGGCCATCGGCCGGACTTTCCAGGAATCCCTGCAGAAAGCCCTGCGTGGACTGGAAGTCGGCGTGTGCGGTCTGGACGAGAAGCTCGATCTGAGCAATCCGGAAAGCATGAGCATTCTCAAGCGCGAACTGACCGTGCCGGGCGCTGAGCGTATCTGGTACGTGGCAGACGCTTTCCGCGCAGGCATGACCGTCGAAGACATCTTCGGCATGAACATGATCGACCCGTGGTTCCTGGTGCAGATCGAAGATCTGATCAAAGAAGAAGAGAAGGTCAAGACCCTCGGTCTGGCCAGCATCGACCGCGACATGATGTTCCGCCTCAAGCGCAAAGGCTTCTCCGACATGCGTCTGGCCAAGCTGCTGGGCGTCACCGAGAAAAACCTGCGGACTCACCGCCACAAACTCGACATCTACCCGGTCTACAAGCGCGTTGATACTTGCGCCGCGGAATTCGCCACCGACACCGCTTACATGTACTCGACTTACGAGGAAGAGTGCGAAGCTGCGCCGTCCGGTCGCGACAAGATCATTATTCTGGGCGGCGGTCCTAACCGTATCGGCCAGGGCATCGAGTTCGACTACTGCTGCGTCCACGCCGCCCTCGCTCTGCGCGAAGACGGCTACGAGACCATCATGGTCAACTGCAACCCGGAAACCGTTTCCACTGACTACGACACTTCCGACCGTCTGTACTTCGAGCCGGTAACCCTGGAAGACGTGCTGGAAATCTGCCGCGTCGAGAAGCCAAAAGGCGTGATCGTTCAGTATGGCGGCCAGACCCCGTTGAAACTGGCTCGTGCTCTTGAAGCCGCCGGCGTGCCGATCATCGGCACCAGCCCGGACGCCATCGACCGTGCCGAAGACCGTGAGCGCTTCCAGCAAATGGTCGAGCGCCTGAACCTGCGTCAGCCGCCAAACGCCACTGTGCGCAGCGAAGACGAAGCGATTCGTGCCGCGAGCAAGATCGGTTACCCGCTGGTGGTTCGCCCGTCCTATGTATTGGGCGGTCGTGCGATGGAAATCGTTTACGAAGAAGAAGAGCTCAAGCGCTATCTGCGTGATGCGGTGAAAGTCTCCAACGACAGCCCGGTGCTGCTCGACCACTTCCTCAACTGCGCTATCGAAATGGACGTGGATGCAGTCTGCGACGGTACCGACGTAGTAATCGGCGCAATCATGCAGCACATCGAGCAGGCTGGCGTTCACTCCGGTGACTCCGCGTGCTCGCTGCCGCCGTACTCGCTGCCGGCACACATCCAGGACGAGATGCGCGAACAGGTCAAGAAAATGGCCCTGGAGCTGGGCGTTGTCGGCCTGATGAACGTTCAGTTGGCGCTGCAAGGCGAAGACATCTACGTCATCGAAGTCAATCCGCGCGCCTCGCGAACCGTACCGTTCGTATCGAAGTGCATCGGTGTTTCCCTGGCCATGATCGCTGCCCGCGTGATGGCTGGTAAGACCCTGAAGGAAATCGGTTTCACCAAAGAAATCATTCCGAACTTCTACAGCGTGAAAGAGGCGGTGTTCCCATTCGCCAAATTCCCTGGCGTTGACCCGATCCTCGGCCCGGAGATGAAGTCGACCGGCGAAGTGATGGGCGTCGGTGACACCTTCGGCGAAGCCTTTGCCAAAGCCCAGATGGGTGCCAGCGAAGTGCTGCCGACCGGCGGTACCGCGTTCATCAGCGTGCGTGACGATGACAAGCCATTGGTTGCAGGCGTGGCGCGTGATCTGATCAACTTGGGCTTCGAAGTAGTCGCCACTGCCGGCACTGCCAAGCTGATTGAAGCCGCAGGTCTGAAAGTGCGTCGCGTGAACAAGGTGACCGAGGGTCGTCCGCACGTGGTCGACATGATCAAGAATGACGAAGTCACCCTGATCATCAACACCACCGAAGGTCGTCAGTCGATCGCCGACTCCTACTCCATTCGCCGCAACGCTCTGCAGCACAAGATCTACTGCACCACCACCATCGCTGCTGGCGAAGCTATCTGTGAAGCGTTGAAATTCGGTCCCGAGAAGACCGTGCGCCGCTTGCAGGATCTACACGCAGGATTGAAGGCATGATCAAGTACCCAATGACCGTCCAGGGCGCGAAAGCCCTGGAAGAAGAACACACTCACCTGACCAAGGTCGTCCGTCCGAAGCTCAGCCAGGACATCGGTACGGCTCGCGAGCTGGGTGACCTCAAGGAAAACGCCGAATACCATGCCGCCCGTGAACAGCAAGGCATGGTCGAAGCGCGGATCCGTGACATCGAAGGCCGGATTCAGAATCAGGTCATCATTGATGTCACGTCGATTCCGCACACCGGCAAAGTGATTTTCGGCACTACCGTTGAAATCGCCAACGTCGAGACTGACGAGTCGGTGACTTACCACATCGTCGGTGAGGATGAGGCTGACTTCAAACTCGGCAAGATTTCCGTTGGTTCGCCGCTGGCCCGAGCCTTGATCGGCAAGGAAGAAGGCGATGTGGTTGCCGTGAAAACGCCAAGCGGCGTGATCGAGTACGAGATCGTCGAAGTTCGTCACATCTGAAAAAGGGGCGCCCGCTAAAATGCGGGCGCCCTGCTTTCGTGGCTTTGGAATGACAGGCACGCCGAACGCGCTGATGGTTTGCGCCACAGCGTCACTGAATAATTAGGGTTTTGGTGCTGGTACAGGCCGAGGGCCTTGTCAGTCTATGGTGCGAGAGGTGGAGCGGAGTGGCAGGGTGCGCGAAGCACACCCTTGACCCTTGCCATCACTTGAAGCGATGGACGTTCGACAGCTGCTTGTTGACGCTGAAGTTCTTGCGGTAAAGCAGTGCCATCTTGCCGATGACCTGAACCAGGTCCGCCTTGCCGGCCTTGCACAGTTCTGCAATGGACGCCAGGCGCGACTCGCGATCGAGGATGTTGAGCTTGATCTTGATCAGCTCGTGATCCGCCAAAGCGCGTTCAAACTCGGCTAACACACCTTCAGTCAAACCGTTGTCAGCCACAGTCAAAACTGGTTTCAGGTGGTGGCCAATGGATTTGTACTGTTTCTTCTGCTCTGGAGTGAGCGGCATAATCTGACCCTTTCGTCTGGATTCTGTAAAATGGCGGCCATTTTACCCGAGGGTTCGTGGATCCGCCCAACTAATCACGACCCTAATCATCGAGGTGCCCAATGGCGCGTTCCAAGACAAGCCTTGGTTGGCTGAAAAGACATGTCAATGACCCCTACGTGAAGCAGGCGCAGAAAGATGGCTACCGCTCGCGTGCGAGTTACAAGCTTCTGGAGGTCCAGGAGAAATACAAGCTGATCCGTCCTGGCATGAGCGTTGTCGACCTGGGTGCGGCGCCTGGTGGCTGGTCGCAGGTGACAAGCCGGCTGATCGGTGGTCAGGGGCGTCTGATCGCTTCGGACATCCTGGAGATGGACAGCATTCCAGACGTGACCTTCATCCAGGGCGACTTCACCGAGGACGCCGTGCTCGCTCAGATCCTTGAGGCCGTGGGTAATTCGCAGGTAGACCTTGTGATTTCCGATATGGCCCCCAATATGAGTGGTACGCCTGAAGTGGATATGCCCAAAGCCATGTTTCTTTGCGAGCTGGCGCTTGATCTGGCAGAGCGGATTCTCAAGCCGGGTGGTAATTTCGTGATCAAGATCTTTCAGGGTGAAGGATTCGATGTTTATCTGAAGGACGCTCGTAAGAAATTCGACAAGATCCAGATGATCAAGCCGGATTCTTCCCGTGGCACCTCCCGTGAGCAATATATGCTGGCATGGGGCTATCGCGGTCGTAGTGAGTAAAACAAGGTTTTTTCGCGGGGTGATAGGTTTTTAGTATTTCGCCTCGCACGCTTTAGCGAATATTGTGTGGAAAGTGTTTCACAAAGGGTTACAGACGGCGCCTGCCAGAGTTGTAGGTAATGTAGTAAGTTAGGCCGGTGAATATCATGCGAAGCGCGCGCCAGTAGCGGAGCTTGCTTCAGAGGGTAGTTAATTGAACGATATGGCAAAGAATCTGATCCTGTGGTTGATCATCGCGGCTGTCCTGGTGACGGTGATGAATAACTTCTCCAGCCCTAACGAGCCGCAGACCCTCAACTATTCCGACTTCATCCAGCAGGTCAAGGATGGCAAGGTCGAGCGCGTAGCGGTAGACGGCTATGTGATTACCGGCAAACGCAACGATGGCGACAGCTTCAAGACCATTCGTCCGGCAATTCAGGACAACGGCCTGATCGGTGATCTGGTCGACAATCACGTTGTGGTTGAAGGCAAGCAGCCTGAGCAGCAAAGCATCTGGACCCAGCTTCTGGTGGCCAGCTTCCCGATCCTGGTGATCATCGCGGTGTTCATGTTCTTCATGCGCCAGATGCAGGGCGGTGCTGGCGGCAAGGGCGGGCCGATGAGCTTTGGCAAGAGCAAGGCGCGTCTGCTGTCTGAAGATCAGGTTAAAACCACCTTGGGTGACGTTGCCGGTTGCGACGAAGCCAAGGAAGAAGTCGGCGAGCTGGTTGAATTTCTGCGCGATCCGGGCAAGTTCCAGCGCCTGGGCGGTCGCATTCCTCGCGGCGTACTGATGGTCGGTCCTCCGGGTACCGGTAAAACCTTGCTGGCCAAGGCGATTGCCGGCGAAGCCAAGGTGCCGTTCTTCACCATCTCCGGTTCGGACTTCGTCGAAATGTTCGTCGGTGTCGGTGCCAGCCGTGTTCGCGACATGTTTGAGCAAGCCAAGAAGCACGCTCCGTGCATCATCTTCATCGATGAAATTGACGCCGTCGGTCGCCACCGTGGCGCAGGTATGGGCGGCGGTCATGACGAACGTGAACAGACTCTCAACCAGTTGCTGGTCGAGATGGATGGTTTCGAAATGAATGACGGCATCATCGTCATCGCCGCGACCAACCGTCCAGACGTACTTGACCCGGCTCTGCTGCGTCCGGGTCGTTTCGACCGTCAGGTTGTGGTTGGTCTGCCGGACATCCGTGGCCGGGAGCAGATCCTCAAGGTTCACATGCGCAAAGTGCCGATGGGTGACGATGTCGCTCCGGCTGTTATCGCTCGTGGTACTCCGGGCTTCTCCGGTGCCGATCTGGCCAACCTGGTCAACGAAGCGTCGCTGTTCGCTGCCCGCGCCGGCAAACGCATCGTCGAGATGAAAGAGTTCGAACTGGCCAAAGACAAGATCATGATGGGCGCCGAGCGCAAATCCATGGTCATGTCCGAAAAAGAGAAGCGCAACACTGCGTATCACGAAGCAGGCCATGCCATCGTTGGCCGCGTCGTGCCTGAGCATGACCCGGTTTACAAGGTGTCGATCATCCCGCGCGGTCGTGCACTCGGTGTGACCATGTTCCTGCCGGAAGAAGATCGTTACAGTCTGTCCAAGCGCGCGCTGATCAGTCAGATCTGCTCGCTGTATGGCGGCCGTATTGCTGAAGAAATGACCTTGGGTTTCGACGGTGTAACCACCGGTGCCTCCAACGACATCATGCGTGCGAGTCAGATCGCACGGAACATGGTGACCAAGTGGGGTCTTTCGGAGAAACTCGGTCCGCTGATGTATGCCGAAGAAGAGGGTGAAGTATTCCTCGGTCGCGGTGGTGGCGGTCAGGGCGCAAGTTTCTCCGGTGACACAGCCAAACTGATCGACTCCGAAGTACGCAGCATCATTGACCAGTGCTACGGCACGGCCAAGCAGATCCTCACGGACAACCGTGACAAGCTCGACGCCATGGCTGATGCCTTGATGAAGTACGAGACGATCGACGCCGAACAGATCGACGACATCATGGCGGGTCGTACGCCTCGCGAACCGCGCGACTGGTCGGGCGGCACCGGTACGCCTCCGCCTCCAGTGGCTCAGGATCCGCGTCCGGAAACACCGATTGGCGGTCCGGCTGCTGACGTTTAAGGCTTGAAATGACTTTTGTACAGTCCCTGACCCGGTTGCCTTGCGGCAACCGGGTTCTTGATTTGGCCCGGACGCATGTCATGGGCATTCTCAATGTGACCCCTGATTCCTTTTCTGATGGCGGCCGATACAGCCAGCTCGATGCGGCCCTGCGCCACGCTGAAGCAATGGTCACGGCCGGCGCGACGCTGATTGATGTTGGCGGCGAGTCCACCCGGCCCGGCGCTCGTGCGGTTTCTCCGTTGGAGGAGCTGGAGCGCGTGGCGCCAATCGTCGAGTTGATCAATCGCGAGCTGGATGTGGTGATCTCGGTCGATACTTCGACTCCCGCCGTGATGCGCGAAACTGCGCGGCTCGGTGCTGGCCTGATCAACGATGTTCGCTCGTTGCGTCGCGATGGTGCCTTGGATGCCGCTGCGGCTACCGGTTTGCCGGTGTGTCTGATGCACATGCTGGGCGAGCCTGGCGATATGCAGGACAATCCGCACTATCATGATGTCACTCGCGAGGTGGCCGAGTTTCTCGGCGAGCGTATGGCGCAGTGCGCTGCGGCCGGCATTCCCGCGGAGCGGATCATTCTCGATCCTGGCTTTGGTTTCGCCAAAACCTTGCAGCACAATCTAAGCTTGTTCAAACATATGGAGGCCCTGCATGCGCTGGGGCGTCCGCTGTTGGTCGGTGTTTCGCGAAAGAGCATGATCGGGCAGGCGTTGAATCGCCCTGTAGGCGAGCGACTGCACGGTGGTCTGGCACTCGCTGCGCTGGCGTCGGTCAAAGGTGCGAGAATCTTGCGCGTTCACGATGTCGCGGAAACGGTAGATGTAGTGCGGATGATCGCGGCCGTGGAATCAGCCGAATAAGGATGAAGGAGTATTTATGAGCAAAAAATATTTTGGTACCGACGGCATTCGTGGTCGCGTCGGCGAATACCCGATTACTCCTGACTTCATGCTCAAGCTTGGCTGGGCCGCCGGTATGGCGTTCCGCAAGATGGGTGCCTGCAAGGTATTGGTCGGCAAGGACACGCGGATATCCGGCTACATGTTCGAATCCGCGCTTGAGGCAGGTCTTACCTCAGCGGGTGCGGATGTGATGCTGCTCGGGCCGATGCCGACACCGGCTATCGCCTATCTGTCCCGTACGTTCCAGGCCGAGGCCGGGATCGTGATCAGCGCATCGCACAATCCGCACGACGATAACGGCATCAAGTTTTTTTCCGGCAAAGGAACCAAATTGCCGGATGAACTGGAGTTGATGATCGAAGAGTTGCTCGACACGCCGATGACTGTGGTCGAGTCGAGCAAGATCGGCAAAGTATCGCGAATCAATGATGCTTCCGGTCGCTACATCGAATTTTGCAAAAGCAGCGTACCTACCGGCACCAGTTTTGCCGGTTTGAAAATCGTGATTGATTGCGCGCACGGTGCTACCTATAAAGTTGCGCCGAGTGTGTTCCGCGAATTGGGTGCTGACGTAGTGGTTCTGTCAGCTCAGCCGAACGGTTTGAATATCAACGAAAACTGCGGTTCCACCCATATGGGTCAATTGCAGGCAGCAGTTCTGGCTGAGCATGCGGATCTGGGTATTGCCTTCGATGGCGATGGCGATCGGGTGCTGATGGTCGATCACACTGGTGCGATCGTTGATGGCGATGAGCTGATCTTCATTATTGCGCGCGATTTGCATGAGCGTGGCAAGTTGCAGGGCGGCGTGGTCGGCACTCTGATGAGTAACCTTGGTCTGGAGTTGGCTCTGGCGGATCTGGGTATTCCTTTCGTGCGCGCCAACGTGGGCGACCGCTATGTGATTGCCGAGTTGCTGGAGCGTGACTGGACTGTGGGTGGTGAGAACTCGGGGCATGTCGTGTGCTTCAATCACACCACCACTGGCGATGCGATCATCGCGGCGCTTCAGGTGCTGATGGCGCTGAAGACGCGCAATGAGGGTCTTGCCCAAACCCGCCAGGCGTTGCGCAAATGTCCTCAAGTATTGATCAATGTCCGTTTTGGCGGCGGCGACAGCCCGCTTGAGCATCCGGCTGTCAAGGAAGCCAGTGCGCGCGTAACCCAGGCAATGGCGGGGCGTGGTCGTGTGCTTCTGCGCAAGTCCGGCACTGAGCCGCTGGTGCGTGTGATGGTTGAGGGCGAGGACGAAACTCAGGTTCGTGGCTATGCCGAAGAACTGGCAAAACTGGTAACTGAAGTTTCTGCCTGATACGGCTTGCAAGCCATGAATGTGTTGGGTAACATCTGCGCCCACTTTGACCGACGAGGTACAGCATGCGTCGCCCTATGGTAGCTGGTAACTGGAAGATGCACGGTACCCGCGCCAGCGTCGCTGAGCTGATCAACGGCCTTCGTCATCTGGCCTTGCCAAGCGGTGTTGATGTCGCGGTTTTCCCGCCTTGCTTGCATATCAATCAAGTGATTGATGGTCTGAAGGGCAAGTCGATTTCGGTCGGCGCGCAGAACTCTGCGGTGGAATCCATGCAAGGTGCATTGACCGGTGAAATTGCACCGAGTCAGTTGGTGGATGCAGGTTGTTCCCTTGTGCTTGTCGGGCATTCCGAACGCCGTCAGATTATGGGCGAGCGAGACGGAATGCTGAATCGCAAGTTCGCAGCGGCACAGGCATGTGGCTTGATTCCGGTGTTGTGTATAGGGGAAACCCTGGAACAGCGCGAAGCCGGGAAAACTCTTGAGGTTGTCGGGCGTCAGCTGGGCAGCATCATCGAGGAGCTGGGTGTTGGTGCTTTTGCCAATGCAGTTATCGCTTACGAGCCGGTCTGGGCTATTGGTACCGGGCTGACTGCAACGCCGCAGCAGGCTCAGGATGTGCATAAAGCAATCCGCGAGCAGTTGGCGGCAGAGAATTCTGAAGTCGCACGAGGTGTGCGGCTTCTATACGGCGGCAGCGTGAAGGCGGCCAATGCGGTCGAACTGTTCGGCATGCCGGATATCGATGGGGGGCTCATTGGTGGAGCTTCCCTGAATGCAGATGAGTTCGGTGCGATCTGTCGCGCCGCGGGAAACTGAAAAAATGCTGGAAACAGTCGTAGTCGTTTTTCATCTGCTGGGTGCATTGGGCGTAGTTGCTCTGGTTTTGCTGCAGCAGGGTAAGGGTGCGGACGCTGGCGCGTCTTTCGGAGCAGGTGCTTCAAATACTGTGTTCGGAAGCCAAGGTTCCTCTACCTTTCTTAGTAAGTTTACTGCTATACTTGCCGCCGGTTTCTTCATAACCAGCTTGGGGTTAGGTTACTTTGCTAAAGAGAAAGCTCATCAGCTGACTCAAGCAGGTTTGCCAAACCCGGCAGTGTTGGAAGTACCTAAGCAACAACCGGCTTCTGATGATGTCCCGGTGCTTCAAGAGCAAAAGTCGGCTACTCCAGCGACTGACGTGCCTCCAGCTCAAGAGCAAAAGTAAGAAGGGTTTTAAAACGTAGTATTGCCGAGGTGGTGGAATTGGTAGACACGCAACCTTGAGGTGGTTGTGCCCATAGGGTGTAGGGGTTCGAGTCCCCTTCTCGGTACCAATTAGTCAAGAAAGCCCGCTGTTGCGGGCTTTCTTGCAGGTGGAAGGTTACATTGACCCTGTCAAGGATCGGTCGTATACTTCCGCCCCAGCTTTGTCGCGGGGTGGAGCAGTCTGGTAGCTCGTCGGGCTCATAACCCGAAGGTCGTCGGTTCAAATCCGGCCCCCGCAACCAGTTTCAGGAGCCCCTTTTAAGGGGCTTTTTGTTAGCTGGACACTTTCAACGCCGCTGTTCGACGGCGTTTCAAGGATGGGCGTTTCGCCCATTTTTTTATTTTGCACAGCATGCACATACATGCACGAGGGGGTTTCAGGTGTCGAGCAAGCTAGAAGAGTTGCAGGCCTTGCTGGCCCCGGTGGTCGTGGCCCTAGGCTATGAATGCTGGGGTATTGAGTTTTCGGCTCAAGGTCGCCACTCAATGTTGCGCGTTTATATTGATAAAGAAGGCGGCGTGCTGGTGGACGATTGTGCCATCGTCAGTCGCCAGATCAGCGGTGTGCTGGACGTTGAAGATCCGATCACCGTTGAATACACCCTTGAAGTTTCCTCGCCTGGCATGGAGCGCCCACTGTTCACTATTGAGCAGTTTGCAAAATTTGCCGGTGACCAAGTGAAGATCAAGCTGCGCTCGCCTTTTGAAGGTCGACGCAACTTTCAGGGCCTTCTGCGCGGTGTAGAAGAGCAGGACGTCGTGGTGCAGGTAGATGACCATGAGTTCCTGTTGCCGATCGATATGATCGACAAGGCCAACATTATTCCCAGTTTTGACTGAGACGTGCCGGATACTGCGGGTACCGCGGATCCAATGGCTTGCGAAAGGCGAGGCGTACGATGAGCAAAGAAGTACTGCTGGTTGTTGAGTCGGTATCCAATGAAAAGGGCGTACCGGCTAGCGTGATTTTTGAAGCGCTGGAGCTGGCTCTGGCCACTGCTACCAAAAAGCGTTTTGAAGACGAAGTTGATCTGCGTGTGGAAATCAACCGCCACACCGGTGCATACGAAACCTTCCGTCGCTGGACGGTGGTCGAAGAAGACAAGCTTGATGACCCGGCGATCGAAACCTGGCCAACCAAGGTTGCGGAAACGCATCCTGGCGCCAATGTCGGTGACGTTGTCGAAGAAAAAATCGAGTCCATCGAATTCGGCCGCATTGCTGCACAAACCGCCAAACAGGTGATCGTGCAGAAAGTCCGCGAAGCCGAGCGTGCTCAGGTCGTCGACGCTTACCGCGAGCGCCTGGGGGAAATCATCTCCGGCACCGTGAAAAAAGTTACCCGCGACAACGTGATCGTCGATCTGGGCAACAACGCTGAAGCGTTGCTGGCCCGTGAAGACATCATTTCTCGCGAAACCTTCCGTGTCGGCGTGCGTCTGCGTGCGCTGCTCAAGGAAATCCGCACCGAGAACCGCGGCCCTCAGTTGATCCTGTCGCGTACTGCGCCGGAAATGCTGATCGAGCTGTTCCGTATCGAAGTGCCGGAAATCGCTGAAGGCTTGATCGAAGTAATGGCAGCGTCCCGTGATCCGGGTTCGCGCGCCAAGATCGCTGTCCGCTCCAAGGACAAACGCATTGACCCGCAAGGCGCGTGCATCGGTATGCGCGGTTCGCGCGTCCAGGCAGTGTCGGGCGAGTTGGGTGGCGAGCGTGTCGATATCGTCCTGTGGGACGATAACCCGGCACAGTTCGTGATCAATGCCATGTCGCCGGCAGAAGTGGCGGCGATTATCGTTGACGAAGATGCACATGCAATGGACATCGCCGTTGGCGCAGACAATCTGGCTCAGGCCATCGGTCGAGGTGGTCAGAACGTGCGTCTGGCAAGCCAGTTGACTGGCTGGACCCTGAACGTGATGACCGAATCGGACATCCAGGCTAAGCAGCAAGCAGAAACCGGCGACATCCTGCGCAACTTCATCGACGAGCTGGAAGTCGACGAAGACCTTGCACAGGTGCTGGTAGATGAAGGCTTCACTAGCCTGGAAGAGATTGCCTACGTACCGTTGGAAGAAATGCTCAACATCGACGGCTTTGACGAAGATACCGTCAACGAGCTTCGCGCTCGCGCCAAGGATCGTTTGTTGACCAAAGCCATCGCTACTGAGGAAAAGCTGGCAGACGCCCATCCGGCCGAAGACCTGCTCTCGCTTGAGGGTATGGACAAGGATTTGGCGATGGAACTGGCGGTGCGCGGCGTAATTACCCGCGAAGACCTGGCCGAGCAGTCTATTGACGATCTGCTCGACATCGACGGCATCGACGATGATCGTGCCGGCAAGTTGATCATGGCCGCCCGAGCCCACTGGTTCGAGTAATTAGGCGCGGCCTGAGGAGAGAAATGCATGACGCAAGTCACGGTGAAACAACTGGCCGATGAGGTCAAAACACCGGTAGAGCGCCTGTTGCAGCAGATGCGTGAGGCAGGTCTGCCGCACACCGCCGCCGAAGAAAATGTGACTGACAGTGAGAAGCAATCCCTGCTGACTCACTTGAAGAGCAGCCACAAGGCGAAAGTGGAAGAACCACGCAAGATCACGCTGCAGCGTAAAACCACCAGCACCCTGCGTGTGGCTGGTAGCAAAAGCATCAGTGTTGAAGTTCGCAAGAAGAAAGTTTTCGTACAGCGCAGCCCGGAAGAAATCGAAGCCGAGCGCAAGCGTGAACTGGACGAACGTCGCGCAGTAGAAAATGCTGCCCGTCAGAAGGCTGAAGAAGAGTCCAAGCCGCGCGCCGAAGAAGAAGCGCGTCGCCAGCCTGCTACCGCACAAACAGCTAACGACGCCGTTTCGGCGCCGGCCGCTGCTGCCCAGCCAGTACGCGAAAGCGCCCCGGTTGCAGCTGCTCCAGCACCGTCTGCTGACGTTCGCAACAAGCAGAACGAACAGCGCCGTCCTGACAAACCACGTGCCGACGACAACAATCGTCGCAGTGGCGGTGGTGATGGCGAGCGTAAAAACGCTCCGCATCGCGCATCGGTCAAGGAAAAAGCACCAGCTCCACGTGTGGCGCCACGCACTACCGACGAAGAGAGCGATAGCTTCCGTCGCGGTGGTCGCGGCAAGGCCAAGCTGAAGAAGCGCAATGCCCACGGTTTCCAGAGCCCAACCGGCCCTGTCGTGCGTGATGTGCAGATCGGCGAGACCATCAGTGTTGGCGATCTCGCCAATCAGATGTCGGTCAAGGCTGCTGAAATCATCAAGTTCATGTTCAAACTGGGTACCCCAGCGACCATCAACCAAGTGCTTGATCAGGAAACTGCTCAACTGGTAGCCGAAGAACTGGGCCACAAAGTGACCCTGGTCAGCGACACCGCTCTGGAAGATTCCCTGGCCGAGTCCCTGAAGTTTGAAGGCGAGTCGTTCTCCCGTGCACCAGTCGTGACCGTAATGGGCCACGTTGACCACGGTAAGACCTCGCTGCTCGACTATATCCGTCGTGCCAAGGTAGCTGCTGGCGAAGCCGGTGGTATCACCCAGCACATCGGTGCATACCACGTTGAAACCGAACGCGGCATGGTCACCTTCCTCGACACCCCTGGTCACGCCGCGTTTACCGCAATGCGTGCCCGTGGTGCCAAGGCGACCGACATCGTGATTCTGGTCGTTGCAGCGGACGACGGCGTGATGCCGCAGACCATTGAAGCTGTTCAGCACGCAGTAGCGGCTGGCGTTCCACTGGTTGTTGCTGTGAACAAGATCGACAAGCCGGGCGCCGATCTCGATCGCATCCGTAGCGAACTGTCGGTTCACGGCGTGACGTCGGAAGAGTGGGGCGGTGAAACGCCGTTCGTATCGGTTTCGGCGAAAGTCGGTACTGGTGTTGACGAACTGCTCGAAGCCGTCCTGCTGCAAGCCGAAGTTCTCGAACTGAAAGCGACTCCATCGGCTCCTGGTCGTGGTGTTGTGGTCGAATCGCGTCTCGACAAAGGTCGTGGCCCGGTTGCAACCGTTCTGGTTCAAGACGGTACTCTGCGCCAAGGCGACATGGTGCTCGTTGGTTCGAACTATGGCCGTGTTCGTGCCATGCTCGACGAGAACGGCAAGCCGATCAAGGAAGCCGGTCCTTCCATCCCTGTCGAGATCCTCGGCCTGGACGGTACCCCGGACGCTGGCGACGAGATGAGTGTTGTTGCCGACGAGAAGAAAGCCCGTGAAGTGGCTCTGTTCCGTCAAGGCAAGTTCCGCGAAGTCAAACTGGCTCGCGCTCACGCCGGCAAGCTGGAAAACATCTTCGAAAACATGGGTCAGGCAGAGAAGAAGACGCTCAACATCGTCCTCAAATCTGACGTCCGTGGCTCGCTGGAAGCGTTGAACGGTGCCTTGAACGGCCTGGGTAACGACGAAGTGCAAGTGCGTGTTGTCGGTGGCGGTGTCGGTGGTATCACCGAGTCCGACGCCAACCTGGCACTGGCCTCCAACGCTGTACTGTTCGGCTTCAACGTGCGTGCCGATGCTGGCGCACGGAAGATCGTCGAGCAGGAAGGTCTGGATATGCGTTACTACAACGTGATCTACGACATCATCGAAGACGTCAAGAAAGCCCTCACCGGTATGCTCGGCAGTGATGTTCGCGAGAACATCCTGGGTATCGCTGAAGTGCGTGACGTGTTCCGTTCGCCGAAGTTTGGCGCGATCGCCGGTTGCATGGTTATCGAAGGTGTTGTTCACCGTAACCGTCCAATCCGTGTACTGCGTGAAGATATCGTTATCTTCGAAGGCGAGCTGGAATCCCTGCGCCGCTTCAAGGATGACGCTTCCGAAGTACGTGCCGGCATGGAATGCGGTATCGGCGTGAAGAGCTACAACGACGTCAAACCTGGCGACAAGATCGAAGTCTACGAGAAGGTTCAGGTTGCTCGCAGCCTCTGACTCGCGCACTTCAAGGGCCACGTCGGGCCGTAGCATGCAAATGCGCGGCACGGCGGCAGGACTCTAAACGCAACGCCCGGTCTGGCATTTAGCCAGGCCGGGCGTTTGCCGCTTTCAGACCCCACGGGTTTCACCGTGAGGCAGTAACAGGTAACAAGACATGGCAAAAGAATACAGCCGTACCCAACGTATCGGCGATCAGATGCAGCGTGAGCTGGCACAGCTGATCCGTCGTGAAGTCAAAGACCCGCGCGTCGGCCTGGTCACCATTACCGCTGTGGAAGTCAGCCGTGACGTCGGTCACGCGAAGATTTTCATTACCGTGATGGGTCAGGACAACGCTGAAGACATCGCGCAAAGCATCAAGGTGCTTAACTCTGCCGCCGGTTTCCTGCGCATGCAGTTGGCCCGTGAAATGAAGTTGCGCAGCGTGCCTCAGCTGCACTTCCACTACGACGAAAGCGTCGTGCGTGGTGCGCACCTCTCGGCCCTGATCGAGCGCGCCGTGGCTGAAGACAATCAGCACCCGGTTGCGGCTGAACCCGAAGACACCAAGGAGTAACTCGGTGGCTCAGGTCAAACGTATCCGTCGTAACGTCAGCGGCATCATCCTGCTCGACAAGCCATTGGGGTTCACCTCCAACGCTGCCTTGCAGAAGGTGCGCTGGTTGCTCAACGCCGAGAAAGCCGGGCACACCGGCAGTCTTGATCCGCTGGCCACCGGCGTATTGCCGTTGTGCTTCGGTGAGGCCACCAAGTTTTCGCAATACTTGCTCGATTCCGACAAGGCTTATGAAACCCTGGCGCAACTGGGCAAGACCACGACCACGGCGGATGCCGAGGGCGAAGTTTTGCAGGAGCGCCCGGTGACCGTTGGTCGCGCCGATGTCGAAGCTGCATTGCCGAAATTTCGCGGGCTTATCAGTCAGATACCGCCGATGTACTCGGCGCTCAAGCGTGATGGCCAGCCCCTGTACAAGCTGGCACGTGCAGGCGAAGTAGTGGAGCGCGAACCGCGTTCTGTTACTATTGCGCGCTTGGAATTGTTGGCCTTCGAGGGTGATACTGCGCGCCTCGCGGTGGATTGCAGCAAGGGCACCTATATTCGCACCCTGGTGGAGGATATTGGTGAGCAACTCGGTTGTGGTGCGTACGTCGCTGAATTGCGCCGTACCCAGGCCGGGCCTTTCACCCTGGCGCAGACCGTAACCCTCGAAGAGCTTGAAGCGGTACATGCCGAAGGCGGCAACGAAGCGGTTGATCGCTTCCTGATGCCATCGGACAGCGGCCTGCAGGATTGGCCGCTGCTGCACTTCTCGGAACACAGCGCGTTTTACTGGCTCAATGGCCAGCCGGTACGTGCTCCAGATGCTCCGAAGTTCGGCATGGTGCGGGTACAGGATCACAACGGTCGTTTCATCGGTATCGGTGAAGTGAGCGAAGACGGGCGCATTGCGCCGCGTCGACTGATTCGGTCGGAATGACCGAAAACCGGTCTGTGTAACAGCAGGCTGGCGAGGGTGGCTGTCAACAGGCACGGTCACTACTCATTTATAGATACAGGGATTTGTCCCTGGCCTGTTGAAACTGTTTTTCTGAAACAGTTTCCTGATAAAAGGATTGCCTCATGGCTCTCGACGTTCAAGAAAAAGCTCAAATCGTTGCTGACTACCAGCAAGCTGTTGGTGACACTGGTTCGCCAGAAGTGCAAGTTGCACTGCTGACCCACAACATCAACAAGCTGCAAGGTCACTTCAAGGCCAACGGTAAAGATCACCACTCCCGTCGTGGTCTGATCCGCATGGTAAACCAGCGTCGCAAGCTGCTGGACTACCTGAAGGGCAAGGATCTGGGTCGTTATCAGACTCTGATCGGTCGCCTGGGTCTGCGTCGCTAATAAGCGATTGCGCTAGAGGTTGGTTGTCTGTCGCGTGTCAGTGGGATTCCCGCTGGCGCCTGGCAGGCTCCCAGCCTCAAGTTTTATCTGGATACACGTTTTACCCTGGACAGGCGTTGGGCCGATTCCCGACATTGCCCAAGAATTCGCAAGAAACCAGTTTCCCCAAGAGCCACAAAGAAGGTAGGACACCGTGAACCCGGTTATCAAAAAATTCCAGTTCGGTCAGTCGACCGTTACCCTCGAGACAGGCCGTATCGCCCGTCAAGCCTCCGGCGCAGTGCTGGTTACCGTTGACGACGACGTTACCGTTCTGGTGACCGTTGTTGGCGCCAAGACCGCTGACCCGAGCAAAGGCTTCTTCCCTCTTTCCGTTCACTACCAGGAAAAAACTTACGCTGCCGGTAAGATCCCTGGCGGTTTCTTCAAGCGTGAAGGCCGTCCTTCCGAGAAAGAAACCCTGACTTCCCGACTGATCGACCGTCCGATCCGTCCGCTGTTCCCAGAAGGTTTCATGAACGAAGTGCAGGTTGTCTGCACCGTCGTTTCCACCAGCAAAAAGACCGATCCGGACATCGCTGCGATGATCGGTACCTCGGCTGCCCTGGCTATCTCGGGCATTCCGTTCGACGGCCCGATCGGCGCCGCCCGCGTTGCTTTCCACGAAAGCACCGGCTACCTGCTGAACCCGACTTACGAACAACAGAAAGCTTCGAGCCTGGACATGGTCGTTGCCGGTACTTCGGAAGCCGTTCTGATGGTTGAATCGGAAGCCAAAGAGCTGACCGAAGACCAGATGCTGGGTGCGGTACTGTTTGCTCACGACGAGTTCCAGGTTGTGATCAACGCCGTTAAAGAACTGGCTGCCGAAGCTGCCAAGCCAACCTGGGCCTGGGCTCCACAGCCTGAAGCCACTGCACTGCTGGGCGCTATCCGTGCCGAGTTCGGCGAAGCGATCTCCCAGGCTTACACCATCACCATCAAGGCCGACCGTTACGCTCGCCTGGGTGAGTTGAAGGATCAGGTTGTTGCCAAGCTGTCCGGTGAAGAAGGTCAACCTTCTGCCAGCGAAGTCAAAGCGGCTTTCGGCGAAATCGAATACCGCACCGTTCGCGAAAACATCGTGAACGGCAAGCCACGGATCGACGGTCGCGACACCAAAACCGTACGTCCTTTGAACATCGAAGTCGGTGTTCTGCCAAAGACCCACGGTTCGGCTCTGTTCACCCGTGGCGAAACCCAGGCTCTGGTCGTTGCAACGCTGGGCACCGCCCGTGATGCACAACTGCTGGACACTCTGGAAGGCGAGAAAAAAGACCCGTTCATGCTGCACTACAACTTCCCTCCGTTCTCGGTAGGTGAGTGTGGTCGCATGGGTGGCGCTGGTCGTCGCGAAATCGGTCACGGTCGCCTGGCTCGTCGTTCGATCGCAGCCATGCTGCCTGCCGCCGACGTGTTCCCGTACACCATCCGCGTGGTTTCGGAAATCACCGAATCCAACGGTTCGAGCTCGATGGCTTCCGTTTGCGGCGCTTCCCTGGCCCTGATGGACGCGGGTGTGCCGATGAAGGCGCCAGTTGCCGGTATCGCCATGGGTCTGGTTAAAGAAGGCGGCAAGTTCGCTGTTTTGACCGACATCCTGGGTGACGAAGACCACCTCGGCGACATGGACTTCAAAGTAGCCGGTACCGCCAAAGGTGTTACCGCGCTGCAGATGGACATCAAGATCAAGGGCATCACCGAAGAAATCATGGAAATCGCTCTGGGCCAAGCCCTGGAAGCGCGCCTGAACATCCTCGGCCAGATGAACCAGATCATTGGTCAGTCGCGTACCGAGCTGTCGGAAAATGCTCCGACCATGATCGCGATGAAGATCGACACCGACAAGATCCGTGACGTTATCGGTAAAGGTGGCGCGACCATCCGTGCGATCTGTGAAGAGACCAAGGCTTCGATCGACATCGAAGACGACGGCTCGATCAAGATCTTCGGCGAAACCAAGGAAGCTGCTGAAGCTGCACGTCAGCGCGTTCTGGGCATCACCGCAGAAGCGGAAATCGGCAAGATCTACGTCGGCAAGGTTGAGCGCATCGTCGACTTCGGCGCATTCGTCAACATCCTGCCGGGCAAAGACGGTCTGGTGCACATCTCGATGCTGAGCGACGCTCGCGTAGAGAAAGTCACCGACATTCTGAAAGAAGGTCAGGAAGTCGAAGTACTGGTACTGGACGTGGACAACCGCGGCCGTATCAAGCTGTCGATCAAAGACGTGGCAGCTGCCAAGGCGTCGGGCGTTTAATTACCCCACCGCTTTAGCGCAATAAAAATGCCCCACCGTGAAAACGGTGGGGCATTTTTTTGCCTGTGAAACAACTGTGGCGAGGGAGCTTGCTCCCGCTGGGTTGCGAAGCGACCCCGTGTTTTTTTGCCGAAGGTTCTTGCGACTGCTGCGCAGCCGAGCGGGAGCAAGCTCCCTCGCCACAAGAGCGGGCTACAAAGTTGCCGGACTTCAGGACCGGTGCTAGGTTTAGCCCACCGCCCGTGTAGCTCAGCCGGTAGAGCAGCGCACTCGTAACGCGAAGGTCGCAGGTTCGATTCCTGTCTCGGGCAAAAATTATTTCACCTTGCGGCTCAGCTCCTCAACAGTGCGTTTGAGCTGGTCGACCGCCCGATCCTGATCGCTGACTTTCTGCTTGAGGTTCGACAGTTCACTGGAGCTCGAACTTGAGCTTGAACCGCTGCTGCGCTTGAGCTCTTCTACTTGCCGGCTGAGGTTGCTCAAATCGCGCTCCTGCTCCTTGACCTTGTTCTTAAGGTCGTCGATTTCCTTGCCGCTGGAATTCGAACTGGAGCCGCTGCTGCGTTTGAGGTCTTCGATCTGCCGTGACTGCTCACTGATGGTGTCGCGCATTTTCTTCAGATCATCGATGCTGATCTCGCTCTTGATCACGACCTGCTTGCCGTAATCGTCGTGAATCAGGGAAACCTTGTCACCGAAAGACGGGCTGCTGGTGCTCAATTCAACAGCCATTGCACTGCTCGATACAGCCAGAAGTGCAAGCAGAGCGGTAGCGGACTTAACGGAAGAGGTCTTGAAAAAACTGCGCATCACTGGGATTCCTTGTGAACAGCGAATGTGAGTGCCGATGTGGCACAACGCTATGACTGGAAATGCGCATTTATGTTCCCCAGGTCAACTTTTTACGAAAGAGATGTAAAGAGGCGTGTAATTCGTCATGCAAACGTCCTATATTCGGTGCCTGCATGAGCATCGCTTAGCAGTTTTCAGATGATCCCGAATGGTTCCGAAGGCCGGACAATCCGCGTCAGAGAGATCCTTGATGATCCAGATCCATCCTCCATTCTTACGATCAACGAGAACGCCATGACCGAATTAACTCAAGAGCAACGTCACGAATTAGCGCTGGAAAAGTACATTCTGGCCGTGCCGGACCTGAAAGAAGAGATCAAGGACCTGAGTCCTGATGATCAGAAAGACCAGATCCAGTGGGCCTTCGAAGACGAAGCCGAAGCCCAGGGCTTGCAGCCGTGGGAACTGACGCTCAAGTACACGAGCACGCCGGAGGAGTTCGAGGCTGCGCGCCTGGTCCTGCACAAAGAGGCGGCCGAGGTGCTTGGCGTTGAATGGGACGAGTACTGCGAGATGAATAATCTGGTGGTCTGAAACCAAAACGCCAGCCTCATCCGGGCTGGCGTTTTTTATTGCGCGAGCGTCTCAGAGACTCAGGCGCATCGAAAGATCCACCGCCTTCACATCCTTGGTCATCGCGCCGATCGAGATGTAATCCACACCAGTCTGGGCGATCGGCAGCAGCGTGCTTTCGTTGATCCCGCCGCTGGCCTCCAGTTTCGCTTTACCGCCGTTCAGGCGCACCGCTTCGCGCATGTCATCCAGGCTCAGTTCGTCGAGCATGATGATGTCGGCGCCTGCCTCAAGCGCTTCTTTAAGCTCTGCAAGACTTTCGACTTCGACTTCCACCGGTTTGCCCGGCGCGATCTTGTGCGCGGCAGCAATGGCTTGCGCGATGCCGCCACTGGCAGCGATGTGGTTTTCCTTGATCAGGAACGCGTCGTACAGGCCGATGCGATGGTTGTGACAGCCGCCGCAAGTCACCGCGTATTTCTGCGCCAGACGCAGGCCGGGCAGGGTCTTTCGCGTGTCGAGCAGCTTCACTTGAGTCTCGCCGACGAAATCCGCCAGGTACTGCGCCCGCGTCGCCACGCCGGAGAGCAGTTGCAGGAAGTTCAGCGCACTGCGCTCACCCGTCAGCAGCGAGCGTGCCGGGCCTTCCAGATGAAACAACGGCTGATTGGGCTGCACCCGCTCGCCATCGCGCACCTGCCAATGTACGGCCACCCGTGGATCGAGCTGGCGGAACACCGCATCGACCCACGCCGTGCCGCTGATGACGGCGGCGTCGCGAGTAATGATGGTGGCTTTGGCCAGACGTTCGGCCGGGATCAGTTGCGCGGTGATGTCGCCGCTGCCGACGTCTTCGAGCAACGCACGGCGCACGTTGGCTTCGATTTCGGCGGTCAGATCGGCGAGACGTAGATTCGGCATAACGGACTCCACAAACTAAGTGATCCGATTATAGGGGCATGGCGCGAGCCAACCCAAGGCCGGAACCTGTATGCGGCGTGCATCCGGTCGATTGCTTTTGAGCAAACCCCTTTCCGGTGTGGTCAGTTGCATAGGTTGGGTACTAGGGGAAACCCTGAGGCTACTGGCACTCGCGACATGTTTTGCACGATAATTCGCCTTGCATTTGACGTCATGGCTTTGACGTGAAAAGTGGCTGCGGCCCGCGCACCGGACGTTTCTGACCCAAGAAGAATTACCGTTCCAGGAGGCTTGGATGCACAACGACGGGAAAGTAGTGCCTTTGCACAAGGCCACTACCGATCAGGCGAATCACTCGCCGCTCGCCCGCTTGCCTGTGATTCTGCTTCAGGTGCGCGACAAGGCTGCCCAGCAACTGCGCCAGGGCTTGCAGGAGCTGTTCGATAACGCCGACGACACCCTGTTCGAAATGGCCGACCGCGCGCGCAACGACGTCGAACAGAACATCTTCTTCGAAGCCATGCGCGACCTGCGCCTCAAGCGCAAAAACATCGAGCGTGGCTTTCTCGAGCAATTCTTCGAGGCCTTCGTCGGCCTCACTCAATACGATTTCACGCAGCACGCGTTGCCCGCGGCCCTGATGCCCGAGCAGAACCCGGCGCGCACCGACGACATGGAGCGCGCCGTTGCGATCGAGACCATGGTCGGCCGTGTGCTCAACCGTGACGGCTTCGCTCTCGACCAACTGACAGCGCGCCTGAATGCGTTGCTCGGCAAGACTCTCGACGGCCAGCACAACCCGCTGGGCCCGGCGATGCTCTGCGAATATTTCCTCAAGGCCGGGCGTGATCTGGGTGTGGAGATAAAGGTCAAACTGATCCTGCTCAAGTTGTTTGAGCGCTATGTGCTGACTCATACCGATCAACTTTATGCCGAAGCCAATCAATTGCTGGTGGCCACAGGCGTGCTGCCGGAATTGAAACCGGCGCCCGCCCGGCGCGTGACTGACCGTGCCGCCGCCAGTGTGCAAACCGAATCTGACGGCGCCGATCAGCCGCAGTCTGATGCCGGCGTGCAGGAAGTCTTCGCCGCGTTGCAGAAACTGCTGCTGCACGTACGCGGCAGTGTGGCGCCAACGCTTGAACCCAGTGCCGCCGCGCAACCGATTTCCTCCCGCGATTTGCTGCGCCTGCTCTCGCATTTGCAGCAATACGTACCGGCCCTGACTGCGGCGCAGGATGAGTTCGATCTGCGCAATCAGCTTGAACAGTTGCTCACGCGAGTCAGCGTCAAAAGCGGCAAGTCGCGTATCGTCGGCGGCGCCGATGAAGACGTGATCAACCTGGTAGCGATGGTGTTCGAGTGCATCCTCGACGATCACAACTTGCCGGACTCACTCAAAGCGTTAATCGCGCGATTGCAGATCCCGATGCTCAAAGTCGCGGTCATCGACAAAAGCTTCTTCAGCCGCAGCAGCCACCCGGCGCGGCGCCTGCTCAACGAAATCGCTGATGCGGCCATGGGTTGGGCCGATTGCCACGGTAGCAAGCGCGACAGTCTGTATCTGCGCATCGAGCAGGTGGTGCAGCGTCTGTTAACGGATTTTGTCGACGACCCGGCGATATTCTCCGAGCTGCTTGCCGACTTCCTCGCGTTCACCAGCGATGAGCGTCGCCGTAGCGAATTGCTTGAGCAACGTTTGCGGGACGCCGAGGAGGGCCGGGCGAAAACCGAGTTGGCCCGTCAGCGTGTAGAACAGGCGCTGAATCACGCACTGTTGGGCAAACGCTTACCGGTCTTGGTCGTGAACTTCGTCGAAAACGCCTGGAGCAAGGTCTTGCTGCTGACACGTCTCAAACACGGTGACCAGTCTGCCGAATGGCACGCTGACGTGCAGACCATGCAGCAATTGATCTGGAGCGTACAGCCGCAGGATGACGCCGATTCCAGTCTGCGTCTGCTGGCATTGGTGCCGGGTTTGCTCAAGTCACTGCGTGACGGGCTGAGCAGTTCAGCGTTCGATCCGTTCGCCACCAGCGAATTTTTCAGTGAGCTGGAAGCGTTGCACGTACGCGCGCTGCAAGGCGCCGTCGAGTCGCGTCAAACCGACGCGGCGCTGGTCGAGGTCACGCAGAAAATCGTCCTGCGCCTCGCCGACGACGGTGCTCAGGCACATTCATCCGCACTGCTGGCTCAGGACGACGCAGGGCTGCGTCAGGTGCAGCAATTGCGCCTCGGCAGTTGGGTGGTGTTTCAGGAAGAAGAAGAGCACACGCTGCGCTGCAAACTGGCGGCGATCATCGAGTCCACCGGCAAATACGTATTTGTCGATCGCACCGGAATGAAAGTGCTCGAACGCAACCGCACCAGCCTCGCCCTGGAATTCCGCCGTGGCGCAGTACGTACGCTGGACGACACCTCGCTATTCGACCGCGCGATGGAATCGGTGCTGGTCAATCTGCGACGGCTCAATCACGCCAACTGATTCGCGCGCCGGGGGCCGATCACGGCATACTGGGCGCCAACACAGTCGGCGTTGAAGGAATCGGTATGCAGTTGGATCCCGCAAGCGGGTGGTGTCACGGCGTGCAGGCTTGTCCGTCGCCCAACTTCAATGAGCGCCCGGCGGGCGAAGTTTCCCTGTTGGTGATCCACAACATCAGCTTGCCGCCTGCGCAGTTCGCCACCGGCAAGGTGCAGGAATTTTTCCAGAATCGTCTGGATGTCACTGAGCATCCCTACTTTGCAGGGATCGCCGACATGCGCGTCTCAGCGCATTTTCTGATTGAACGTGACGGAAAGGTCACTCAGTTTGTCTCCTGTCTGGAGCGGGCCTGGCATGCCGGCGTGTCGAATTTCGACGGTCGCGAAACCTGTAACGATTTTTCCGTGGGCATCGAGCTCGAAGGTACCGATGATCTGCCGTTCACCGATGCGCAATATCAGGCGTTGACCGTGCTGACCCGTCAGCTGCAAACGGCGTTTCCGGCGATCACCGCCGAACGCATCTGCGGCCACAGCGACATCGCGCCCGGGCGCAAGACTGATCCGGGACCGGCATTCGACTGGGCACGCTACCGTGCGGCCCTGGCACAAGAGGAAGGACAATGAGTTTTCTGGTGTTACTGCTGGCGCTGTGGATCGAGAAATTCTCGGCCCTGCGCCATCGGGTTCAACGCGATGGCGGATGGATCCGCGAGCTGCACAAACTTGAAAGCGGCGGCTTGGCGAAGCAACCGTGGCTGGTGCTGACGATTCTGGTGTTGCTGCCGGTGGCGCTGCTCGGCTTGCTGCTGTTGGTGCTGGAGCCGGTGGCCTACGGCCTGCTGGCGTTGCCGGTACATTTGCTGGTGGTGATTTACAGTCTGGGGCGCGGCGATCTGCTCGGCGGCCTCGGGCCGTTTCGCGATGCCTGGCGCCGTGAGGATCTGCAAGCGGCAGCGCACGTGGCCAAGCGTGATCTGAATATCTGCGCCGAGAGCGGCGAGCAACTGCTGGAGCAGGTGCAAAGTCACCTGTTGTGGCAGGCCTATCAGAGCTTTTTCGCGGTGATCTTCTGGTATTTCCTGCTCGGCCCGGTGGCTGCGCTGAGTTATCGCCTGTTGGCGCTGGCCGAAGAGCATGCGCAAAACCCGGCGGTGGCCGAACGTGCAGCGCAGTTGCGCCACGCCTTCGACTGGATTCCGGTGCGATTGCTGGCGGCGAGTCTGGCGCTGGTGGGCAACTTCGTCGCGGTCAGCCGGGTGATGTTGCATGAGCTGCTGAACTGGAACATCAGCGCGGCGCAGTTGATCAACAAGGTCGGGCTGGTGGCCGGAGAAATTCCGCCAGCGGCGGTTGGTCCCGAAGGCATCACCACCCTCGATAGCCTGTGGGAACTGCTGCTGCGTGCGGCGGTGTTGTGGTATGCCGGGTTTGCGCTTTGGACTGTGCTGCCTTAAACGTCAAAAGAAAGATCAAAAGATCGTCCGATCGCGGCCCGAGCCTTCGGCAGCTCCTACATTGGAATGCGTTCCCCTGTAGGAGCTGCCGGAGGCTGCGATCTTTTTCGCGTTAACCTTAAGTTACAAAACCTCCCCCCGATTTGAGCTATACAGAGATAGCGCCCGATAGTGGCTATCTGCTGTCGCCCTGCGCCTGCCAATAAAAACAAGAAAAACCAAGGGAGACTTCCAGTGAAGAGCTTGCTCTATCCCGCCGTCTCGCTGATGAACCGCTTGAGCTTCGGCATGAAGTTCAGCCTGATCAGCGTGCTGTTCCTGATACCGATGCTGGTGACCAATTTCTATCTGGTGCGCGACTCCTATCGCGAGTTCCAGGGCACCCGCGTCGAATTGCAAAGCCTCGATCTGCTCGGCAGCAGCCTGTCCCTGCGCCGTGATCTGGAAACCCTGAACAATCTGGTGCAGATCAACGTCACCCTCGGCCAGTCCGGCAAGGCCGGCAACATCGAAGCCGAGATCAGCAGCCTTGAGCAGAACGTGCTGGCGCGTCTGCAAGGGCTGACGGCGATGACCGATGATGCCGAGCAGATCAAGGTTTTCGACGGCAAGCGCGATGAGATGGTCGCGGCGTTCAAGACCCAGCAAGCGGAAAATTCGCTGCAAAGCAAAAGCGCGCTGATCGGCAAACTGTTGAGCAATGCGCAGATCTTCAGCCAGATCATCGCCAGCCAGGCCGGTCTGAGTCGCGACAACCAGAGCGACATCCGCCAGCTCAGCGAACTGGTGACCGCCGTCACCCCGGCCATCACCCAAGCCCTCGGCGAAGGCCGGGCGATGGGTTCGTATTCATTGGGTCAGGGATTTCTCAATAGCTCATCCAGCACGCGTTTCGACGAGTTGCTGGTGCAGATCGAAAAACTTCAGGCTGAATACGCCCTGAAATTACAGGACGCCCTCGGTTCGAGCACAGCTGCGCGCGAGTCTCTCAGCACTGCGGCCGAAAGCAGCAAGGCGTCGCTGAAGCAGGCTGGCACGCTAATCGAAGAGCAAGTGGTCATGGCTGAAACGCTCGATGCGCCGTGGCAGGGGTTTTACGATCAGCTCACCGGGCTGATGGCCCAGACCTATCAACTGAACGACGCGACCCTGAAATTCCTCGACACCCAGCTCCAGCAACGCCTGGCGCAAAACCGCACACACATGATCTTGCAGGCGTCGGCGCTGTCAGTGGTGTTCGTGCTGATTTTCTACCTGTACGGCGGCTTCTACGCCTCGACCCGCGCGACCCTGAAAAACCTCGGCGCGATGATGGACAAAGTGGCGGCCGGTGACATGACAGTGAATTTTCGCGCCACCAGTCGCGATGAGCTTGGCGAATTGGGCGAAGTGTTCAATGGCACGGTGAAGAAGATCCATGACCTGATCGAGCGCGTCGGCCACACCGTCGGCGAGGTCGAGCGGCAGGCCGGGCAGGTGGAAAACGTCTCGGCGCGAAGCAATCAGGCGGTTGCCGGGCAACGTAGCCAGATCGAGCAAGTGGCCACTGCGATGAACCAGATGTCGGCGACCTCGCAGGAAGTCGCACGCAGCGCGGCAGCGGCAGTCAGCAGTGCGCACAGCGTCAATGACGAAACCATCAATGGTCGCGGGTTGGTTGAATCGCAGCAAGGCAGCATCGCGGCACTGGCCAGCGAGATCGATCAATCGGTGCTGGTGATCAACCAGTTGGCCAGCGACAGCCAGTCGATCAGCCGTGTGCTGGAGGTGATCAAGAGCATCGCCGAGCAGACCAATTTGCTGGCGCTCAACGCGGCGATTGAAGCGGCACGGGCCGGTGAGCAGGGGCGTGGGTTTGCTGTGGTGGCGGACGAGGTGCGCACGCTGGCCAAACGCACTCAGCAATCGACTGAAGAAATCGAACAGATGATCGCCAAGCTGCATGGCGGCGTTGGCGCGGCGGTTAAAGCCATGGGCATCAGCCATCAGATGGCCAATGGCACGGTGGGTCAGTCGGAAAAAGTCCAGCAGGCGCTGGAAAACATCCTTGGCGCGGTCGGCATGATCGTCGACCAGAACCAGCAGATCGCCGCTGCCGTGGAGCAGCAGACGGCAGTGGCGCATGACATCGACCAGAACATCGTCGAAATCAACCGCGCGGGGGAGCGCACGGCTGAAGGTGCGCATCAGACTGAAAATGCCAGCCGTGCGTTGTCGGCACAGGTGGTGGAGCTGAAACAGTTGATCAGCGCCTTCCGCGTCTGATCATCTGATTACCAGCCGAATACTGCGCAACTGTTGGCGGTGCTGACGGCCGCCAGTTGCTCAGGGCTGATATTCATCAACTCGGCCAGTGCCGTACAAATCGCGGGCAAATGCGCAGGCGTGTTGCGTACGCCGGGAAACATCGCCGGTGCCATGTCCGGCGAGTCGGTTTCCAGCACCACTGACTCCAGCGGCAAATCCACCAGCACCCGATGCATGCGCAATGCCTGCGGCCAGGTCGGGGCGCCGCCGAGGCCGAGCTTGAAACCGAGTTTGATGTATTCGCGCGCTTCTTCAAGGCTGCCGGCGAAGGCGTGGATGATTCCGGCCCGTTTGAGTTTGAAGCGCTTGAGCGTGGCAATCACCGCCGCATGACTGCGTCGCACATGGATCAACGCCGGCAAGTCGAAGTCCGCCGCCCATTGCAGCTGCGCTTCGAACAGGGCCTGCTGACGTTCGCGGTCGAGGGTTTCGATGAAGTAATCCAGACCGATCTCGCCCACTGCACACAACTGCCGATGACCACGCAATCGCGTCAGCCAATCGCCCAAAGCATGTAAGTCTTCCGGCCGATGCTGATCGAGATAAACCGGATGCAAGCCAAAAGCCGCATACAGATCAGCATCGCTCTGCACCAGATCCCACACTCGCTGCCAGTTGCCTTCATACACCCCCAGCACCACCATCCGCCGCACGCCGAGGGCACGGCTTTCGGCCAGCAACGCCGCGCGGTCGGCGTCGAAGTCGGGGAAGTCCAGATGGGTGTGGCTGTCGATCAGCTCCACGGCTCAGTCCCGATGAATACGCTGCTTGAAGGTCCGCGCAATGGCCTGCACGCCAGGCTGATAGTCCGACTGCTCGATCGCCGCCAGCGCCAGTTGCAGCGCTTTGTCGGCAATTAACTGATGTTGCTGAGCCATGGCGTTGACCGGCAGTGGCAGGAAGTCCAGCAACTGCGTGTCGCCAAACGTGCCGAGGCTCAGTGGGCGCGATTTGAGCGGGAAGTCATGCAGCGCATCGAACACGCCCTGCAACAGCACGTAGGAAGTGGTCACCAACGCATCCGGCAAATGCCCGAGTCGTTGCAGGAGTTCTTCCATCATTTGCTTGCCGCACTCGCGGCTGAAGGATTCGGCGTGCTCGATCAGCACTTCACCTTTGAAGTCGACCAAGGCCTGTTTGAACCCGGCGGCACGTTCCTGGCTGATGCTCAGCTCCGGTCGAGCGCCGAGCAAAACGATCTGCTTGAGCTGCGGATCGAGCAGACTTTCGGTCAAGTGCAGACTGGCTTCGCGGTCGTCGCTGACCACTGAACAAAAGTGTTCAGGCTCCATCGCCCGGTCGATGGCGATCACCGGTAAACCTTTGGCTTGCAACTGGCGGTAACTGTCGTCAGCGGCCGGCAGGCAACTGGCGACGATCAACGCATCACAGCGCCGCGCGCGGAACAGTTGCAGCAATTGCCGCTCGCTGTCCGGTGCATCGTCGGAGCTGGCAATCAGCAATTGATAGCCGCGCGCTCGCGCACCTTGTTCCAGCAGCTTGGCAATCCGTGCGTAACTGGGGTTCTCCAGATCCGGCAGGATAAAACCCAGCGTGCGTGTGTGCCGACTGCGCAGCCCAGCCGCTTGTGGATTGGGCGTGAAGCCATGTTGTTCGACCACGGCCCGCACCCGCTCGACAGTCGCGGTGCTGATGCGTTGCTGTTCGGCCTTGCCGTTGATGACGTAGCTGGCGGTGGTCACGGACACGCCGGCCAATCGCGCGATATCACTGAGTTTCAACCCGGGATTTCCTTGTTTTTTCGAGCTTGCCGCGACATTTTCGCCAATCCTACCCGATTCAGGCAGGCGACCATTGTCGCAGGCATCCGACAAGTTGGACTTCAAGGATGAGACATTATCGAGTAACGTGCCGATCAATCTAGATTAAACGTTTCAGCAGGCGTATTTTCTACGTTTTAGGCGCCTTTGGCCGGTTCTGCCGCGAAACCGCCAAAACTGCCCCTTAACCGGAGGCAGCGCCTAAGCTGCAACCATTCAAAACAATACCTGGCGCCACATGACGCCAAAAAGGAGAACGCATGCTCGAGCTCACTATAGAGCAGATATCCATGGGCCAATCGGCTGTGGATAAACCCGCTGCGCTGCAACTGCTGGCCAATCATTTGGTCGCCGATGGTCTGGTCGCCGACGGTTACCTTGCCGGGTTGCAGGCACGCGAAGCCCAGGGCTCGACCTTTCTCGGTCAAGGTATTGCCATCCCCCACGGAACCCCGGACACCCGCGATCAGGTGTTTGCCACCGGCGTGCGCCTGATGCAGTTCCCCGAAGGCGTGGATTGGGGCGACGGCCAGATCGTCTATTTGGCGATCGGCATTGCGGCCAAGTCCGACGAACATTTACGTCTGCTGCAACTGCTGACCCGGGCCCTCGGCGAGACCGATTTGGGTCAGGCACTGCGCCGCGCGAGTTCGCCCGAAGCGCTGCTGAAACTGCTGCAAGGCGCGCCACAGGAGCTGGCGCTGGATGCGCAAATGATTGGCCTCAGTGTTTCTGCCGATGATTTCGAAGAACTGGTCTGGCGTGGCGCACGTCTGTTGCGACAGGCCGATTGTGTGAGCAACGGGTTCGCCGCTGTGTTGCAACAAGTAGAAGCACTGCCGCTGGGCGATGGCCTGTGGTGGCTGCACAGCGAGCAAACCGTGAAGCGTCCGGGCCTGGCTTTCGTGACGCCGGACAAGCCGATTCGCTACCTCGGCCAGCCGCTCAGTGGTCTGTTCTGCCTCGCGAGCCTGGGCGAGGCGCATCAGGCGCTGCTCGAACGCCTCTGCGCGTTGCTGATCGAAGGCCGCGGCCACGAATTGGGCCGCGCCACCAGCAGCCGCAAAGTTCTCGAAGTCCTCGGCGGCGAATTGCCTGCCGACTGGCCGAGCGCGCGGATTGCACTGGCCAACGCCCACGGCTTGCATGCACGCCCGGCGAAAATCCTCGCGCAACTGGCGAAGAGTTTTGACGGTGAAATCCGTGTGCGCATCGTCGACAGTCAGGACAGCGCGGTGTCGGTGAAGAGCCTGAGCAAACTGCTCAGCCTCGGCGCCCGTCGCGGTCAGGTGCTGGAACTGATTGCCGAACCGAGCATTGCCGCCGACGCCTTGCCCGCACTGTTGGCGGCCATCGAAGAAGGCCTCGGTGAAGAAGTCGAGCCGCTGCCGGCCGTCAGCGAACAGCGTGAAGTCATCGCAGATATTGCTGAAGTGCTGATCGCCCCGGCGTCCGGCAGCCTGCTGCAAGCAATCCCCGCCGCACCGGGTATCGCCATTGGCCCGGCGCATATTCAAGTCCAGCAAACCATCGATTACCCGTTGCGCGGCGAGTCCGCCGCCATCGAGCGCGAGCGTCTCAAGGAGGCGCTGGCCGAGATCCGCGGCGACATTCAAGGCCTGATCGAACGCAGCAAGGCCAAGGCGATCCGCGAGATCTTCATCACCCACCAGGAAATGCTCGACGACCCGGAACTCACCGACGAAGTCGACACTCGTCTCAAGCAAGGCGAGAGCGCTGAAGCGGCATGGATGGCGGTGATCGAAGCCGCCGCCAAGCAACAGGAATCGTTGCAGGACGCCTTGCTCGCCGAGCGTGCCGCTGACTTGCGCGACATCGGTCGCCGGGTGCTGGCGCAACTGTGCGGCGTGCAGACGCCGAGCGAGCCGGAGCAACCATACATTCTGGTGATGGACGAAGTCGGCCCCTCGGATGTGGCGCGACTCGATCCGGCGCGCGTCGCGGGGATTCTCACCGCACGCGGCGGCGCAACTGCGCACAGTGCGATTGTCGCCCGCGCCTTGGGGATTCCGGCATTGGTCGGCGCTGGCGCAGCGGTGTTGCTGCTGGCGCCGGGCACGCCGCTGTTGCTCGACGGCCAACGCGGTCGCCTGCATGTCGATGCTGATGCGCCGACGCTGCAACGCGCCATCGTCGAACGCGACACGCGCGAGCAGCGCCTGAAAGCGGCCGCCGAACAACGTTATCAACCGGCGCACACCACTGACGGCCACGCGGTGGAAGTGTTCGCCAACATCGGCGAAAGCGCCGGGGTGATCAGCGCGGTCGAGCAGGGCGCCGAAGGCATTGGCCTGCTGCGCACCGAACTGATTTTCATGGCGCACCCGCAAGCACCGGACGAGGCGACCCAGGAAGCCGAATACCGCCGCGTGCTCGATGGTCTGGCTGGGCGCCCGCTGGTGGTGCGCACCCTCGATGTCGGCGGCGACAAACCGCTGCCGTATTGGCCGATTGCCAAGGAAGAAAACCCGTTCCTCGGCGTGCGCGGCATTCGCCTGACCTTGCAGCGTCCGCAGATCATGGAAGCACAATTGCGCGCCTTGCTGCGCGCCGCTGACAACCGGCCGCTGCGGATCATGTTCCCGATGGTTGGCAGTGTCGAAGAATGGCGTCAGGCCCGCGACATGACCGAGCGTCTGCGCCTGGAAATCCCGGTCGCCGATCTGCAACTGGGGATCATGATCGAAGTGCCGTCCGCCGCGCTGTTGGCGCCGGTGCTGGCCAAAGAGGTGGACTTCTTCAGTGTCGGCACCAACGATTTGACCCAATACACCCTGGCCATCGACCGTGGGCATCCGACCCTTTCCGCGCAGGCCGACGGCTTGCACCCGGCGGTGTTGCAACTGATCGACATCACCGTGCGTGCGGCGCATGCCCACGGCAAATGGGTTGGCGTCTGCGGCGAACTCGCGGCAGATCCGCTGGCAGTGCCGGTGCTGGTCGGCCTTGGCGTCGATGAGTTGAGCGTGTCCGGCCGCAGCATCGCCGAGGTCAAGGCGCGCATCCGCGAACTCAGCCTGACCCAGTCTCAAACCCTCGCTCAACAGGCCCTGGCCGTGGGCAGCGCCAGCGAAGTGCGCGCATTAGTGGAGGCCCTGTAATGGCCAAGATTCTCACCCTGACCCTCAACCCGGCGCTGGACCTCACGGTCGAGCTGGCGCGGCTTGAACCCGGTCAGGTCAATCGCAGCGACGAGATGCACAGCCACGCCGCCGGCAAAGGCGTGAACGTCGCGCAAGTGCTGGCCGACCTCGGCCATCAACTGACGGTCAGTGGTTTTCTCGGCGAAGACAATCTGCAAGCGTTCGAAAACCTGTTCGCCAAACGCGGATTTGTCGACGCGTTTATCCGCGTGCCCGGCGAGACGCGCAGCAACATCAAAGTTGCCGAACACGACGGGCGTATCACCGACATCAACGGCCCCGGCCCGATAGTCGACGCAGCGGCGCAACAGGCATTGCTTGAGCGTCTGCTGCAAATCGCTCCGGGCCACGATGCAGTGGTCGTCGCCGGCAGTTTGCCACGCGGTGTCACGGCACAATGGCTGCGCGAGTTGATCGAAAAGCTCAAAGCGCTGGGTCTCAACGTTGCGCTGGACACCAGCGGCGAAGCACTGCGCGAGGCACTCAAGGCTGGCCCGTGGCTGATCAAGCCTAATACTGAAGAACTGGCTGACGCGCTCGGCTGCGAAGTGATTTCTCACACGGCGCAAGCTGAAGCGGCCAATCGGCTGCACGCGCAAGGCATCGAGCACGTGGTGATTTCCCACGGTGCCGATGGTGTGAACTGGTTCAGTGTCGGCTCGGCGCTGCACGCGTCGCCGCCCAAGGTCACGGTTGCCAGTACCGTGGGTGCCGGGGATTCGCTGCTGGCCGGCATGCTCCACGGTTTGCTCAGCGCCGATACGCCCGAGCAAACCCTGCGCACCGCTACCGCGATTGCCGCACTGGCGGTGACCCAGATTGGTTTCGGCATTCACGATGCAGCGCTGCTGGCGCCGCTCGAACAGGGCGTGCGCGTGCGCCCCCTGACAGAACAATAAGAGGGTTGGTCATGAAATTAGCCATTGTCACGGCCTGCCCGAACGGCATGGTCACCAGTGTTCTTTGCGCCCGATTGCTGGACGCCGCCGCTCAGCGTCAGGGCTGGAGCACCAGTGTCGAAGTGGTCGATGCAGCGCATCCTGAACGTGAATTGTCGGCGGCCACGATTGCCGCGGCCGAGTGGGTGTTGCTGGTCGCCACTGGCACGGTGGACATGACTCGATTCGTTGGCAAACGCGTCTTTCAGATCGCCCCGGCGCAAGCGTTGCAAGATGTCGAAGCAGTGCTGCGTCGCGGCGCTGAAGAAGCTGAAATTTACGTCGCTACAGACGCCGCGCCGGTTGCGGTTGCGCAGAACGCTCCGCGTCTGGTCGCTGTCACCGCATGCCCGACCGGTGTCGCTCACACCTTCATGGCCGCCGAAGCATTGCAGCAAGCGGCCAAGCGTCTGGGCTATGAGTTGCAAGTCGAAACCCAAGGCTCGGTCGGTGCGCGCACTCCGTTGAGCGCGACGGCAATTGCCGAGGCTGACGTGGTGTTACTGGCAGCGGATATCGACGTCGCCACCGAGCGTTTCGCCGGCAAGAAAATCTACCGCTGCGGCACCGGGATTGCGTTGAAACAGTCCGAGGCAACGCTGAAAAAAGCCTTGGCCGAAGGCGTGCAGGAAAGCGCTGCAAGCGACGGAAAAGCGTCGGCCAAACAAGAGAAAACCGGTGTCTACAAACACCTGCTGACCGGCGTGTCCTACATGCTGCCGATGGTCGTGGCGGGCGGTCTGATGATCGCGTTGTCGTTCGTGTTCGGCATCACCGCGTTCAAGGAAGAAGGCACGCTGGCGGCGGCGCTGATGCAGATTGGCGGCGAGACCGCGTTCAAGTTGATGGTGCCGTTGCTGGCGGGTTACATCGCCTACTCGATTGCGGATCGTCCGGGCCTGGCGCCGGGGATGATTGGTGGCTTGCTCGCGAGCACGCTGGGCGCCGGATTCATCGGCGGCATCGTTGCCGGGTTTATCGCCGGTTATGCCGCGAAAGCGATCAGTCGTTATGTGTCGTTGCCGCAAAGTCTCGAAGCGTTGAAACCGATTCTGATCATCCCGTTGTTCGCCAGCCTGTTTACCGGGCTGGTGATGATTTACGTGGTCGGCAAACCGGTGGGCGGGATGCTCGCGGCGCTCACGCATTTCCTCGACAGCATGGGCACCACCAACGCGATCCTGCTCGGTGTGCTGCTTGGCGGCATGATGTGCGTCGACCTTGGCGGGCCGATCAACAAGGCCGCGTATGCGTTCTCGGTCGGGCTGCTGGCCTCGCAGAGTTATGCGCCGATGGCCGCGACCATGGCCGCGGGCATGGTGCCGCCGATTGGCCTCGGTATCGCTACGTTCATCGCCCGGCGCAAGTTCGCGCAGAGCGAGCGCGAGGCGGGTAAAGCGGCGTTTGTGCTGGGGCTGTGTTTTATCTCCGAAGGGGCGATTCCGTTTGCCGCGAAAGATCCGCTGCGGGTGATCCCGGCGAGCATTGCCGGCGGCGCGCTGACCGGTGCGCTGTCGATGTACTTCGGCTGCAAACTGATGGCGCCGCACGGTGGGCTGTTTGTGCTGGCGATCCCGAATGCGATCAACCATGCGTTGTTGTATCTGTTGGCGATTGTTGCCGGGAGTTTGCTGACGGCGGTGGTGTACGCGGTGGTGAAACGCCCCGAGGCTGTCGAGTTGGCGCTGGAACCCGCGAAAGCCTGACAATGCGATACCCCTGTGGGAGATTCTATGTTTGGGGGGAAGCCCCCAAACCTGTTTTTGACTGAGTCCATTTCCGTTGCTGCGGTAACGGCTTCCTAGGGTTCCGCCCTTACGGCGGGTCACCTTTTCCAAACGCCGGGATGCCGGCCCAGCGAAAAGGTAACCCAAAAGGCTTTACCCTGACGTTCGGCCCTCGCTGTGGCTCGGGTTCCTTCGCTGCGGGATTGATCCGGGGGCATCGCCTCCGGTTTGCTGCGCTGCACCTCCTCTCGATGTGTTTGGCTGCGCCAAACGGTCGCTGCGCTCCCACCCCCTGATCAATCCCTCCACTCAGCCTGCCGACGGGCGCTTTAGATCAAAAGCTTTACTCGAGCTAACGCTCATCGTTGAGTGGGGCGGCTGCGCCGCATGCGGTGTGTAGATCAAAACCTGTGGGAGCTGGCTTGCCAGCGATGGCGGCCTGACAGCCGACCAGTCTGTTGCTGAATGCACCCAATCCCACTGTGGGCGCCAGTGTTGTCATCCCCAATTCATGATCGCGTGCTTTAGTTCTCCTTTTGTCAGGGAGAACACCATGAGCGATTTCAATCTCGGCCGCCGACGTGTGATGCAAGCCGTCGGTGCCGGGCTGCTCATGCCGGGGCTGGCGCCGGCGGTGATTGCATCGGTCAAGGACCGCCCGCAACTCACCGACGGCGTGCAGTCCGGCGACCTGCTCGGCGATCGCGCGATGATCTGGAGCCGCAGCGACCGTCCCGCACGCATGGTCGTCGAATGGGACACCCGCAGTCTGTTCGGCAACCCACGGCGCTTTGTCTCGCCGCTGGCCGATGCTCGCACTGATTTCACCGCCCGCGTCGAACTCACCGGGTTGCCCGCCGATCAGGCGATTTTCTATCGCGTGTATTTCGAAGATGCGCAAACCAGCGTCGCCAGCGAGCCGTGGTTCGGCCACCTGCGCAGCGTGCCGACGATCAAGCGCGACATCCGCTTCGTCTGGAGCGGCGACACCGTCGGCCAAGGCTTCGGCATCAACCCGGACATCGGTGGCATGCGCATCTACGAAGCCATGCGTCTGCGCCTGCCGGACTTCTTTATCCACAGCGGCGACACCATCTACGCCGACGGCCCGGTGCCGGCTCAGTTGGTCACCGAAGGTGGTCGTGTGTGGCGCAACATCACCAGCGAAGCCAAGAGCAAAGTCGCCGAAACCCTCGACGACTATCGCGGTAATTATCGCTACAACCTGATGGACGAAAACATCCGCCGCTTCAACGCCGAAGTGCCGCAGATCTGGCAGTGGGACGATCATGAAGTGGTCAACAATTGGTCGCCAGGCAAGCAGCTCGATGAGCGTTATCGCGAGAAAGATATCCAAAAACTGTTGGGGCGTGCGCGTCAGGCCTGGCTCGAATATGCGCCGATGCGTTTGCAGGCTGCCGATGGCGGCGGACGGATTTATCGCCAGCTCAGTTACGGGCCGCTGCTCGATGTGTTCGTGCTCGACATGCGCAGTTATCGCGAGGCGAATGACGACAACCTCGGCGCGGCGAAACCGTTCCTCGGGCGTGAGCAACTGGACTGGTTGAAGCACGGCTTGAAGGGTTCTCAAGCGCAGTGGAAAGTCATCGCCGCCGACATGCCAATCGGCCTCGGTGTGCCCGACGGTGAGGTAAGCCCCGGTGTCGCGCGTTGGGAAGCGGTGGCCAACGGCGATCCCGGCCCGGCGCAGGGGCGAGAGATGGAGATCGCTGAACTGCTGGGTTTCTTGCGCGCGCAGCAGGTACACAATTTCGTGTTCCTCACGGCCGACGTGCATTACTGCGCGGCACATCACTACCACCCGGATCGGGCGGTGTTTCAGGATTTCGAGCCGTTCTGGGAGTTTGTGGCGGGGCCGTTGAATGCCGGGAGTTTCGGGCCTAATCCGCTGGATAAAACTTTTGGGCCAGAGGTGGTGTTCGAGAAGGCGCCGTCGGTGCAGAACATGTCGCCGTTTGCCGGGTTTCAGTTTTTTGGCGAGGTGAATATTGAGGGTGTCAGCGGGGAGATGAGTGTGGTGTTGCGGGATCTGGATGGGGTGGCTGTGTTTGAGCAGAAATTGCAGCCGGTTTGATCTGGTTGAAGATCAAAAGCTAAAAGCCCCTCACCCCAGCCCTCTCCCGGAGGGAGAGGGAGCCGACCGAGGTGTCTCAAGCCTTGCATCAACCTGAAAAACTGAGTTGATTATGGATTCCGCACGAGGCCTTCAGGTCGATGTATTTCTGCAGCATCCCACGGTCGGTCCCCTCTACCTCTGGGCGGTCCGACGTTTCGGGAGGGCTAGGGTGAGGGCAGCCTTTGGATCAGGATCGCAATCTCCGCTCCGCCGCAATCCGCATAATCTGCTCCAACACATCCCCCATCTGCCCAATCACCTCAAGATTGCTGAACCGCACCACCTCAATTCCCAGCCCCTGAAGAAAAAGCGTACGCCGTCGATCATGAATAACCCCTGCTGTCTCGAAGTGCTGACCGCCCTCCAGCTCAACAGCCAGTTTCAATTCAACACAGTAAAAATCCAGCACATACGGATGACATGGAAACTGCCGGCGGAATTTCAGGTCGGCGAGTTGTCGTGAGCGCAGTTTTTGCCAGAGCAGGTGTTCGCAGTCGGTTTGGTTGATGCGCAGTTGGCGGGCGAATTGGGCGAGGGTGGGGCGGGTTGGCATGCTTCACGGTCCTTGTGAAGGTGGGTTGAGATTTTACGGTAGACCAGTTCCCCTCACCCCAGCCCTCTCCCGGGGGAGAGGGGGCCGACCGAAGTGTCTCAAGTTGTATATCGACCTGAAAAATCCAGGTGAATATGGAATCCACAAAGCAACACCAAATCCATTTTGGATTCACTAAAGCTCTTTCACGTCGGCGTATTTCCACAGCATCCCCCAATCAGTCCCCTCTCCCCCCGGGAGAGGGTTAGGGTGAGGGGGTCTTCTAATAGACGTCGCGGCGATAGCGGCCTTGTTCGATGAGGCGTTCTACTTCAGCAGCGCCGAGGATGTCATTCAGTACTTGGTCCACGCCGGATGCCATCCCTTGCAGACTCCCGCAGATATAAATCACCGCGCCATCCGCCAACCACTTCTTCAACTCCTCAGCCGACTCGCGCAAGCGATCCTGCACATAAATCTTCTCCACCTGATCCCGCGAAAACGCCAGATCCAGCCGCTCCAGATCGCCATTGATCAACCACTCTTCAAGCTCCGCACGGCAGAGGAAATCCTGCTCCCGATTGCGCTCACCGAACAGTAACCAGTGCCGCTGCTGACCATCGGCAATCCGCGCCTTGAGCAAGCTGCGCAGTCCCGCCAGACCTGTGCCGTTGCCCAGCAAAATCATCGGCAGCGGTTCGTTCGGCAGATGGAATCCGCTGTTGCGCCGCACGCGCAGGCTGATGCTGCCGCCCACCGGCGCATGCTCGGTCAACCAGCCGGAACAGATGCCGAGGTTACCGTCGGAGTGCTGTTCCTGACGCACGATCAATTCGAGGATACCGTCGGCGGCGATCGAGGCGATCGAGTATTCGCGCATCGTCAGCGGGACCATCGCATCGACCAACGCCTGGGCATGCAGCCCAACGAGCTGTGCGCGGTGTTCGGGCAATTGGCGGGTGGCGAGGGCCACTTCCAGCGGTTCTTCGAGGCCGTTGAGCTTGACCAGGGTTTCGCCGCGAATGCCCAGGCCATCGAGGAAATGCTCGACGATCCACGGGCAATTGCGTGGCAACACTTCTACCAGATCACCGGCCAGCCAACTGCTGGTATTCGGTGCGCTCAGGCCCAGCAGGTAAACCGGCGAGCCGCTGCTGTCAGGGTTCATCAAGTCGCGACGCACCAGCGTCCAGTTGTCGTAGCTCGGTGCTTGCCAGGTGTCGACCGCTGCTTGCCCGGTGAGCAGGCCGAGTTGGGTCTGCCAATGACGCAGCGCGTATGGGTCACCGCTGTCGACTTCAACTGGCGCGAACAAAGTCTTGCCACCGTGCTCGCTCAACCAATGATGCAGGCGTCGGGCGAAGCCGCAGAAGTTTTCATACTGACGATCGCCGAGGCCAAGTACTGCGTAATTCAGGCTGTCGAAGGTCGAGGCCTTGCTCAGCACTTTGCGCTCGAAACCGCGAGCGCTGTCCGGCGCATCGCCGTCGCCGAAGGTGCTGACCACGAACAGCGCATTGCTCGAATCACGCAGATCCTGCTCGCTGACATTCGCCAGTGGCTGCACCCTCACCGGCAATCCGGCAGCCTGCAATTGGCCGGCAGTCTGCCACGCCAGTTGTTCGGCAAAACCGCTCTGACTGGCGAAACCGATCAGCCAGGCCGAGGCATTGTCGGCCGGTTGATCGAAGCCTTTACGTGCGTCTTTGACCTGCTTTTTCTTGCGCCGACGATCCAGATACAGCAGCCAGCCAGTGATGAAAAACAGCGGCATGCACACGGCGGCGAGGGTAATGATGATGCGGCCGACCAGACCGAAATAGCTGCCGACGTGCAGCGCATAAATGCTGGTCAACAGCTGCGCCTTGAAGCTCTTGTCGGCGTAACGATCCACGCGTTTGACCACGCCGGTGGCCGGGTCGAGAGTGATCTGATTCAGCGCGCGATCATGCGGCGAGCTGTCGAGCAGGTAGAACACGGTCGCCGGTTGCCCGGCCACGGCAGGCATGCGGATGTTGTAGGCCGACAGGCCCGGGCCAGCAGTGCTGTAGATGCTGCTCCACATCGCTGCGTAATCGGCGGTCGGCGTCGGGCCTTCAGGTGCCGGGCCGCGACCACCGCGTACGCGCTCGTTTTGCGGCGCGTCGGAAAGCAATTTGGTCAGGCCTTTGTTGTACCACTCGTACGACCAGGACAACCCGGTCAACGCCAGCAGCAGATACACCAGCAGACACCAGGTACCGGCCACCGAGTGCAGGTCCCAGTTGAAATTGCGGCCCTTTTTCTTCCAGTCGAGGGTCAGCCACACGCGCCAGCTGTTCCACTGACGCGGCCAGCGCAGGTACAGACCGGACAGGCAGAAGAACAGCAGAATCAGGGTGCAGGCACCGGTGATGTTGCGGCCGGTATCGCCCATGGCGAGGAAGCGGTGCAGCTGCAGCATCAGGCCGAAGAAATCCTGACCAACCGCGTCACCCTTGAACTCGGCGGTGTACGGATCGAAGTAGCGCATCTCGCCACGCCGTTCACCCTTGGGCGGGGTGAAGAATACTTTCGCCGCGTTGCCGCTGTCGGTGTCGACCCAGAGCATCGCGACCTTTTTGCCGGACGCGGCTTCGATATGCTCCACCAGTTCAACCGGTGGCAGCACCCCGGCGACCTGCTTCTCGACCTGCAGCACCGAGGGATTCAATGCGCGCAGAATTTCATCCTGAAACGAATACGCAGCGCCGGTGATGCCCATCAGGGCCAGCACCAGTCCGGCAGTGATGCCAAAAAACCAGTGCAACTGGAACAGGGTTTTCTTCAACACGTCGCTTGCCTTGTTCGTCGAAAGTTGTTTTCACGGCGCGCATTATGCCGTGGGTTGGCGAGAAGCTTATTGATTACGCACAAAAGCCCCGTTCAATTGAATGAACGGGGCTTGGTGTTTCCGGCTTCTATCAGAAGTGGAAGTTGGTGCTCAACAGTGCCGTACGGCCCGCCGCCTGGTTGGCGAAGTGGGTCGAGAAGGCTTTGTCGTAATAGTTTTCGTTGGTCAGGTTCTGCACGTTGAGTTGCAGATCGACGTTCTTGGTCAGCTTGTACGCGGCCATCGCGTCGTAGCGAACATACGAATCAACCATCGTGGTGTTGGCCACACTGCCGAACACATCATCCACATAGAACGCACCGCCACCGATGGTTAGCTTCGGCGTGACCTGGTAAGTGGTCCACAGGCTGGCGCTGTTTTTCGGGGTGTTTGGCAGTTGGTTGCCGTTGTTGGCTTTGTTGGCCGGCAGGTCACCACCATCCACTTGCTCGCTGTCCATGTAGGCGTAACCGGCGAACACCTGCCACTTGTCGGTGATCTTGCCGCTGGCCGACAACTCGACACCTTGCACGCGGGTCTTGCCGGCGTTCTCGTAGGACGTGGTATCGACTTGCACGCGCGCGTTTTCTTTCTCGGTGCGGAAGATGTCAGCGGTCAGCGACAGGCGATCATTCAGTAGATCCCACTTGGTGCCGATTTCGTAGTTCTTGGTGGTTTCCGGCTCCATGTCGCTCTTGAGCAGGTTACCGCTGCGGTCCGGCGTGCCGCCCAGCGGGTTGCCTTCCTGACCTTCGCCAAGAGTGTTGCCCGGTGGAGTGGCGGAGGTGGCATACGAGGCGTAGATGCTGCCGTTTTCTGCCGGCTTGTAAACCACGCCGAACTGACCGGTGACGAACTCGCTGGTGTCCGCGCCTTTGGACGTGGTGCGGCCAGCGCCGTTGTAAGTCTTGTAGCCGGTTTCGAAGTGGTCGTAACGCAGACCCGTGTTCACCAGCCACTGCTCGGACAGTTCCAGGGTGTTGAACGCATACAGCGCGTAAGTATCGGACTGGGTGTCGGTGCCGGCATAGTTGCGCGAGATCGCGCCGTTCCACGGATCGTTCGGGTTCGGGTTCGACAGCGAGGTGCAGTTGTAGCCGCTGGATGCGCCGATCAATCCCGGGTTGCAATTGGTGGTCACAGCGCTGGTGCGGGGCGTGGTGTCAGTGTTGACGTTGTACGAGGACTTCTGACTTTCCTCACGGGTGTATTCGACGCCGGTGGAGAAGCTGTTCTTGAAGCCGGCGACGTAGAAGTTGCCGAACAGGTCAGTCTGATTGGTGGTGGTCTCGGTGTTGCTCACCCGAGTATTCGCCCGCCGCCAGACGCTGCCGTTGTTGACGTTGCCTTTGCTGTCGTCCGGCTGCGTGAGGATGTAATCCTGCATGCTGGTGCCGTGGCGCAGGGTGTTCTTGATCGTCAGCGAGTCGCTCAGATCATGCTCGATGGCGAAGGTCGCGGTATCGGTGCGACCCTTGCGGAAGTCGCGACCCAGACCGTAGAAATTGTCGTGATCGCCACCGGCATTCGGCTTGTCCGGATTGGACTTGGTGCGCGCCGCCGAACCTGCCGCTGGAATGCTGTACGGGATACCCGAATCCGGGGTGTCGTTGCTTTCGAGATGGTAATAATCGAGGTTGACGCGGGTGTCGGTGCCGAGGCCGAAAGCCAGGGAAGGTGCGATGCCCCATCGGTCGTAATCGACTTTGTCGCGGCCGGCAACGTTGCTCTCATGGCTCATCAGGTTCAGACGGCCCGCAGCGCTGTCGCTGAACTGATAGTTGCCGTCCATGGTGTAACGCTGAGTCTGGTCGGAACCCCAGGTGAAACCACCGTCGAACGAGTTGCCCAGGTGCGCTTTTTTGCTCACAAGGTTGATGCTGCCGCCCGCCGCGCCGCGACCACCGATGGCCGAGTTCGGGCCTTTGCTGACTTCGATGTTTTCCACGGCGAAGATTTCGCGGCTCTGCGAACCGGTGTCACGCACGCCATCAAGGTAGGTGTCGCCCTGAGCGTCGAAACCACGAATGAACGGACGGTCGCCCTGTGGGTTGCCGCCTTCACCAGCGCCGAAGGTAATGCCCGGCACGGTACGCAGCGCGTCCTGCATGTTCAGGGCGCCGGTGTCTTTCAAAACTTGTTGCGGAATCACGGTGACCGAGCGCGGCGTGTCGATCAGCGGCGCGGTGTACTTGGGCGAGGAGGCTTTTTCGACTTGGTAGGACGTCGCGTCCTGGGCTTCGCCGGTGATGGCGGTGGCGTCCAGGGCGATGGCATTGCCGGAGGTTTTGCTGTCGGTCTTTTCAGCGGCGAACACCATCTGGCCTGCGGAGCCGGCGGTGATTGCTACGCCGATTGCAGAGGCGAGCAGACGTGGTGAACTGACCGGTAATTGTGCGTGTAGACGTGCCATTTTTATTCCCCTCCCCAAGGATTTGAGGCGGCGGAATATAGGTCAAACAAGTATTCGTATCAATTGCGAAACATTACTATTCGCGACAAATTTACATTCTTTACAATTTAACCTTACGGTTTTTGCCAGTTCATCCGTCTGCCGGGTTTTACACAGACAATAAGAATCAATACCATTGCCGCCTCTTTGCCATCAGGGGTCATCGCCATGCTGCTGCACATTCCCGGTCTGTTCGAAAAAGACGAAGTGCAGCGTATTCGCGAGGCTTTGCAGCAAGCGGATTGGGCGGACGGCAAGATCACCGCCGGCTATCAATCGGCCAAGGCCAAGCACAATCTGCAACTGCCTGAAGGCCATCCGCTGGCCAAGGAAATCGGCGCGGCGATGCTTGAACGTCTGTGGAAAAATCCGCTGTTCATGTCCGCCGCACTGCCGCACAAAGTATTCCCGCCGTTACTCAACTGCTACACGGCGGGGGGCAGTTTCGATTTTCACATCGACAATGCGGTGCGCCAGCCCAAGGGCAGCCCCGAGCGCGTGCGCACCGATCTGTCAGCCACGCTGTTCTTCAGCGAGCCTGAGGATTACGACGGCGGTGAGCTGGAGATTCAGGACACCTTCGGCACTCAACAGGTGAAACTGCCCGCCGGTGACATGGTGTTGTATCCCGGCACCAGCCTGCACAAGGTCAACGCCGTCACCCGTGGCGCGCGGTTTGCCTCGTTCTTCTGGACGCAAAGTCTGGTACGCGAGGACAGCCAGCGGGCCTTGCTGTTCGAGATGGATGGGGCAATCCAGCAACTGACGCAGGACATGCCAGATCATCCGTCACTGATCCGCCTCACCGGGACTTATCACAACCTGTTGCGCCGCTGGGTCGAGGTATGAGTTTTCAACTGCGCCGCGAGGAAATCCTCGACGGCGAACAGCTCAAAGCCATGCTCGAAGAAAGCCCGGCACGTGCGGCTCAGGCGATTTTGATCGCCTCCACAGAAGGTGTGCTGGATGCTCAGGCGCTGCTAGGGCAGATCCTGCTGGACGGGCAAGGCATCGCGCAGGATCAACCGCTGGCCGTGCGTTGGTTCGAGATTGCCGCCAAGCGTGGGCACTTGATGGCGCGCAACATGCTCGGTCGTTGCCATGAGCAGGGCTGGGGTTGCGTCTCTGATGCTTCAATAGCTGCAAGGCATTATCGTCAAGCTGCTGAAGCGGGACTGGATTGGGCGATGTATAACTATGCCAATCTCTTGGCCACTGGTCGTGGAGTGATCAAGGATCAAGTGCAAGCCTTGACTCTCTATCGCCGCGCAGCGGAACTCGGCCATGCCAAATCGATGAACCTCTTGGGGCGGTATCTGGAAGAGGGTCTGGGCTGTTCGGTCGATTCCATAGCTGCGCACGACTGGTATCGCCGTTCCGCTGAAGCAGGGGATTTTCGTGGCCAGTTCAGCTACGCCAGTATCCTGATTGACCAGAAAAGGATCGAGGAGAGTCTGGCATGGTATCGCCGCGCGATGCTTGGCGGAAATCTTGCGTTTCTGAAGGTTGCGACTCAGGCATTGATGAGCGCGACGGACCCTCGTGTTCAGGCATTGGCCGAGGAATATCAACAAAGGTCGAAGTTGTTAAGCAACTCTTTGAGCGTTCCTGTTGCATAGTCTCAGCTTGACTGTAAATGCTTTTAAGTCTGATTTTCTACGGTCTGCAGTATTAATTCGCTATTTTTGATTGAGTTAATACATTTGGATTTAAGTTGGTGATTTGAGGTTTGTGTTTTCTCGGATAGTCTTTGTTCGAGACTAAAAGTTGTTCTGGTCTTTATTCTTTTCGGTTTTATTCTTTGACTAATTAATGGAGTAGTTATGTCTAATGGTTTTTTGTGGGGGGATGCGTTAAATAATGCAACGCCCGAAGAAGTAACAAAGTTCGCCGCTGCAGCCCCTAAGCTGTTTACTCAAGGTTCTGTCGGAGCACTTGATGGATCCACTCGTGACTCGGGGTTGTTGCTGACTAAAAAACAAGTAATTGATCTGCGCAAATATGAGGCCGCCGGTCTGGCGTTGCCCTATACCCTAGAGGATGTCAGGGACTATCTACGCTTTGGTGCAGGTCAGGATGGTGGCCCAGGACTGAGCCCTGCCGACTTTCTGGCTACTTTTTTGAATACCCGAAATCATGCCAGGCGCTGGTCGCCACTGCGCGAGCGGATCATGATGACGGGGCGTGGTCTTAAGGAGTTTGCCAGTAGCATGGTGAACTATGGCGCTTCGATGAAAGAGGTCTATAGCGAAGTAAAAGCCTCGGGACTCTTGGAAAAGCATAATGTTAGGACGCTGGAGCAGTTGAAACAACTGCAGCTTGAACTGGGTGATAAGTTTCCGGGTATTGAACTGGAAGAGGATACCATCAGTACACTCGATTATTACTTGAGGCGTATTTTTGAAAAAATTGATTTCAATCTACAAGAGGTGGGTAGTATCAAGAAAGACCTTGATATGTTTGGCTATGATCTGCGCGAACACATCTTGCCAGGTATAAAGCTGAGAGTCGGTCTGATCGAAAATAGTTCTTTGGCGGAAGACGTTAAACAGCTGAAAGCGGTGATCGATGAGCGTGCAAAAGAAATCGATATCAAAAATACTGAGTACAAGGCCGCTGTTCAAGAAGCCCTGAAAGCTGCTGCGGGAATGAATATTGTCGGGCTGGCGATGGCCATTTATATGGGGGTGGAGGCGGAAAATATTCGCGCCCGGCGCAACGAGCTGTACGCCGAACAAGAAAAGGACATTCTGATTCTTACAAACAAGAACCAGACCCTGGGATCGCTGGCGCGGGTCAAGCATGATCTGCAAAGTCTGATGATTGTCGCAATCGACGCCGATGTAGCCACGCAAAATCTGATGTATGTCTGGAGCGTTCTGCATCGGAGCATCATGAACTCTACTGGCGCGGTTGGCCGTATCGAGGACGCATTGGGTCTCAAGATTTTCATGTCTGAATTCGCAGAAGTCGTTAATCCATGGGTGCAGATCAAAACGGATTCGGACAAGTTGATTGAGGTGTTCAAAGAGGCGGACGAAGAATACGAGCGTAATTACGGAAACACATCGCGTTCGATGGCGTTCACTGCATCGTTTCAACAGACTTATCCGGAACTCGACTTGGTTGCGCTCAGGGATAGTCATTCACAGATGAGCGAGCATCGCACGCAGGCGCAAGTATGGCGGGTAAAGCTGAATTACCTCCCCGATCTGTTTGATCGCTTCAATCGACTTGTCCAAGGCGTCGGTCAAGGCGCTATTGGACTGCAAACTGCAGCCTTTGAAAGCAGTGATCAATTAGACAATAGCCTGCAACGTCTGGACAGACTCGAGAAGATGTTCGAAGAGGAAAACGACGCTCAGGAGATCGAAGAGATCAACGCTCAACGCCAACGCCTATTGAACGACGTTGCAGACGCGATTGGCCTGCAAACCACTCAAGTACGCAAGTGCCTGAAAGAAATCAGCGATACGTTCGACATGCGTTCAACGCGGGGGTACATCACCGACTTTGAACGTGATGAAGTGCTGGCAAAAGCGGAATTCGTCGCCTTGAAAGGAAAATGGGAAATCCTTAAGGAAGAGCGCAAGCTTGTTATCGACGCTATCGAGACTTTGGAAAAGAAAGGTATTGAGGAGCTTGGCAAAGATATCGCATTGACGGTCGATAAGGTGATAGCACTGGGCCTGACACCGCCGCAAGTCGCGGTGGTGATGTTAGCTATCGATCAGCTCAAAAAGACCATTGGTAATATCGGCGAAGGCATTCGTTTTCTGGATATGGTTCGGGAAAGCGACAAGCTGCAAGGCAAAATCGCGGCACTCGACAACGAAATCAATCTTCAAGACGGTGTGGTCAGTGCCTCGGCCGGCAAGATCAAATACCTGCAAGCCCTTCACGCGATTGAAGAACAACGCAAAATCCACGTAGCGAGTTACAGTCCCGCGATTAGCGCTTTTGAACTTTTCCAGACCGCTACCGACAAGAGCTCCTTCACCGATGATGACGTTCGCAGCGCCACCTTCAAGGCGCAAGCGAAATTGTTCATTGCATTCCTTACTCCTGTTTCGGTCCCTAACCGCTAGGTTGGGCTGAGCACTCCATCGATCCGTGTTAATCGAGGTGCAATGGCATATCGGTTAACACGGTTAGCCAAACGAGAGCTGGTCGTTGGCCATTGATGGTTTGCCATGTTTGAGGAAACACTGATGCTTGATTATTTATTGGCAGAAAAGAATTTTGCCACCTTGAAGCAATACGTTGATTTTTTGAATGAGCTGCCCGCGGCGTTGGTGGAAATCAATCGATTCTCCGATGCCATCGCCCGAACCGGGCACACCATGTTGCCGCCACCCAATGCTCAGGCATTGAGCCAGGTGGCGTCCGCCAACGAACTATGCTGGCGGGCGATCGGCATCACCGTGCCTTTGTTGGGCAATACATCCGCCCGGATATTGCACGACGTGAGCAGTTTCATCAGCGAGTTTGAAGCTGTTGTCTCCGTCACGCAGAATCGACGATTGCCCATTTCCGTGATTGATCCACAACAGTTCACTGTCGTGAGATCCGCCGATTGGGGAAGTGCCCCTCGTGCAGATGTGATTGATATTCTGCGCGAACTCGATGCTCGGTTGGGTTCTTGCCAACGTGCTGTGTCGGATTTCAAATCGCAAGTGACAAGTCTCGCTGAATCGATCCATGGCATTTTTGTTCGCTTTATCGAATCGCTGACGATGCCACTGTGCAGTTGCGACGGCCCAACCCCTAAGATCGAAGTCTATTACGGTTTGGGTCGAATCGGTCTACCGGGTATGGGCTATGATCCAGGCCAACCGTATTCGGAAGAGCGACGACAGGCGATGGCCAGAGAGCATGTCAGGCGGTTGTTCGATCTTCGTCGGCGTGCCGGTGTGGCAGCGAGCAATCTCGGCGATTTCTGTTATCGATGGGTATACATGCTGGATGAAGCGAAACGAACTTTGCGAACTCACCATCCCCATCAGACGATGGCTCGTGCCAAGGCTTCGCTGCCGCTGGTCATTGGCTCGCTTGATGAAATCAAAGGCATGTCCGAACAATTGGTTCAAATGGCAAAGACGCTCTAAAAAAAAGCCCATGACACGTCATGGGCTTTTTGCATTACCGGTTCAAGAGTTACACGTAGTAGGACTTCAGCGGCGGAAAGCCATTGAACTCAACCGCGCTGTAACTGGTGGTGTAAGCGCCGGTCGACAACCAGTACATACGATCACCGATCGCCAGGTTCAGCGGCAGACCGTACTTGTAGTTCTCGTACATGATGTCGGCGCTGTCGCAGGTCGGGCCGGCGATGACCACTTCTTCCATCTCGCCTTTCTTCTCGGTCCAGATCGGGAACTTGATCGCTTCATCCATGGTTTCGATCAGGCCGGAGAACTTGCCCACATCCGTGTACACCCAACGCTCTACCGCGGTGCGCGATTTACGTGCGACCAATACCACTTCACTGACCAGAATACCGGCGTTGGCAATCAGCGAACGGCCCGGCTCGAGAATGATTTCCGGCAGATCATCACCGAAGTCTTCTTTGAGGAAGCGGATGATTTCTTCGGCGTAGGTTTCCAGGCTGTTGGTGCGGGTGATGTAGTTGGCCGGGAAGCCACCGCCCATGTTGATCAGCTTGAGCACGATGCCGTCTTCTTCTTTCAGGCGCTCGAAGATCACTTTGACCTTGGCAATTGCGGCATCCCAGACGCTGATGTCGCGCTGTTGCGAACCGACGTGGAACGAGATGCCGTAAGGCACCAGACCGAGGTCGCGGGCGAGGATCAGCAAGTCCATGGCCATGTCGGTCTGGCAGCCGAATTTGCGCGACAGGGGCCAGTCAGCAGTGGTCGAGCCTTCGGTAAGGATGCGCACATAGACTTTCGAACCCGGCGCAGCCTTGGCGATGTTGCGCAGGTCGGCTTCGGAGTCGGTGGAGAACAGGCGCACGCCTTTGTCGTAGAAGTAGCGGATGTCCTTGGATTTCTTGATGGTGTTGCCGTAGCTGATACGGTCGGCGCTGACGCCGCGATCCATCACTTTGTCCAGCTCGTAGATCGAGGCGATGTCGAAGCTCGAGCCTTTGTCTTTGAGCAGGTCGATGATTTCGACAGCCGGGTTGGCCTTGACGGCGTAGTAAACCTTGGCGAATTCGAAACCGGCGCGCAGGTCATCGTAGGCCTGGCTGATCATCGCGGTATCAATCACCACGAACGGGGTTTCTTGCTTGTCGGCGAACGCCTTCATTTTGTCAAAAGTGGCGCGCGCGAAATAATCTTCGACGTTGATCGACATGCTAGGGAGCTCCTACTGGCAAACGTTAGTAATCAATGGGTGCAAATGAACGTCCTCCGTATCCCCACTTTGGTTCGCCTACTTCCCAAGGCATGTCGCCGAAAGCAAAAAGGCCATGGAAGCGGTGCTGCCCCTGGCCTGCTGTCTCGTCGTCAGTACTTGAGCCGGATGGATCGTTTCCAGCATGGACGTTCGGCGCGAACTTTAGGGTGTGAGGGGGCTGAGATCAACTAAAAATGTCGCGTTTTTGCACGCTTCCGTCGTGCGGTCGGCTCATCTACTGATGTAACCGACCTGCATGACAGTGTGATGTTCCCCCGGAAACGGAATTCCGGGGGGGGGGGGGGGGGCCGAGTTGCCACAAATCCATCAGGCCAGTGCAGTCTCGGCGGGAGAGACGATGCTGGTCTTGCCGCCGCGCGACTTGCCGGAGCTCAGGTACTCGGCAATCGATTCCTGAGTCACTTCCCCAAGGAACACCCGGTCGGCGTCCATCACCGGCAGCCACGAGCGGTTGAACTCGTACATCCGCGACAACAGGATGCGCAAATGCTCGTCATACGCCGCCGTGGCGTTGAACTCGCGCAGATACTGCGCGCAGGTCCCGGTCTGACGGTGCAGGTCGCGACGTCGAACATAACCCAGTGCTTTGTTATCACCGTCGGTGACCACCACATAACGACGGTCATGTTCGTCCATCAATTCCAGCGCATCGGCCACCGGAGTTTCCGGGCTGACCGACGGCGCGTTGTCCGCCGCGTCTTCAGCCTTGACCAACAGCAGACGTTTGAGGGTGCTGTCCTGTCCGACGAAGTTGCTGACGAACTCGTCGGCAGGGTGAGCGAGCAGGGTGTCCGGATGATCGATCTGCAACAGCTTGCCGCCGCGAAAGATCGCGATCTTGTCACCGAGTTTGATCGCTTCGTCGATGTCGTGGCTGACCATGATCACGGTCTTGTTCAGCGCGCGCTGCATCTCGAAGAATTCGTTCTGGATCATCTCGCGGTTGATCGGATCGACCGCGCCGAACGGCTCATCCATCAGCAACAGCGGCGCATCTGCCGCCAGCGCGCGGATCACGCCGATTCGTTGCTGCTGGCCGCCGGACAGTTCACGCGGGTAACGATGCAGATATTGCTTGGGCTCAAGCTTGATCATGCTCATCAATTCGCGGGCGCGGTCGTGGCATTTCTGTTTGTCCCAGCCGAGCAGTTTCGGCACCACGACGATGTTTTCTTCAATGGTCATGTTCGGGAACAGACCGATCTGCTGAATCACGTAGCCGATGTTGCGGCGCAGGGTCACGGCGTCGAGGTCGGTGGTGTCTTCGCCGTTGATCAGGATCTTGCCGGAGGTCGGTTTGATCAGGCGGTTGATCATTTTCAGCGTGGTGCTTTTGCCGCAACCCGATGGCCCGAGGAACACGCAGATTTCGCCTTCATTGACGGTCAGGCTCACCGAGTCCACGGCTTTGACATCTTTGCCGTTGCTCTGGAAGGTCTTGCTGAGGTTTTGAAGTTCGATCATTTGAGTAATCCTTTTGGAGTCAACGAGCGTTGCAGCCATTGCAAAAACAGGTCGGCGAAAATCGCCAGAAGACTGACCAGCAGTGCGCCGACAATCAGCATCGACATGTCACTGCGGCTGATGGCGGCGAGGATCAGCACGCCGAGGCCGCCGGCGCCGATGGTTGCGGCGATGGTCATCACGCCGATGTTCATCACTACGGCGGTGCGCACGCCGGCGAGAATCACCGGCACTGCGATGGGCAGTTCAACCATGCGCAGGCGCTGGCCGAAGGTCATGCCGATGCCGCGTGCGGCTTCGCGAATACCGGGCTCGACGCCAGTCAGCGCGAGGTAGGTGTTGCGCATGATCGGCAGCAGCGAATACAGGAACACGGCAGTGATCGCCGGCATTGGGCCGAGGCCCTGGCCGAATTTCGAGTAGAACGGCAGCAGCAGGCCGAACAGCGCAATCGACGGCACGGTCAGCAGCACCGTGGCGCTGGCCTGCAACGGGCCGGCAAGGCTCGGGAAGCGAGTCATCAGAATGCCCAGCGGCACGCCGATGAGGATCGCCAGGGTTACGGCAATGCCGACCAGCGTGATGTGCTGCCAGGTCAGGTGCATCACCTGCTGCCAGTCGAGGTGGGAAAAGGCGTTCAAGAATTCCATGACTTTTCCTCCCTTAATTCAGTGGATGCTGGCGCAGGAAATCAGCGGCAACAGCGGATGGGCTTTCGTGATCGACATCGACCCGCGCGTTGAGCTGACGCATCGTGGCGTCGTCGAATAGTTCGGCCAGCGGCTTGAGTTGCTCGGCCAGTTGCGGGTGCGCGTCGAGATACGCCTGACGCACGACCGGTGCTGCGGTGTAGTCCGGGAAGTAATGCTTGTCGTCTTCCAGCAACTTGAGCTTGAAGGCGTTCAAGCGGCCGTCGGTGGTGTAGACCAGACCGGCGAATACCTGACCATTGCGCAGCGCGGTGTAGACCAGCCCGGCGTCCATCTGACGGATGTTTTCACGCGTCAGGTTCATGTCGTAGAGCTTGACCATGCCGTCCAGACCGTCGGAACGGTTGGCGAATTCGGTATCCAGCGCCACCAGATGCTCGGTCTTGGCTTCGTCGCGCAGCACTTTATTCAGATCGCTGATGCTGTTGATCTGCGGGTAAGCGTCGGCGACGTTTTTCGGCAGGGCGAGCGCGTAGGTGTTGCTGAATTTCGACGGCGTCAGCCAGATCAATCCTTTTTTCGCATCGAGTTCTTTGACTCGGGCGTAAGACTGTTGGCTGTCGAGTTTCTCGGTCACATGGTTGTAAGCCACCAGCGACACGCCGGTGTATTCCCAGAGCATGTCCAGTTGCCCGCTTTCGTGAGCGCTGCGGGCGAGGTTGCTGCCGAGGCCGCCGGTAACTTGCGTGTCGTAGCCTTTGGCGCGCAGGTATTGCGAAGTGATTTCGGCCAGCAGGGTCTGTTCGGTGAACACCCGCGCGCCGATGCGGATTACCGGTTTTTCGGCGGCTTGGGCAAATCCCGCGAACAGCAGGACGCAGCCCAGAATCAGGGTCAATCGTTTCATAAGTATTCCTTTGCCAAGGCTCAAGACGTGCGCAAACCGCGTTCCAGCCACAGACGGCTGGCAAGGGTGACCACACCATCAAGCAGCAAGGCCAGCAGCGCGGTGCACGCGGCGCCGAGCAACAGTTGCGGCTGATTGTTCAGGGCGATGCCGGGGAAGATCAGGCTGCCAAGACTGTTGGCGCCGATCAGGAAGGCCAGCGGCGCAGTGCCGACGTTGATCGCCAAAGCCACGCGTACACCACCGATGATGATCGGTACGGCGTTGGGCAATTCGACTTTCCACAGCACTTGGCGCGGGGTCATGCCGATGCCGACCGCAGCCTCTTTCAACGAACCCTGAACGTTTTTCAGGCCTTCGTAAGTGTTGCGCACGATGGGCAGGAGCGAGGCGAGGAACAGCGCGAAGATCGCCGGACCACTGCCGATGCCGAGAATCCCCAGGGCAATCGCGAGTACGGCCAGCGGTGGCACGGTGTTGCCGATATTGAAGATCTGCATGAAGCGTTCAGCGCGGCCGACCATGCTCGGGCGACTGAGCAAGATACCGGCGGGGATGCCCACGACAAGGGCGGCCAGCATTGAAGCGAGGACGAGAATCAGATGAGCTTGCAGGTAAAACAACAAATCGTCGCGGTAGTGTTCGATCGTGTTGATGCCGATCCAGTGGACCAGCAGGGCCAGGAGCGCGATAACCACCGCACCTCCAATAAGCCCTTTGCCATAGCGGATAGCCACAGGCGGACTCCTTTTTTATAGTCGGCGAACGCCATCCCGAGTGACATGCCATGCCTGGCTGCCGGGACATTAACGTTCGCGAGAAGCAGCTCCCTCAGCACCGGCAACAGCGGTCTGAAAGCGAGCCATGAGCGCAGCCTCGTCAGGCTAACTTGCTGATTTTTCAGCCCCTGACGAAATTTCGTAACAGGGGATGGACGTCTCCGTGCTTCAAAAGGTTCCCACCTGCGGCAGCATTTGGCCACCCTTAATATGCTCAACGGTTCGGTTATTGCATCGACATGGGCTATAATCGGCGCCCTTTTTTAGATCACCGCCAGGCGATTTCCCATGACCAGACAGGCCGCCGAAGTCGCGAAACGCCGCACTTTCGCCATTATTTCCCACCCCGATGCCGGTAAGACGACAATCACCGAAAAGCTCCTGTTGATGGGCAAGGCGATTGCGATTGCGGGCACGGTGAAATCGCGTAAATCCGACCGCCATGCGACATCCGACTGGATGGAGATGGAAAAGCAGCGTGGTATTTCCATCACCACGTCGGTCATGCAGTTCCCGTATCGCGACCACATGGTCAACCTGCTCGACACCCCGGGTCACGAAGACTTCTCCGAAGACACCTACCGCACATTGACGGCGGTCGACTCGGCATTGATGGTTCTCGATGGCGGTAAGGGTGTAGAGCCACGCACCATCGCGCTGATGGACGTCTGCCGTCTGCGTGACACGCCGATTGTCAGCTTCATCAACAAACTCGACCGGGACATCCGCGACCCGATCGAACTGCTCGACGAAATCGAAGCCGTGCTCAAGATCAAGGCGGCGCCGATCACCTGGCCGATTGGTTGCTACCGCGACTTCAAGGGTGTCTATCACCTCGCCGACGACTACATCATTGTCTACACCGCCGGCCACGGTCACGAGCGCACTGAAACCAAGATCATCGAAAAACTCGACTCCGACGAGGCGCGCGCGCACCTCGGTGACGAGTACGATCGCTTCGTCGATCAGCTGGAACTGGTGCAGGGCGCCTGCCACGAATTCAACCAGCAGGAGTTCCTCGACGGTCAACTGACCCCGGTGTTCTTCGGTACGGCACTGGGCAACTTCGGTGTCGATCACGTGCTCGACGCTGTGGTCAATTGGGCTCCGCGCCCACTGGCCCGTGTGGCCAACGAGCGCACGGTTGAGCCGGTGGAAGAGAAGTTCTCGGGCTTCATCTTCAAGATCCAGGCGAACATGGACCCGAAACACCGTGACCGCATCGCGTTCATGCGTATCTGTTCCGGCAAATACGAGAAAGGCATGAAGATGCGCCATGTGCGCACCGGCAAGGACGTGCGCATCGGCGACGCCCTGACCTTCTTCTCCTCCGAACGTGAACAGCTTGAAGAAGCCTTCGCCGGCGACATCATCGGTCTGCACAACCACGGCACGATCCAGATCGGTGACACCTTCACCGAAGGCGAAGCACTGGGCTTCACCGGTATTCCGCACTTTGCGCCGGAACTGTTCCGCCGCGTGCGTCTGCGCGATCCGCTGAAATCCAAGCAGCTGCGTCAGGGCCTGCAACAGCTCGCGGAAGAGGGCGCCACTCAGGTGTTCTTCCCGGAGCGCAGCAACGACATCATCCTCGGCGCCGTCGGTGTGCTGCAGTTCGACGTGGTCGCCAGCCGCCTGAAAGAGGAATACAAGGTCGAGTGCTCCTACGAGCCGATCACCGTGTACTCCGCGCGCTGGATCGATTGCAGCGACAAGAAGAAGCTTGAGGAATTCTCCAACAAGGCAGTGGAAAACCTGGCAATCGATGGCGGCGGTCACCTGACCTACCTCGCCCCGACGCGGGTTAACCTGGCCTTGATGGAAGAGCGCTGGCCGGATGTGAAATTCCGTGCGACGCGTGAGCATCACTAAGCGCTGATGGATGACGCCGCGAAAGCCCACTGTGAAAACAGTGGGCTTTTTTTTGCGCGTTGATCAAGTATGAGCGCCCATACGGTTCATTCATGCCATGCACTGAACCTGTGGCGAGGGAGCTTGCTCGCGCTGGGCTGCGTAGCAGGCCTCGGTTTTTTGGGGCCGCTTTGCGACCCAGCGGGAGCAAGCTCCCTCGCCACAAGGTTGATCAAGGAGGGATCAAATGATCAGTAGGCTTACTCATCTGCTTCGCCTCAACGGCTATTTCAGCACCATGGCCTGGGTGCTCGCGGCATTGCTGTTCATCAATCGCTTGAGCAGCATGGTCAAGTTGTTCATGGCGCTGTATCTGCGTCAGGAGCTGGGGCTGGCGATTGAGACAGTTGGCTGGTTGCTGTCGGCGTACGGCGCCGGTTTGCTGGTCGGGTCGATGCTCGGTGGCTGGCTCAGTGATCATGTGCGCACGGCGCGGCTGACGGCGGCGCTTTTTTTCGTTTCGGTGTGGGTGTTGATTTTGCTGGGGCTGGTGACGCAAGTGCCGTTGCTGGCTGCCTTGTTGCTGCTCAGCGGGACCATTGATGGCGCCATTCGCACATTGCATCAGCGCCTGATCATGGAATATTGCGCGGTGGCGCAGCGCTCGCGTGCGCAGGCGTTGAGCCGGGTGGCGCGCAATCTCGGCATGGCGGCCGCCGGGGTGGCGGGTGGGGTGTTGGCGCAGAACGATTTTCGTTGGGTGTTTTTCGTCAGTGCGGCGATGACGCTGCTGGCGTTGCTGTGGTTTGTCCGCACCACATGGCGGCGGCCGGTGCTGATTGTCGAGGAGCAATCCGATAGCGGCGTGGGTGCCTCCGGTTCGCCTTTGCGCGACAGACCGTTTCTCTGGCTGTTGGCGGCAACCGCCGTGCTCGGCATCGCGTTCGACACGGTTTACAGCACGCTGGGCAACTATCTGCGTGATTACTATCAGTTAAGTACAGAGGCAATTGGCTGGCAGTTCGGGCTCAATGCGCTGCTGGTGATTGCGCTGCAGATTCCGCTGTCGCACTGGGGCGAGCGTTGGGGCTCGCGGCGGCAAATGGTGGTGGGCAGTGTGCTGCTGGCCTGCGGTCTGGGCATGTTGCCGTTCGGTACCGGGTTGGCGTTCGTCTGCCTGTCGACGGTGATCTGGACCCTGGGCGAGGCGCTGTTCATGCCGCCGCTGAATGTGTTGGCGATGCAGTTCGCCCAGCGTGGCAAGAGCGGCCAGTACTTCGGCCTGTTCTTCATGAGCTGGAGTGCCAGCGCGTTGCTGTCTCCGGTGCTCAGTGGTCAGTTGTACGGCAATTTCGGCGGGCACAGCGTATGGCTGGCCAGTGCTGCGCTGCTGTTGATGTCGATCCCTTTGACGTGGCAAGCCACCCGCCCGCTTAGCTGATCCGGTTATTGACGTTATTCGAAAGCAATCTGTCCGCCGACGGCATTTCTGCCCCCTCGTCAGCGTCCTAAGTGGTGAGTCCGGCTGATCGGAACTAGATTTCACACAGCGCCAGTCCGGCACGCATGTCTTACCTGAAAATGGATGGAGTCGGCTATGAAAAGCAGGTTGCTACGAATTTTATTGCTGTTGAAAGTGATGGTCATGCTGTCCCTCGGCACCGCGACGGCTTGGGCCGAGTGCGAGGATCATGATTCCCAGGCATTCAACGGACAGGTCGGGCACAGCGGCTTGATGCTCGCCAAGTCCGAATCCGAACCGGGTGATCAGGGGCAGGGTGGCAGTGCTGACGATGACGATTCGACTACTGATGATCCGGACGAAGGCGACAGCCAGACGTAGATTGCAGGCAAAAGAAAACCCCTTCTTTCCCGATTGATGCGCAATCGAAACAGAAGGGGTTTGGTCAACACGCCATCTCTGAATTCAACATCATCCCTGTGGGAGCGGGCTTGCCCGCGATTGCGGTGTGTCAGTCAACAAATCAGGTGACTGGCACGACGTCATCGCTGGCAAGCCCGCTCCGACAGGGTTTTGCATTTCCCCCAGATCTGCTTACGCCGCGCCGTCGAGGAACTGCTCGGCGTAGTGGCAAGCCACTTGCCGATTGTCGAGCAGGCGCAGGGCCGGCTCTTCAGTGCTGCAACGCTCGGTCGCATACGGGCAGCGCTTGTGGAAAGCGCAGCCCGGCGGCGGATTGAGCGGGTTGGGCAACTCGCCGACGATCTTGATTTTCGGCTTGTTCGGGTCCGGGTGAATCGTCGGGGTGGCCGACAGCAGCGCCTGGGTGTACGGGTGCAGCGGACGCTCGTAGATGGCGTTCTTCGGGCCCATTTCCACTGGGCGACCGAGGTACATCACCATCACGTCATCCGCCACGTGTTGCACCACTGCCAGGTTGTGCGAGATGAACACATAAGCGGTGTTGAACTCCTGCTGCAGATCCATGAACAGGTTCAACACCTGCGCCTGAATCGATACGTCGAGCGCCGAGGTCGGTTCATCCGCCACCAGCACTTTCGGTTGCAGCATCATCGCCCGAGCCAGCGCAATCCGCTGACGCTGACCGCCGGAGAACATGTGCGGATAACGCTGGTAGTGCTCGGGACGCAAGCCGACCTGCTTCATCATCGCCTGGACTTTTTCGCGACGTTCAGCCGCAGAAAGGTTGGTGTTGATCAGCAGCGGCTCGCCGAGTTGGTCACCGACTTTCTGCCGTGGGTTCAACGAGGCGTACGGGCTCTGGAACACCATCTGCACGTCTTTGCGCAGTTGCTTGCGCTGAGCCTTGTCGGCGCCGGAGACTTCCTGCCCGGCGATTTTCAAGGAACCGGAGGATGGCTCTTCAATCAGCGTCAGCGCACGCGCCAGTGTGGATTTGCCGCAACCCGACTCGCCTACAACCGCGAGGGTCTTGCCGGCTTCCAGTTCGAACGACACACCGTTGAGGGCGCGCACGGTCGCATGGCCCTTGAACAAGCCTCGGGACACTTCGTAGTGACGGGTCAGGTCGCGGGCGGTAAGTACGACGGCCATTACGCCACCTCCTGGTTCAGCGGGAAGAAGCAGCGGGCGAGGCTGTGGCTTTTCGGGTCAAGGGTCGGACGTTGTGCGCGGCAGCTGTCCTGCACGTACGGGCAGCGCGGCGACAACAGGCAGCCGTGCGGACGGTCATAGCGGCCGGGAACGATGCCCGGCAGCGTTGCAAGACGCTCGGCGCCCTGGCTATGTTCCGGAATCGCCTTGAGCAGCGCTTCGCTGTACGGATGCGCCGGGATGTCGAACAGTTGCGGTACCTGGCCGACTTCCACCGCTTGACCGGCGTACATCACGCACACGCGCTGGGCGGTTTCGGCCACGACCGCGAGGTCGTGAGTGATCAGCACCAGACCCATGTTCTGTTCTTTCTGCAACGCCAGCAGCAGGTCCATGATCTGCGCCTGAATCGTTACGTCGAGTGCTGTGGTCGGTTCATCGGCGATCAGCAGTTTCGGTTCGCCAGCAATAGCCATGGCGATTGCCACGCGCTGGCTCATGCCGCCGGACAGCTGATGCGGGTAGGCATCCATACGGCTGGCAGCGCCGGGGATTTCGACTTTTTCCAGCAGTTCGATGGCACGTTTACGTGCTTGCTTGCCGGACATTTTCAGGTGCAGACGCAGCACTTCTTCGATCTGGAAACCGACGGTGTAGCTCGGGTTCAGCGCGGTCATCGGATCCTGAAACACCATCGCCAGATCTTTGCCGACGATTTGCCGACGCTGACGGTTGCTCAGCTTGAGCATGTTCTTGCCGTCGAAATTCAGCGCGTCGGCGGTGACGATCCCCGGATGCTCGATCAGGCCCATCAGCGCCATCATGGTCACGGATTTACCCGAACCGGATTCGCCAACGATTGCCAGTACTTCGCCCTTGTCGACGCTGATGTCGAGGCCATCGACCACCGGCACAGCGTTTTTGTCGCCGAAACGAACGTTGAGATTCTTGATTTCCAACAGTGACATTTGAATCTCCTCAGGCGGCGTTCTTGAGTTTCGGGTCCAGCGCATCGCGCAGGCCGTCGCCCATCAAGTTGATTGCCAGCACGCTGAGCAAAATGGTCAGGCCAGGCAGACTTACCACCCACCAGGCGCGTTCGATGTAGTCGCGGGCCGAGGCCAGCATGGTGCCCCACTCAGGGGTTGGCGGTTGTACGCCAAGGCCGAGGAAGCCCAGGGCTGCGGCATCTAGAATCGCCGAAGAGAAACTCAGGGTCGCCTGTACGATCAGCGGTGCCATGCAGTTCGGCAGCACGGTGATGAACATCAGACGTGGCAGACCGGCACCGGCGAGGCGCGCGGCGGTCACGTAGTCGCGGTTCAGTTCGCCCATCACCGCAGCGCGGGTCAGGCGGACATACGACGGCAACGAAACCACGGCGATTGCGATCACGGTGTTGATCAGGCCAGGGCCGAGGATGGCGACAATCGCCACAGCCAGCAGCAGCGACGGCAAGGCCAGCATGATGTCCATCAGACGCATGATGGTCGGGCCAATCATTTTCGGGAAGAAGCCGGCGAACAGACCGAGCAGAATCCCCGGGATCAGCGACATCACTACCGACGACAAGCCGATCAGCAGCGACAGGCGCGAGCCCTGAATCAAGCGCGACAGCAGGTCGCGACCCAGTTCATCGGTACCGAGCAGAAATTGCATCTGCCCACCTTCCAGCCAGGCTGGCGGGGTCAGCAGGAAGTCGCGGTATTGCTCGCTCGGGTTATGCGGTGCGACCCATGGCGCGAACAGCGCGCAAAACACGATCAGCAGCATGAACAGCAGGCCGGCGACGGCACCTTTGTTCTTGGAAAACGCTTGCCAGAATTCTTTGTACGGGGACGGATACAGCAGGCTTTGATCGACTGCTGCCGCTTGATTTGCAGTTGAAGCTGGAGTGGTCATGGTCATGATCTCAGCGCTGATGACGGATGCGTGGGTTGGCAAAGCCGTAGAGGATGTCCACCACGAAGTTGACCAGAATCACCAGGCAGGCGATTAACAGGATGCCGTTTTGCACGACCGGATAGTCCCGTGCGCCGATGGCTTCGATCAGCCATTTGCCGATGCCGGGCCAGGAGAAAATCGTTTCGGTCAGCACCGCACCCGCGAGCAGGGTGCCGACTTGCAGGCCGACCACGGTCAGTACCGGAATCAGCGCGTTACGCAGACCGTGCACGAACACTACGCGCGACGGCGACAGGCCTTTGGCCTTGGCGGTGCGGATGTAGTCTTCGCGCAGCACTTCGAGCATCGATGAACGGGTCATCCGCGCGATCACCGCCAGCGGAATGGTACCGAGCACGATGGCTGGCAGGATCAGGTGGTGCAGGGCATCGAGGAACGCGCCCATGTCGTCGGCCAACAAGGTGTCGATCAGCATGAAACCGGTGCGTGGCTCGATGTCATAGAGCAGATCGATGCGCCCGGACACCGGGGTCCAGCCGAGGCTCACCGAGAAGAACATGATCAGGATCAGGCCCCACCAGAAGATCGGCATCGAATACCCCGCGAGGGAGATGCCCATCACCCCGTGGTCGAACAGGGATCCTCGCTTGAGTGCCGCAATCACCCCGGCCAGAAGCCCGAGGATGCCGGCGAACAGCAGGGCGGCCATGGACAGTTCCAGGGTCGCCGGGAAAAGGGAGGTGAACTCGGTCCATACGCTCTCACGAGTACGCAGGGATTCGCCAAGATCGCCTTGGGCCAGTTTGCCGATGTAGTCCAGATACTGGGCATACAGCGGTTTGTTCAGACCTAGGCGTTCCATTGCCTGAGCGTGCATTTCGGGGTCGACCCGACGTTCGCCCATCATCACTTCCACGGGGTCGCCCGGAATCATGCGAATCAACGCGAAAGTCAGCAAGGTGATGCCGAAAAACGTGGGGATCAACAACCCCAGTCGGCGGGCAATAAAACTAAACATCTTGTGTGGTACCTCATCAGCCGGTTAGGCGTGCCCGGCTTCCCTGGGGTCAGGGAGGCCGGGAGTTTCTTATCTACTTCACCTGGGTGGTGGCGAAGTTATTAGTGGTGAGAGGACTGATGTGATAGCCCTCTACGTTGTTGCGCATTGCGGTGAACATACGGGTGTGGGCCATGCTGATCCACGGCTGATCCTGGTTAAAGATCGCCTGGGCTTGTTCATACAGCTTGGCGCGTTCGGCCGGATCTACTTTAGCCCGTGCTTCGTCGATCAGCGTCTGGAATTTCTCGCTGCACCAGCGCGCGTAGTTTTCGCCGTTCTTGGCCGCTTCGCAACTGAGCATAGGCGTCAGGAAGTTATCCGGGTCGCCGTTGTCGCCCGCCCATCCGGCCGACACCATGTCGTGCTCGCCAGCCTTGGCGCGCTTGAGCATTTCGCCCCATTCCATCACGCGGATGTCGATCTTGATCCCGACTTTCGCCAGGTCAGCCTGCATCATCTGCGCGCCGAGCATCGGGTTCGGGTTGGTCGGACCGCCGCCGTTACGGGTGAACAAGGTGAACGTGGTGCCTTCCGGAACCCCGGCTTCCTTGAGCAAGGCGCGGGCCTTGTCCAGATCACGCGGCGGGTTTTTCAGGTCGTGGTTGTAGCCGAGCAGCGTGTCCGGGTACGGGTTGACCGCGACGGTTGCGTTGCCTTTGCCAAACACTGCGTTGACGTAAGCGGCTTTGTCGAAGGCCATGTCGATCGCCTTGCGCACGCGCACGTCGCTCATATATTTGTGCTGGGTGTTCATGGCGATGTACGAAACGGTCATCGCGTTCAGCTCATCAATCTTGAGGTTGCTGTCTTTCTTGATGCTCGGGATGTCATCCGGCTTCGGATACAGCGCGATCTGGCACTCATTGGCTTTGAGCTTTTGCAAGCGCACGTTGTTATCGATGGCGATGGCCAGGATCAACGCGTCTGCCGGTGGCTTGCCACGGAAGTATTCCGGGTTGGCCTTGAAGCGCACCTGCGCATCCTTGGCGTAACGCTGAAAGATGAACGGGCCGGTGCCGACCGGTTTGTTGTTGAGGTCGCCAGTCTTGTTGGCCTTGAGCAACTGGTCGGCGTATTCGGCGGAGTAGATCGCCGTGAACGGCATCGCCACGTCAGCGAGGAACGGCGCTTCGCGACGGGTCAGGGTGAACTTGACCGTGTTGTCGTCGACTTTTTCGACGTTCTTCAGCAGTTCTTTGAAGCCCATGCTTTCAAAGTACGGGAAGCCCACGCTCGACAGTTTGTGCCACGGGTGATTCGGGTCCAGCTGACGCTGGAAGCTCCAGAGCACGTCGTCGGCGTTCATGTCGCGGGTCGGCTTGAAGTATTCGGTGGTTTGGAACTTGACGCCTTTGCGCAGGTGGAACGTGTAAGTCAGACCGTCTTCGCTGATCTCCCACGAATCTGCCAGCGCCGGGACGATTTCAGTGGTGCCGGGCTTGAAGTCCACCAGTCGATTGAAGATGGTTTCGGCCACCGCATCGGCTGTGACTGCAGTTGTGTACTGGACCATATCGAAGCCTTCCGGACTGGCTTCGGTGCAGACCACCAAGGGTTTGGCCGAGACGCCGATGGCGGCGCTCAACAACGCGGCAGCGACGGCCGCACGTAGGGGAAGCATTTTCATCGATAACCCTCTGCAATCGGTTGAAGACAAACAACCGAACGGCCGACTCATCATGAGTCAGCCGTCGGTTGGCGTTTTTACAGAATGTTGAATGGTACGGTGGTCACCAGACGGAACTCGTTGATGCTGCCGTCAGCCTGGTTTTCGCTGGCGCGGTGCGTGGTGTAAGTCGCGCGTACGGTGGTGGCTTTCAGCGGGCCGCTCTGTACGGCGTACGAAGTACCGATGCCGTATTCGTAGTGATGTTCGCCGTCCATGCTATTCACGTCGTAAGCAGTGCCGGTGTAGTGAGTACCGTCGATGCCCCAGCCGCGAGCGGTGTAAGCGTTGAACTTCAGACCCGGCACGCCGTATTCGGCCATGTTGATACCGTAAGCCACCTGGAACGACTTCTCGTTTGGTCCGTTGAAGTCCGACAGCAGGGAGTTGGCCAGGTAGATGCCGTTGGTTTCGTGCAGGTAGTCGAAGTACTCGTTACCGTTCACTTCCTGATAGGAGAAAGTCAGCGAGTGTGCCTGGTGCGTCAGGCCGAACGACAGCGAGTAGGTGTCGTTGTCGATGTTGCCCATCAGGCGTTTGCCTTCATCGACAGTCTTGTAGTAGTTCAGGCCGGTGGTCAGGCTCAGCACCGAGCTGTCGCCCAGTTCGTGAGTGGCGCCGAAGTAGTACTGGTTCCAGAAGTCTTCAACCTGAGTCGCGTAGAGGCTGGTTTTCAGGCTCTTCAACGGCTGATAGTTCACGCCGGCGGTGTTGACGTGGTCGGTTTCGGCGCCGTTGTTGGTGTATTCCGAGCGGAATTTCGACAGGCTCTGTTCGGTACGTGGCGACACGCGGTCGAAGGTGGCCAGGTCGAACGACAGGTTGTCGAACTCTTCACTGTGGATCGCCACACCTTCGAAGCTCGAAGGCAGCGGACGGTTGCCGATCACATCGACGATCGGGCTGCTGAAGTTCATGCGGCCGGCGGTCAGCGTGGTGTTGGAAACGCGCGCCTTTACGTTGGCCAGACCCAGTTTGCTCCACTGATCGACGGCGTCGCCGTTGGAGTGGGCCAGCGTACGGTTGGAACCGCCCTTGATGTCTTCACGGCTGCGATCCAGCGCGATGGCGTTGTAGGCCGCCACTTCGGTGCTGAAACCGACGGTGCCCTGAGTGAAGCCCGAGGTGTAGTTGAGGATGGTGCCCTGAACCCAGTTGATCCGGCGCGAACCGGTCAGGGTTTCACCGTGGCGCTCGTACTTGAAGTTGCCGCCACGCTTTTTCTCTTCGTTGGCGTACCAGTTACGGGTCGAACCCGACAGGCTCTGGCCATCGATGAAGCCTTTGGCTTCCGACTGGGCGCTGGTGCTGGCCAGTTGGGTCGGCACGAAGTCCTGGCTGACGCTCTCGGCATGGGCCCCGGCGGTGATGCTGCTGATGGCCAGGGCCAGTATCGCAGTGCTGCTCAGTTTCATGGGTGAAGCTCCTTTACTTTCTTTTTATACCGGTCTTTTTTGGTTGTCCGGCTATTTGGTTTAGAACTTATTCACACACCGCAAACGTTTGCAAAAGGCCTGATGGGCGAAATTCGGCAAAGCGCTTGCGTGAGGGGCTAGACAGGCCCCTCAGGGTTGCGGCTAATCGGTTTGGTGTTTAATCGATGCTCACGCCCGAGAACACGTTGCGGCCGAAGGGGCTGACTTTGAACCCTTCGACTTTGGCGCTCAGCGGCTGGTTGACCGTCGAGTGAGCGACAGGCGTGATCGGCACTTGCTGTTTAAGCAATTGCTGGGCCTGTTTATAGAGCACGCTGCGCTGGTCGCGGTCGGTGACGACCTTGGCCTGTTTGATCAGCTTGTCGTAAGCCGGATCGCACCACATGGAGTAGTTATTGCCGCCGATGGCATCGCAGCTGTACAGCGTGCCGAGCCAGTTGTCCGGATCCCCATTATCCCCGGTCCAGCCGATCAGGCTGATGTCGTGCTCGCCATTCTTGGTGCGCTTGATGTACTCGCCCCATTCGTAGCTGACGATCTTCACTTTCAAACCGATTTTTGCCCAGTCAGCCTGAAGCATTTCGGCCATCAGCTTGGCATTCGGGTTGTACGGACGCTGCACCGGCATCGCCCACAGAGTGATCTCGGTGCCTTCTTTGACGCCGGCAGCCTTGAGCAGCTCTTTGGCTTTTTCCGGGTTGTAGACGGTGTCTTTGATGGTGTCGTCGTAAGACCACTGGGTCGGCGGCATGGCGTTGACCGCCAGCTGCCCGGCGCCTTGGTAAACGGCGTTGAGAATCCCTTGTTTATTCACTGCCATGTCCAGCGCCTGACGCACTTCGAGTTGGTCGAAGGGCTTGTGGCGGGTGTTGTAGGCGATGTAACCGAGGTTGAAACCGGGCTTCTCGATCAGTTGCAGGTTCGGGTCATTCTTCAGCGCTGGCACATCGGCCGGGCGTGGATTAACGGTGACCTGGCATTCGTTCTTTTTCAGTTTCTGAACGCGCACTGACGCGTCGGTGTTGATGGAGAAGATCAGATTCTTCAGCTTCACGCGGCTCGGGTCCCAGTACTGCGGGTTGCCGGTGTAGCGAATGTTCGAATCTTTCTGATAGCTCTTGAACACGAACGGCCCAGTGCCGATCGGCTTCTGGTTGATGTCGCTCGGCTTGCCTTCAGCCAGCAGCTCGTCGGCGTATTCGGCAGAAAGGATCGCGGCGAAGCTCATGGAAACGTTCTGAATGAACGCGGCGTCGACGCTGTTGAGCGTCATGACCACGGTCAGCGGCCCGGTTTTTTCGACCTTGGCAATGTTCTTGTTCAGGCTCATCCCGTTGAAATACGGGAATTCGGTTGGATAAGCCTTACGGAATGGCTGCTGCGGATCGAGCATGCGGTTAAACGTGAACAGCACGTCGTCGGCGTTGAAATCGCGGGTCGGCTTGAAGTACGGGGTTGTATGAAATTTCACGCCTTCACGCAGGTGAAAGGTGTATTTCAGTCCATCCTCGGAAATATCCCAACTGGTCGCCAGGCCCGGGACGACATTGGTCTCGCCTTTTTCGAACTCGGCCAGACGGTTGTAGATCGGCTCGGCGGCGTCGTTATCGGTCGCGGCGGTGTATTGCGCGGTATCAAAACCGGCCGGGCTGCCTTCGGAGCAGAACACCAGGCTGTCGCTGGCGGCGAAACTCGTGGACGTGGCGGCCAACAGGCCGGCGCCCAGCAATGCGGAAAAAACCAAGGTATGGCGCATGACGCTCCCTCTTTTTTAGTGTTTTCAATGCGCCGCGATCCCTTCCTAGGGATGTGGTAGCTGCATCGAGCTCAAACCAATACGTACAACAAACCGATCGCTCACACAGTCACTGGTCAGTACCCGACGGTAGGGGCCGCGGGCCTGGCAGTAAATGCGCAGAGTCCTAAAGACTCGTAGGAAAAGGCAACACGTCCTGAAGCGCCTCAGTAAGACCGGGCGGAAAAGGTTGTAGGCAAATTCCCAACTTCTCGGCAGAAAAAAAGCGGCAACGCTGAAAACGTTGCCGCTTTTTTCTTATTTGCTGACGCTGACGCCGTAGAAGGAGTTCAAGCCGAATGGGCTGATCTTGAAGTCCTGCACGTTGGCGCGCATGGGTTGATACACCGTCGAGTGAGCGATAGGTGTCATCGGCACAGCATCCTTGAGGACGTGTTGTGCCTGTTTGTACAGTTCGGTGCGTTTACCCTGATCGGTAGTGCGCTTGGCTTCCTTGACGAGGCCGTCGAACTTCTTGTCGCACCATTTGGAGAAGTTGTTGCCACTCAGCGAGTCGCAACCAAACAGCACGTTGAGCCAGTTGTCCGGATCACCATTGTCACCGCTCCAGCCGATGATCATCGCCTGGTTCTCGCCACCTTTGGAACGCTTGATGTACTCGCCCCATTCGTAGCTGGTGATCTTCACGTTGAGACCGATTTTCTTCCAGTCGGACTGGAGCATTTCGGCCATCAGTTTGGCGTTCGGGTTATACGGACGCTGCACCGGCATCGCCCACAGGACGATTTCGGTACCTTCCTTGACGCCGGCTTCCTTGAGCAGCTCTTTGGCTTTCTCGGGATCGTACTTGGCGTCTTTGATGGTGGTGTCGTAGGACCACTGGGTCGGCGGCATGGCGTTGACGGCCAGTTGGCCGGCGCCCTGGTAAACCGAATCAATGATCTGCGGCTTGTTCACCGCCATGTCCATCGCCTGGCGCACGCGCAGGTCAGCCAGCGGGTTTTTCTCGTCGCTGCCTTTGACCTTGTCCATCACGTTGTAGGCGATGTAACCGAGGTTGAAACCAGCCTGGTCAGGCATCTTCAGCGCTTTGTCTTCTTTCAGCGCTTTCAGGTCAGCCGGACGCGGGAACAGAGTGACCTGGCACTCGTTCTTTTTCAGCTTCTGAATACGTACCGACGGGTCGGTGGTGATGGCGAAGATCAGGTTGTCGATCTTCACGTCGTCAGGCTTCCAGTAGTCCTTGTTCCCGGTGTAGCGGATGTTGGAGTCTTTCTGGTAGCTCTTGAACACGAACGGGCCAGTGCCGACCGGCTTCTGGTTGATGTCGGCGGCTTTGCCGTCTTTCAACAACTGGGCGGCGTATTCGGCGGACTGCACCGAAGCGAAGCTCATGGCCATGTTCTGGATGAACGCGGCGTCGACTTCTTTAAGAGTGAACTTGACGGTGTGCTCGTCGACTTTGTCGATCTTGGTGATGTTGGTGTCCATCCCCATGTCGGTGAAGTACGGGAATTCGGTCGGGTACGCCTTACGGAACGGGTCATCCTTGTTAATCATGCGATTAAAGGTGAACAGCACGTCGTCGGCGTTGAACTCACGAGTCGGCTTGAAATACGGGGTGGTATGGAACTTGACGCCTTCACGCAGGTGGAAGGTGTAAGTCAGGCCGTCATCCGAGATGTCCCACTTGGTCGCCAGGCCAGGAATCACAGCGGTGCCGCCGCGTTCGAACTGGGTCAGGCGGTTGAACATGGTTTCGGCTGAGGCGTCGAAGTCGGTTCCGGTGGTGTACTGGCCTGGGTCGAAACCGGCCGGGCTCCCTTCGGAGCAGAACACCAGGTTAGTCGCAGCGGATGCGAAAGGTGCGGAGGCTAACAAGCCTGCGCCGACTAAAAACGGAATGACCGCGTGTTTAAGCATGTTGGCCTCATGATTTGTTGTCATTTTTTAGTTTTGAGGTACGACCTCGTGAGTCGTGCCTGCGGATACTTATGCAGGCGCCATACCCAATGCAAGATCCAGAGCGGTCGCGGGCGCCAATCGGTGGCACGAACGTACCTTAATGTCGCATCCGTATAAGTTCTGACGCATTTGACCGTTTGCGGGTGGTTTTTACGGTGCAAATGAAGCCCTGAAACGGTGCGCTGGTCACGATGTGTGCGCTGGATTGGGGCTGGGTGTTACTTATTTATACCTGTGGTATGGATCGGGTTGTACCGGGTTGGTTGATATGGGAGGGATCCGTAGCAGCGGTATGGCTGCTTATGGTTCCGCCCTGACGGTCGGGTCACTTTGGCAAACGCCCCAAAGTAACCAAAGGTCTTTACCCTGACGTTCGGCCCGCTCGCTGGGGCTCGGGGTTCCTTCGTTCCGGGATTCATCCGGGGGCATCGCCTCCGGTTTGCTGCGCTGCACCTCCTCTCGATGTGTTCGACTGCGTCGAACGGCGCTGCGCTCCCACCCCGAATGAACCCCTCCACTCAGCCTGCCGATGGGCGCTAGAGATCAAGAGCTTTACTCGAGCTAACGCTCATCGTGTTGAGTGGGGCGGCTGTGCCGCGAAGGGTGCACGCTGTACCTGTGGGAGCTGGCTTGCCAGCGATGGCGGCCTGACAGCCGACCAATTTCTAACCGAATGCAACCGGGTTCTAAATGTGGGAGCTAGCCTGCTAGCGATGAGGCCAGCCCGGCCAACCAGTCATTTGGAATGTTTAAGGGTGTGTGTGTTTTGCCGATCCTTCCCACAAGGTTTTCAGGTTGTCCGTCGGAAGTGCGGTCTCTAGTCTTTGGTTGTCGCAGAAAACTCTGCGATCGGGTGTGAGAACCCGGGCAAGTTAGTGTTATTCAAACGTCAGTCCGCCCATAATCGCCGCCAGCTTGTCTGCTGCCTGTGATTGTTTTATGGCGGCTGTGTGCGGGCAGACTTCGGTCTGGCCGGAACCTCCTTGCCCGGTTTCTCACCCCGCACATAGCTGCCACCATCTCGCGTGTGAGAACGGGATTTGATGGCTTCGAATCAGCAAGGAGGATATTTATGAACAAGGTTGTCCCCGACCCACCCCTCGAAACCCCACTCGAAGAAGCCCTGCGCACCGAAGACCTCGCCAAAAACCGCGAAGCCATCAAACGCGCCCTCGATTTCTATCTCTGCCCCAATCCAGTCCGACCCAGCCCACCGAGTACCATGTTCATGGTTCGCCCCAACGTCGACACCGAAAGCCTGCTCGCCCATGCCTGTGAATCGCTGGCGTCGGCCAGTACGCTGGCGAGCAATTTCGCCAACGAACTGAGCGGCGAGCAGCGGCATTCGGTGTTGGCGATTCAGCAGATCATCATGCTCGCCGAGCTGGCGGTGAATCGGGCGCTGGATCGGGTTGATCCACAAACTTAAGACCGCGTCATCGTTCATCGCTGGCAAGCCAGCTCCCACAGGATCAGCGCATATTTAAAAATGGCGCATGACCTTGTGGGAGCTGGCTTGCCAGCGATGACGTCGGATCATTCACCATAAATCCCAGGCACAAAAAAACCGGCGATCATTCTCTGATCGCCGGTTTTTCATTCAGCCCAAATCAAATCACGGCATCAACACTTCAATCGAGCCGTCCGCCGTCATGCTGACCTGGCTGGTGCCCGCTTCAACTTCAGGCGTCACCGGGGCCGAATCCATGCCCGCTGCTTTCATCATCATCGGTGCGCGCATGTACGGTTGAGGGTAGCCGTTGCTGTTGAGGTTCAGGTTGACGATTTTGTAGCCCTTGCCGCCCAGTGCATCGGTGGCCAGTTGCGCTCGGGCTTTGAAGGCGGTTACGGCTTCTTTGAGCAGCGCGTCTTCGCTGGTTTTGCGCGTCGGGTCGGCGATGGCAAAGTCCATGCCGCCCATTTTCAGGTCGGTCAGCAGTTCGCCGGTGAGTTTGGACAGGGCGGCGAAGTCGGCGCTTTCCAGACGCAGTTCGGCGCGCTCACGCCAGCCGGTAATTTTCTGGCCTTTGGTGTCGTAGATCGGGTAGCTGTTGCGGCTGCCCTGGCGCAGGGTGATGTCTTTGACTTGCTTGGCCTGGGCCAGTGCCTTGTTCATGGTGGTGCTGACGTCGGCGGCGAGTTTGGCCGGGTCGGTGTTTTGCTCTTCGGTGTAGAGAGTCACGATCATCAGGTCGCGTGCGACTTCCTGGCTGACTTCGGCGCGCAGGGCAATCTGGTTGTAGTGCAGCTCATCAGCGGCGAAGGCTGGAAGGCTGGCGACGCTGCCGACGGTCAGGGCGAGGAGGGCGGCGCTGCGGCGAAATGTGTGCATGAAAGCTCCTTGATGAGGGCGCAGGTGCTGGTTCGGGGGCCTGCGTGAACCATCAGACTCTAGCTTTAATGATCCGGTTCGCCCAGTTACAACTTCTATACAGATGATCAGGGGTTGCCGTTGGTCGGAGAAGGCGGGGTGCCTGTCAGATCTGACAGTAGAAATATTTCCTCGGCTGATTGAGCATGATCGAAAGTCGGACCTGACTGTCGGCTTCAAAACGTTCAACCATAAATAAGGAAGTTGATCATGACCGAACAAGGAAAGGTGGTTGCTCGAAGACGAGGTTATGACGTCAGACGACAGGAGCGCAACGGAGATCATGCGTTTTGGATTTACCTCAGTAACTACCAGGTCGGTTGCCCCTATGGGGCAGAGGTGGACGCATGGAGTTACGTCCAGACGTTGATCAGTCGAAACACCTACGGAATCGGTTGCAGACTGATCGAGTAAACCGGCGATCGATAACAGATGCCGATTGTCTGCGCATCATCTCCCTGTGCAATCGCGGTGGTCGCTGCGCGGCCAATCGCCAGCAGGCACCTCCAACAGTTTATAAGCATTCTCTGGAGCCAGCCTGCTGGCGATGGGGCTCTAATTGCCGCCGCCGATCTTTCTGCCATGTGGTCGTTTGCCGCACTTTCGCCTCTCGAGCCCCCTGCTTGGTTATACTCCGTGCGATCCGCCTGGAGCGCTCATCAGGAGAGCTCATGCTCGCCCCCGTTCAACTGACTTCCGCCACTCGCCAGAACCTCTGGCGGCTGACTTTCATCCGCACGTTGGTGCTTGCCGCGCAGGCCGGTTCGGTGGGCATTGCCTACTGGCTGGAGCTGTTGCCGTTGCCGTGGGTGCAACTGGCGATGACGCTCGGCTGCTCGACGCTGCTCTGCGTGTTCACCGCCGTGCGCCTGCGCACTTCGTGGCCGGTAACCGAGCTGGAATACGCGCTGCAACTGGCCTGTGACTTGTTTATCCACAGTGCGCTGCTGTATTTCTCCGGCGGTTCGACCAACCCGTTCGTTTCCTATTATCTGGTGCCGTTGACCATCGCCGCCGTGACGTTGCCATGGCGCTATTCGGTGATTCTGTCCGGGATCGCGCTGGCGCTGTACACCTTGTTGCTGGCGCGCTTCTACCCGTTTCCGCTGGATACTTTCCCCATCGCCCGGGAGAATTTGCAGACCTACGGGATGTGGCTGAGTTTTGCTCTGGCCGCCGCGGTGATCACGTTCTTCGCCGCACGCATGGCCGAAGAGCTGCGCCGTCAGGAAGAATTACGTGCAATCCGTCGTGAAGAAGGCCTGCGTGACCAGCAATTGCTCGCCGTCGCGACTCAGGCTGCGGGCGCCGCGCATGAATTGGGTACGCCGCTGGCAACCATGAGTGTGTTGCTCAGAGAGATGCAGCAGGATCACCACGATCCACTGTTGCAGGATGATCTCAAGGTGCTGCAGGATCAGGTCAAGGCGTGCAAGGAAACCTTGCAGCAACTGGTACGCGCCGCCGAGGCCAACCGGCGTCTGGCGGTGGACATGCAGGACGTCACCGACTGGCTCGACGAAGCGCTGAACCGCTGGCACCTGATGCGTCCGGAAGCCAGTTATCGCTTCCAGCGTCTCGGTCAGGGCACGGTGCCGCGCATGGCGCCGCCGCCGGATCTGACCCAGGCGCTGCTGAATCTGCTGAATAACGCCGCCGACGCCTGCCCGGAAAACCTCCAGGTAACGCTCGACTGGAACGCCGAAGACCTGACCATCAGCATTCGCGATCACGGTGCCGGTGTACCGCTGGCCATTGCCGAACAGATCGGCAAACCGTTTTTTACTACGAAGGGCAAAGGTTTCGGCCTGGGCCTGTTTTTGAGCAAGGCCAGCGTGACACGCGCCGGCGGCTCAGTGAAACTCTATAGTCATGAGGAAGGCGGCACGCTCACCGAGCTGCGCCTGCCCCACGGCGCCCGAGGAGACCAACATGAGTGACGAGATCCAAGTAGAAGGCGAAGAGCTGCCGCATTTGCTGCTGGTTGACGACGATGCAACTTTCACCCGCGTGATGGCTCGAGCCATGGCCCGTCGTGGCTTTCGCGTGAGCACCGCCGGTTCCGCCGAGGAAGGCCTGACCATCGCTCTGGCCGATATCCCGGATTACGCCGCGCTCGACCTGAAAATGGACGGCGATTCCGGCCTGGTATTGCTGCCAAAGCTGCTGGAGCTGGACCCGGAAATGCGCGTGGTGATCCTCACCGGTTACTCGAGCATTGCCACCGCGGTCGAAGCGATCAAGCGCGGCGCCTGCAATTATCTGTGCAAACCGGCGGATGCCGATGACGTGCTGGCAGCGCTGCTCTCCGAGCACGCCGACCTCGACACGCTGGTGCCGGAAAACCCGATGTCGGTCGATCGCCTGCAATGGGAACACATCCAGCGCGTACTGACTGAACACGAAGGCAACATCTCCGCCACTGCCCGCGCCCTGGGCATGCATCGCCGCACCCTGCAGCGCAAACTGCAGAAGCGCCCGGTTCGTCGCTGAACCTGCGCTGAACGACTATCGCCAGCTCTCGCGATAAATCGCACCGATCATCTATGATCGGTGCGTGTCTGTTGATTTCTTTATCGAGCCTTTTCCATGAATCAGAACGCTGAATATTCCGCGGTCAACGATACTGTGCGCGGCCAGTTTTTTCGTAAAGTGTGGGCGATGATCACCCCGTACTGGCGTAGTGAAGAGAAGGGCAAGGCCTGGGTTTTGCTGATAGCGGTGATTGCGCTGTCGCTGTTCAGCGTCGGCATTTCGGTGTGGATCAACAGTTGGTACAAGGATTTCTACAACGCCCTGCAAAAGAAGGATGAAGCGGCGTTTTGGCAGTTGATTCTGTATTTCTGCGGGATCGCGGCGGTGGGTATCCTCGGCGCGGTGTACCGCTTGTACTTGACGCAGATGCTGACGATTCGCTGGCGGGCCTGGCTGACCGAAAACCATTTCGCCCGTTGGCTCGGGCACAAGAATTACTACCAGATGGAGCAGGGCGGCTACACCGATAACCCTGACCAGCGGATTTCCGAAGACCTCAACAAATTCACGGCCAACACCTTGGGTCTGGGTTTGGGGCTGATTCGCACGGTCGTGAGTCTGGTGTCTTTCTCGATCATTCTGTGGGGCGTTTCCGGCACGATTGAGGTGTTCGGGTTCACCATTCCCGGTTACATGTTCTGGTGTGCATTGTTGTATGCGGCGGTCGGCAGTTGGCTGACGCACTTGATCGGCCGGCGCCTGATCGGTCTGAACAACAACCAGCAACGCTACGAAGCCGACCTGCGTTTCTCCATGGTCCGGGTGCGTGAAAACGCCGAGAGCATTGCGCTGTACAACGGCGAGCCAAACGAAAACCGTCGCTTGAGCAACCGCTTCGGACTGGTCTGGCACAACTTCTGGGACATCATGCGCGTGTCCAAGCGCCTGACGTTTTTTACTTCCGGTTACTCGCAGATTGCGATCATCTTCCCGTTTATCGTTGCCGGGCCGCGTTATCTGGCCGGCAAGATCGAACTGGGCGAGCTGATGCAAATCAACTCGGCGTTCGGCAATGTGCAGGAGAACTTCAGCTGGTTCATCAGCGCCTATGCGGATCTCGCCGAGTGGCGCGCCACGTGTGATCGACTGCTGAGTTTTCGTCAGGCCATGACCGATAACGAGGAGCGCACGCCGGCCATCGATGTGCAGAACCAGGGCAGCGAATTGCAGGTGCACAACCTCGGGCTGGACCTGGCCGACGGCCGTCATCTGCTGACCAACGCCGACATGACTGTGGAGCCGGGTGAGCGGGTGATGCTCAGCGGTCGTTCCGGTAGCGGCAAGTCCACGCTGCTCAGAGCGATGGGCCATTTATGGCCGGCGGGCCACGGCAATATTCGTCTGCCGGCGGCGCGATATCTGTTCCTGCCGCAAAAACCCTATCTGCCGATCGGTACCCTGCGCGAGGCGTTGAGTTATCCACAGCCGGGCGATACTTACGCGCCAGAACGTTATGCACAAGTGCTGGAAACCTGCCGCTTGCCGCATCTGATTGCGCGTCTGGATGAAGCCAATCACTGGCAACGCATGCTCTCGCCGGGTGAGCAACAACGCCTGGCCTTCGCCCGCGCCCTGCTTTACGCGCCACATTGGCTGTATATGGATGAAGCGACTTCGGCGATGGATGAGGAAGATGAAGCGACGTTGTATCAGGCGCTGATCGATGAGTTGCCGGGGCTGAGCATCGTCAGCGTCGGCCATCGCAGTAGCTTGAAGCGCTTCCATCCACGGCATGTGCGGATCGAGAACGGGCACTTGGTAGAACAGGCCGTGACTGCCTGATTATCACGCAATACCTGTGGGAGCTGGCTTGCCAGCGATGGCGTCCGAACAGTCGACTTGTTGGTTTACTGATAGGGCCTCATCGCTGGCAAGTCGAATCGTCGCACCGCAGCTCCCACAGGAGGACAAGTACGGCGGAAAGTGATCGTACAACCTGCTTGAGCTATGATGGCAACCAAGCCGAACTTTGAGACAAACGCACACCATGGAAAACCTGATCGACACCCCGCGCCTCCCGCGCAAGCGCCGCAGTCTGGCTCAGGAACTGGTAACGGTGCTGACCGAGCAGATCCGCGACGGCTTGCTCAAGCGTGGCGACAAGTTGCCCACCGAGTCGGCGATCATGGAAGCCCAAGGCGTCAGCCGCACCGTAGTGCGTGAGGCGATTTCGCGTTTGCAGGCGGCGGGCCAGGTGGAAACTCGCCACGGCATCGGCACTTTTGTGCTCGACACGCCGAGCCCAAGCGGGTTTCGCATCGACCCGGCGACCGTGGTGACCCTGCGTGATGTGCTGGCGATTCTCGAATTACGCATCAGCCTTGAGGTCGAGTCCGCAGGCCTTGCCGCACAACGCCGCAGCCCCGAGCAACTGGCAACCATGCGCGCCGCCCTCGATGCGTTGAATGACAGCGTGGCTCATGCCAGCGATGCGGTGGCGTCCGACTTCGCTTTCCATCTGGAAATCGCCCTGTCGACCGGCAACCGCTACTTCACCGACATCATGACCCACCTCGGCACCAGCATCATTCCGCGCACCCGTCTGAACTCCGCGCGCCTGGCGCATGACGATCAGCAGCACTACATGAGTCGCCTGAGCCGCGAGCACGAAGAAATCTACGAGGCTATCGCGCGGCAGGATTCCGATGCAGCCCGCGCGGCCATGCGCCTGCACCTGACCAACAGCCGCGAACGGCTGCGTCAGGCGCATGAAGAGGCGCAGGCGCAGGGTTGATCATTGCTTATCGTTGCAGTTGCACCCTCAGAACTGGCGAGGTGACCGGGTTGCCAACTGGGTTGGTAATTTTGTAGTGCAGATCAGCAGTGGCACCCGATACCAGGTTTTGCTCAAATGTGCCTTTCGGGACGCCAAATTCAATAGGATTGCCAACGGTAGCCGGCGTCAGTGTGACCTCGTAGCTCCACGCATTGCCAGTCGACGTGTTAACCGAAAGTTTGATTTTGTCACCCACCTGCACATTTTGGTACGACGGTACTCTCGCGGAAGTTGGATCACTTAGCGTTTCCATATAAAGCACCCCGCCTACAGCCTCGCTCAATACAACTGGTGCAACGCCACTCTGTTGTGCAGTCATGATGTAAGTCCCTTTTTCATTAAGATCGATAGTGTCTGCTTCGACTCTGAGCCGCTGTAGTTGGCTATCGGTTCAAGTGCTATTAGGGAGGGACTCGTCGGGCGCTGGCACCTGTAAGAAATAACAGTCCCGACGAACGCTTGAGCTCTGCCAAAGGTCTCGGGCCCCATCCGGACCCACTCCCGGTGCCTGAGCTATAGAGACGCAGAGTGGTTGAGAAGCCGTGCGGGATCAGGGTTCGTAAGGCTTGGTTTCCAGAGTGACTCTGGTGATCGGAAGGCTTATGTCAAACGGCACGTCTAACGTTCTTTTAGTAACGACGTACAGCTTATTCATGCCCTCGAACTGCAGAATGTCACCTGCAGAGACGATGCCGTCGAAATCGAACTGCTCGCGTTTGCCTATCGCGTCATTTAGCGTGTAGGTAATTGTCATGACAGGAAGCTCCATATTGGAAAAGGTGCTTAAAGTTGGGCCGTCTACGCAATTGGCGCCACTGGAAGGAATACTAATTATGCTTTCAGTTCGAATTCCAGAGGCAGGGAAGTCTCTGGGGGGGCGGAGCTGCGTGTAATGCTGTATTCCAACTTGGCGTTAGGCCCTGCAGCAAAGCCCTTTTTAAACTCAAGTTTTGGGATCTGGAAAAGTGTGGCCTCATTCAGCAATGCATATTGCTTGTCAATCCAGATGCCTGCGTCAGTTCTGAGAGTCAGTGTGATGAGGTCTGTTACGTCTGCGCCGAGGTAGGGGTCAACCGATGCCTCGCCTGGATCTTTCATCCGATCCACGTAAAGCACTAGGCTCCCGTTTACATTTACAAGTTCTTTGAGCATTGGTGGATACAACTTCATGATCAAAATCCTTTTGGAACCGAATCAAACCTTCGGGGTGGTACGCGGATAACCTCGCGCCAACGGAGCCGGTTCGTTAACTCCTGAGCCATTTACGCTGAGGCAGCCGTGCGCAGGGTACTGTTAGAAATAACAGTCCCGACGAGCGGTATGCGCGACTCCCATGCATTCAGCGCAAGAAAACGCCTGACCGGTAAACGATCAGGCGCCAACAGATTTCAGGCTTCGATATGCAGGTTCAGAGGCTCTGAACACGGCTCCAGACTGGACTCATCCGCGAATTTGTAACGCAGCTCGACCGTCGCATTCAGGTAGTTTTCCAGCGCAGATTTGGGAATACGCAGTTCGATACCTGTCACGCCGACCATGTCGTCTAGCTCTTCATTCCAGATACCGGTCGGTTCCGACGAGCCTTGCCAATCTGGCTCATCCGGATCTGCACCCAGAATCGGGTAGACCTCCCAGTTCGACGGCGTGTCCTGATCATCCGGGACGCGGACGATCAAATCCTCGCCCAGACTCGAAAGCTGCACTGTGACTACATCAGCTGCGTGGTCGGGAAATTGCGGCAGTTGTGCGATAGCAAACGTCATGTCGAATAACTCTCCTTGATAGCTCTACCGCGATCCTTCGCGGCAGTCGTCGTACGTTACCCGGCGATTTCGTGCGGTGCTCGACGCGATCATGACCGGGTATTTCCCGATTCTTGTCCGACAAAATTCACGCCCAACGATGAAATGCAGTTGACGGTTATCATTTAAGTTGTACGATGACCTACAACCTCGGCGAATAGCTGAACGATCCAATCACAAAAAAACGTTGCTACCAGGGTGTTCGAATAATGAATCCACAAGAACTGAAGTCCATCCTCTCCGCCGGTCTGCTGTCGTTCCCGGTGACCGATTTCAATGCGCAGGGCGATTTCAACCGCGCTGGCTACATCAAACGTCTGGAATGGCTGGCCCCGTACGGTGCTTCGGCGCTGTTCGCTGCCGGTGGTACTGGCGAGTTCTTCTCCCTGGCTGCCAGCGAATATTCGGAAATCATCAAGACTGCCGTCGACACCTGCGAAACCAGCGTGCCGATTCTCGCCGGCGTTGGCGGTTCGACCCGCCAGGCCATCGAATACGCTCAGGAAGCCGAGCGTCTGGGTGCCAAAGGTCTGTTGCTGCTGCCGCACTACCTGACCGAAGCCAGCCAGGACGGGGTTGCCGCCCACGTTGAAGCCGTGTGCAAGTCGGTGAAGATCGGTGTGGTGGTTTACAACCGCAACGTCTGCCGCCTGACCGCGCCGTTGCTGGAACGTCTGGCCGAGCGCTGCCCGAACCTGATCGGTTACAAGGATGGTCTGGGCGATATCGAATTGATGGTGTCGATCCGTCGTCGCCTCGGTGATCGCTTCAGCTACCTCGGCGGCTTGCCGACCGCAGAAGTGTATGCCGCTGCCTACAAGGCACTGGGCGTGCCGGTCTACTCGTCGGCGGTGTTCAACTTCATTCCGAAAACCGCGATGGATTTCTACCACGCCATTGCCCGCGAAGATCACGCCACCGTCGGCAAGATCATCGACGACTTCTTCTTGCCGTACCTCGACATCCGCAACCGCAAATCCGGCTATGCCGTGAGCATCGTCAAGGCCGGGGCAAAAATTGCCGGCTATGACGCAGGCCCGGTGCGGGCGCCGCTGACCGATCTGACTGGCGAAGAGTACGAAATGCTCGCCGCGCTGATCGACAAGCAAGGTGCGCAATAACAACTCTATAGATAAGGCCGCTGAGCAATCAGCGGCCTTTTGCGTGAGGAGCGATTTCCGTGACTGATTCAAAACGCTACGACAACTACATCAACGGTGAATGGGTCGCCGGCTCCGATTACTCGGCGAACATCAACCCGTCCGAGCTGAGCGACACCATTGGTGACTACGCCAAAGCTGATCTGGCTCAGGTCAACGCCGCCATCGAAGCGGCTCGCGCCGCATTCCCGGCGTGGTCGACTTCGGGCATTCAGGCTCGTCATGATTCGCTGGATAAGGTCGGCACAGAGATCCTCGCCCGCCGCGAAGAACTCGGCACCTTGCTGGCTCGGGAGGAGGGCAAGACCCTGCCTGAAGCCATTGGCGAAGTGACCCGTGCCGGCAATATTTTCAAGTTCTTCGCCGGTGAATGCCTGCGTCTGTCGGGCGATTACGTGCCGTCGGTGCGTCCGGGCGTCAACGTTGAAGTCACCCGCGAAGCCCTCGGCGTGGTCGGTCTGATCACGCCGTGGAATTTCCCGATCGCCATTCCGTCGTGGAAAATCGCCCCGGCCCTGGCTTACGGCAACTGCGTGGTATTGAAGCCGGCCGATCTGGTACCGGGTTGCGCCTGGGCGCTGGCCGAAATCATCTCGCGCGCAGGCTTCCCGGCCGGCGTGTTCAACCTGGTCATGGGCAGCGGTCGCGTGGTTGGCGAAGCACTGGTCAACAGCCCGAAAGTCGACGGCATCAGCTTCACTGGCTCCGTCGGAGTCGGTCGTCAGATCGCCGTCAACTGCGTGTCGCGCCAGGCCAAGGTTCAGCTGGAAATGGGCGGCAAGAACCCGCAGATCATTCTCGATGATGCCGACCTCAAGCAAGCGGTCGAGCTCTCGGTACAGAGTGCGTTCTACTCCACTGGTCAGCGTTGCACCGCGTCGAGCCGCTTGATCGTCACTGCCGGGATTCACGACAAGTTCGTTGAAGCGATGGCCGAGCGCATGAAGTCGATCAAGGTCGGCCACGCGTTAAAGGCTGGCACCGATATCGGTCCGGTGGTCTCGCAAGCGCAACTTGAACAGGACATGAAGTACATCGACATCGGCCAGTCCGAGGGTGCGCGTCTGGTCAGCGGCGGCGGTCTGGTGACCTGCGACACCGAGGGTTACTACCTCGCGCCAACGTTGTTTGCCGACAGCGAAGCGTCGATGCGCATCAGCCGCGAAGAGATTTTCGGCCCGGTGGCCAACATCGTGCGGGTGGCTGATTACGACGCTGCATTGGCGATGGCCAACGACACCGAATTCGGTCTGTCGGCCGGTATCGCTACCACGTCGCTGAAGTACGCCAACCACTTCAAACGTCACTCGCAGGCCGGGATGGTGATGGTCAACCTGCCGACCGCTGGCGTCGATTACCACGTTCCGTTCGGTGGCCGTAAGGGTTCATCCTATGGCTCCCGCGAGCAGGGCCGCTATGCGCAAGAGTTCTACACCGTGGTGAAAACCGCCTACATCGGCTCCTGAATGTTGTACGCGGTGTCGACCCTGACACCGCACCCCCTGTAGGAGCTGCCGAAGGCTGCGATCTTTTGATCCTGTTTCAAAATCAAAAGATCGCAGCCTTCGGCAGCTCCTACAGGTAACCCGAAGTACGGACATTCCCGTAATACAGGGAATACCCGGAAAACCGGGACCAAAGAAGATTCACCCGCGCATAAAAATAATCAGTGGGAGTACATCTACATGCAACCGACTCAAAAGCCGACTCACGTCCGCTATTTGATCCTGCTCATGCTGTTTCTGGTGACCACGATCAACTACGCCGACCGCGCCACCATCGCGATCGCCGGTTCCAGCCTGCAAAAAGACCTCGGCATCGACGCGGTTACCCTCGGCTATATCTTCTCCGCATTCGGTTGGGCCTACGTGGCCGGGCAAATTCCCGGTGGCTGGCTGCTCGATCGGTTCGGCTCGAAAAAAGTCTATGCCCTGAGCATTTTCACCTGGTCGCTGTTCACCGTGCTGCAAGGCTTCGTCGGTGAGTTCGGCATGTCCACGGCAATTGTTGCGCTGTTCATGCTGCGCTTTCTGGTGGGCCTGGCCGAAGCGCCATCCTTCCCTGGCAACGCCCGCATTGTTGCAGCCTGGTTCCCGACTGCTGAACGCGGCACCGCCTCGGCGATCTTCAACTCGGCGCAGTACTTTGCCACCGTGTTGTTCGCGCCGCTGATGGGCTGGATCGTGTACTCCTTTGGTTGGGAGCACGTGTTCATCGTCATGGGTATCCTCGGCATCATCTTCTCGCTGATCTGGCTCAAGGTTATCCACAGCCCGCGTGAACACCCGCGCATCAATGATGCCGAGTTCAAGCACATCGCCGACAACGGCGGCATGGTCGACATGGACCAGCGCGGCAAAAAATCCGACGGTCCGAAGTGGGATTACATCCGCCAGTTGCTGACCAATCGCATGATGCTCGGCGTGTATCTGGGCCAGTACTGCATCAACGGCATCACCTATTTCTTCCTGACCTGGTTCCCGGTGTATCTGGTGCAGGAGCGCGGCATGACCATCCTCAAGGCCGGTTTCATCGCTTCGTTGCCGGCGATCTGCGGCTTCATCGGTGGCGTGCTCGGCGGGGTGATTTCCGATTACCTGCTGCGCAAAGGCCATTCGCTGACCTTCGCCCGCAAAGCGCCGATCATCGCCGGCCTGCTGGTTTCCAGCAGCATCGTCGCCTGCAACTATGTTGACGTGGAATGGATGGTGGTCGGCTTCATGGCCCTGGCATTCTTCGGCAAAGGCGTTGGCGCGCTCGGTTGGGCAGTGGTTTCCGACACTTCGCCAAAACAGATTGCCGGTCTGAGTGGTGGCTTGTTCAACACCTTCGGCAACATCGCTTCGATCACCACGCCAATCGTCATCGGCTACATCATCAGCTCCACCGGTTCGTTCAAATGGGCCTTGGTGTTTGTCGGTGCCAACGCACTGGTTGCGGTGTTCAGCTATCTGGTGATCGTCGGCCCGATCAAACGTGTGGTACTCAAAGAGCCGCCAACCACGGGTGGTATTGAAGCCAGCGGTAAATTGTCTCAAGCGCATTCCTGAGGAGCGGCGTCATGCAGTTGATTGAACATTCCGACTCGCCGCGCTACATCCGCCTGCACGAGCGGGACAACGTAGTGGTAGTGGTCAACGACCAAGGTGTGCCTGCGGGCACTGAATTCGCCGATGGCCTGGTGACGGTGGATTTTGTGCCACAGAGCCACAAGGTCACGCTCGTGGATATTCCCGAGGGCGGCACGGTGATTCGCTACGGTCAGGTGATCGGCTATGCATTGCAGCCGATTCCCCGTGGCAGTTGGGTCAAGGAAGATCAACTGCGCATGCCGACCGCACCGCCGCTGGACAGCTTGCCGCTGTCCACCGAAGTGCCGGCCGCGCCTGAACCACTGGAAGGCTTCACGTTTGAGGGTTACCGCAACGCCGACGGCACCGTCGGCACGCGCAACATTCTCGGGATCACCACCACCGTGCAGTGCGTCACCGGCGTGCTCGATCACGCGGTCAAACGCATCAAGGATGAGCTGCTGCCGAAGTACCCGCACGTCGATGACGTGGTGGCGCTGACCCACAGTTACGGTTGCGGCGTGGCGATTACCGCCACCGATGCTTACATCCCGATCCGCACCGTGCGCAATCTGGCGCGCAACCCGAATCTGGGCGGCGAGGCGCTGGTGATCAGTCTGGGCTGCGAGAAATTGCAGGCCGGGCAGGTGATGCATGAGGACGATGCGTCGGTGGATCTCAGCGAGCCGTGGCTGTATCGCTTGCAGGATTCCAGCCACGGTTTCACCGAGATGATTGAGCAGATCATGGCGTTAGCCGAAACTCGCCTGAAGAAACTCGACCAGCGCCGCCGCGAAACCGTGCCGGCCTCCGAGCTGATCCTCGGCATGCAGTGTGGCGGTAGCGATGCCTTTTCCGGGATCACCGCCAACCCCGCGCTGGGTTATGCCTCGGACTTGCTCTTGCGTGCGGGGGCGACGGTGATGTTTTCCGAAGTCACCGAAGTACGCGATGCGATTTACCTGCTGACCTCACGCGCCCAGACCGAAACCGTGGCCAAGGAACTGGTGCGCGAAATGGACTGGTACGACCGCTACCTGGCCAAGGGCGAAGCGGATCGCAGCGCCAACACCACGCCGGGCAACAAGAAGGGCGGGTTGTCGAACATTGTCGAGAAGTCGTTGGGCTCGATCGTCAAATCCGGCAGCAGTGCGATCAACGGCGTGCTTGGTCCCGGCGAGCGTTTCAAGCAGAAGGGGCTGATCTTCTGCGCGACGCCAGCGAGTGATTTTGTCTGCGGCACGTTGCAGTTGGCGGCGGGGATGAATCTGCATGTGTTCACCACCGGCCGTGGTACGCCTTACGGGTTGGCGATGGCGCCGGTGGTGAAGGTTTCGACGCGAACGGAATTGGCACAACGCTGGCCGGATCTGATTGACATTGATGCCGGGCGGATTGCGACCGGGCGCGCGACTATCGAGGAGTTGGGCTGGGAGTTGTTTCACTACTACCTGGATGTGGCGAGTGGTCGGCAGCAGACCTGGGCGGAGAAGCACAAGTTGTTTAACGACATTACGTTGTTTAATCCGGCGCCGATTACTTGATGGACTAGGGGAAGATCAAGAGCTTACCCTCACCCCAGCCCTCTCCCGGAGGGAGAGGGGGCCGACCGAGTAGTCTTGCGCAATACATCGACCTGAAAGACCGAGTCGATTGTGGATTCAAAGATGTCATTTCAGGTCGGTGGATTTTTTGAATATCCCCCGATCGGTCCCCTCTCCCTCCGGGAGAGGGCTAGGGTGAGGGGCTTTTGCTTTATCATTGGCCCCTAACGACGCTCACCCAAGGCTCCTCGGCATGCTGGCAATCTTCCTCGAAACCCTGAACATCACCGCGCCGGTGTTTGCCATGCTGTTTCTCGGTGTGCTGCTCAAGCGCATCGACTGGATCAACGACAACTTCATCCACACCGCCTCGTCGCTGGTGTTCAACGTGACCATGCCGGCGCTGCTGTTTCTCGGCATCCTGCACGCCGATCTGCACGCGGCACTGCAACCGGCGCTGCTGATCTATTTCTCGATTGCGACGCTGGTGAGTTTCGCCTTGGCCTGGGGTTGGGCGATTTTCAAATGTCCGCGTGAAGATCGCGGCATTTATACCCAAGGCGCGTTTCGCGGTAACAACGGCGTGATCGGTCTGGCGCTGGCGGCGAGCATGTACGGCGACTACGGGATTTCGCTCGGGGCGATTCTCGCGGCGTTGGTGATCCTGTTTTACAACACGCTCTCGACCATAGTGCTGGCGGTGTACAGCCCGGTGATCAAGTCCGATCCGTGGAGCATCTGCAAAAGCGTGTTCAGCAATCCGCTGATCATCAGCGTGATCGCGGCGGCGCCGTTTGCCTATTTCAAGATCGGTCTGCCGGGCTGGCTGGAAACCTCCGGCCAGTATCTGGCGCAGACCACGTTGCCACTGGCGCTGATCTGCATCGGCGGCACGCTGTCGCTGGCGGCGTTGCGCAAAAGCGGCAACATGGCGCTCAGCTCGAGTCTGGTGAAGATGATCGGTTTGCCAGTGCTGGCAACCGCAGGCGCATGGCTGTGGGGGTTTCGCGGGGCCGAGCTGGGGATTCTGTTTCTGTACTTCGGCAGCCCGACCGCTGCGGCCAGTTTTGTCATGGCGCGGGCGGCGCAGGGCAATCATGAACTGGCGGCGGCGATTATCGTGCTGACCACGTTGATGGCGGCGATCACCACCAACGTCGGGATCTTCATCTTGCAGTGGGGCGGGTGGATCTGACCGGAAGGTCACTCAGGCTGGTAGCTGTCGATCACTTCCTGCGCCGCGCGAAACGCATCAATCGCCGCCGGTACGCCGGCATACACTGCGCAATGCAGCAGCGCCTCGCGGATCTCTTCGACCGTGCAGCCATTGTTCAACGCCCCGCGCACGTGGCCCTTCAGCTCTTGCGGGCACTTGAGCGCGGTCAGCGCGGCGAGGGTGATCAGGCTGCGCGTCTTCAGCGGCAGACCTTCGCGATTCCATACGCCGCCCCAGGCATGTTCGTTGACGAAATCCTGTAACGGCTGGGTGAACTCGGTGGCGTTGCCCAAGGCGCGATCAACGAACACATCGCCCATCACCTGACGACGGACTTCAACGCCGGACTTCTTCGAATCGTTCATGGCACATCCTTCCTGTGGTGTTGACGGCGCCAGGCGCGCACTGACGTGAATAGCAGAAACGCCAGCAGCGGCGGCAGGACATAAAACAGCATCAATCGCTCGAGCTTGCCGGCCAGCGGCATGCCGGTGGTGAACGACACCACGTGCAGCCCGTAGACCAGATACAAACTGAGCAGCAACAGGCCTTCGGCGCGGGTCACGCGGTAGCTGGCGTAGAACACTGGCAGGCAAAGTATCGCGACACCGAGCATCACCGGCAGGTCGAAATCCAGCGCATTTGGCGACACGGAAAGTGGCATCGGCGCGATCAGCGCAGTGACGCCCAATACCCCAAGCAGGTTGAACAGGTTGGCGCCGATCACGTTGCCCACGGCGATATCCCGCTGCCCGCGCAATGCGGCGATCAGCGAGGTGGCGAGTTCCGGCAGCGAGGTGCCGACGGCGACTACGGTCAGGCCGATCACCCGCTCGGAGAATCCCAGATCTGTCGCCACCACCACCGCCGCGCCGAGCAGCAGATGCCCGCCGAATACCAGCATCGCCAATCCGCCGACAATCATCAGCAGGCTGGTGAACCACGAGGCTTGCGGCCCCTGCGGTTGTTCGGAGTGCGGACGCGTCGAGTGTCGCGACTGGCGCAATAACAGGCCGAGATACAGCGCCAATGCGCCGAGCAACAGGACGCCGTCGAAGCGTCCAATCTCTTCATTCCACGCCAATAAAAACACCAGCAGACTGGCGCCGATCATCAGGGGAATATCGAGGCGCACCAGTTGTCGCGACACGCGCAATGGGATGATCAGTGCCGACAGACCAAGGGTCACAAGGATATTGAAGATGCTGCTGCCGACCACGCTGCCGACGGCGATGTCGGGGTTGTGCGCCAGCGCGGCTTGCAGGCTGACCGCCATTTGCGGGGCGCTGCTGCCGAGGGCGACGATGGTCAGGCCGATGATCAGCGGTCGCACATGCAGGCGCGCGGCCAGGCGCACGGCGGCGCGCACCATCAGCTCAGCTCCGGCGATCAGCAACAGCAGGCCGCTGAGCAATTCGATCAGGCTGATCAGAGGTAGGTCGGTTAGTCCGAAAATAGTCGGCGCTCCATCAGTCGAGGGCCTGCACACGAACCCGTGCGGTGCCGCTGCGCAGCATGCCGAGTCGGTCGGCCGCCGCGCGCGAAACATCGATCAAGCGGCCACGGGTGTGCGGGCCTCGGTCGTTGATACGCACTACGACCGATTCAGCGTTTTTCAGGTTGGTGATCTTCACCCGCGTGCCGAAGGGTAGCTGGCGGTGGGCGGCGGTCAGGGAATTCTGGTTGAACGCTTCGCCACTGGCGGTGCGTTTACCGTGATGTTTGGCTCCGTAATAGGAGGCGACGCCGGTCTGGTCGTAACCGTGCGGGTCGATGATGCCGGTGCTGCTGCAACCGGCTAGCAGGGAGAGCAGGGCGCAGGCGCCTAGCAGGCGTTTCATTCAAAGGCTCCTGAAATAATTGTGGCGAGGGAGCTTGCTCCCGCTGGTCTGCGCAGCAGACCCAAATCGGACAGCGCATTCATTGGAAAAATGCACCGTCCGGCTTTGCGACCGCTTCGCGGCCGAGCGGGAGCAAGCTCCCTCGCCACAGGGGATCAAGCCAGTCTTGTTGGCTGGCTCCATCCTTATCAGCCTTCGAGCTTGCTTTTCAGCAGTTCGTTGACCTGTTGCGGGTTGGCCTTGCCTTTGGAGGCTTTCATGGCCTGGCCGACGAAGAAGCCGAACATCTTGCCGCGTTTGGCTTCGTCTGCCGCGCGGTATTGTTCGACCTGCTCGGCGTTGGCCGCAAGCATTTCGTCCAGCACTGCCGAGATCGCGCCGCTGTCGGTGACTTGCTTCAAGCCGCGCTTGTCGATGATCTCGTCCGCGCTGCCTTCGCCATTGGCCATCGCTTCGAACACCACTTTGGCGATTTTGCCGGAGATGGTGTTGTCCTTGATGCGCTGCAACATGCCGCCCAGTTGCTCGGCGGAAACCGGCGACTGTTCGATGTCCAGGCCTTGCTTGTTGAGCAGGCTGCCCAACTCGACCATCACCCAGTTCGCCGCCAGTTTGGCGTCGCCGCCGATGCTCGCGACTTTCTCGAAGTAGTCGGCTTGCTCACGGCTGGTGGCCAGCACGTTGGCGTCGTAGGCCGATAGACCGAACTCGCTCTGGAAGCGCTCGCGTTTCTGCGGTGGCAGTTCCGGCAGGGTGGCGCGCACCTCGTCGAGGAACGAGTCTTCGATGATCACCGGCAACAGGTCCGGATCGGGGAAGTAACGGTAGTCGTTGGCTTCCTCTTTCGAACGCATCGGACGGGTTTCGTCCTTGTTCGGATCGTACAGACGCGTCTGCTGGATCACTTTGCCGCCGTCTTCGATCAGGTCGATCTGGCGCTGGATCTCGGAGTTGATCGCCTTCTCGATGAAACGGAACGAGTTGACGTTCTTGATCTCGCAGCGCGTACCGAACTCAACCTGGCCTTTCGGACGGATCGACACGTTGCAGTCGCAACGCAGCGAGCCTTCGGCCATGTTGCCGTCGCAGATGCCCAGATAACGTACCAACGCGTGCATCGCCTTGACGTAAGCCACGGCTTCCTTGGCGCTGCGCATGTCCGGCTCGGAAACGATTTCCAGCAGCGGCGTGCCGGCACGGTTCAGGTCGATGCCGGTGGCACCGTTGAATTCTTCGTGCAGGCTCTTGCCGGCGTCTTCTTCCAGGTGCGCGCGGGTGATGCCGACACGTTTGACCGTGCCGTCTTCCAGCGCGATGTCCATATAGCCCTTGCCGACGATCGGCAATTCCATCTGGCTGATCTGGTAGCCCTTGGGCAGGTCCGGATAGAAGTAGTTTTTACGCGCGAACACGTTGTGCTGACCGATCTCGGCGTCAACCGCCAGACCGAACATCACCGCCATGCGCACTGCTTCCTGGTTGAGCACCGGCAGCACGCCGGGCATGCCCAGATCGATCAGGCTGGCCTGAGTGTTCGGCTCGGAACCGAAGGTGGTGGAACTACCGGAAAAGATTTTCGACCGGGTGGTGAGCTGGGTATGAATCTCCAGCCCGATCACGACTTCCCATTGCATGTGTGTCTCCTCAGAAGCCGGTTGGGGTGCGGGTGTGCCAGTCAGTGTTGAGCTGATACTGGTGGGCAACGTTCAACAGGCGACCTTCCTGGAAATACGGAGCGAGCAATTGCACGCCGACCGGCAGACCGTCGACGAAACCGGCCGGCATCGACAGGCCCGGCAGGCCCGCGAGGTTGGCGGTGATGGTGTAGACGTCTTCCAGATAGGCAGCGACCGGGTCGCTGTTCTTCGCGCCGAGTTTCCAGGCCGGGTTGGGCGTGGTCGGGCCGAGGATGATGTCGACTTCATTAAAGGCAGTCATGAAATCGTTCTTCACCAGACGACGGATCTTCTGCGCTTTCAGGTAGTAGGCGTCGTAGTAACCGGCGGACAGCGCGTAGGCACCAACCATGATCCGGCGTTGTACTTCAGGCCCGAAGCCTTCGCCGCGCGAACGCTTGTACAGGTCTTCGAGATTTTTCGGCTGGTCGCAGCGATGGCCGAAACGCACACCGTCGAAACGCGACAGGTTCGAAGAAGCCTCGGCCGGCGCGATCACGTAGTACGCCGGAATGGCGTGCTGCATGTTCGGCAGGCTGATTTCCTTGATCACGGCACCGAGCTTCTGCAGCTCTTTGATGCTGTTCTGGATCAGCTCGGCGATGCGCGGGTCGAGACCGGCGCCGAAGTATTCCTTCGGCACGCCGATGCGCAGGCCTTGCAGCGAGCCATTCAGGCCTGCGGTGTAGTCCGGCACGGGTTCATCGATGCTGGTGGAGTCGTTCTGATCGAAGCCAGCCATACCCTGCAACAAAATTGCGCAGTCTTCGGCAGTGCGCGCCAGAGGGCCACCCTGATCGAGGCTGGAAGCGTAGGCAATCATGCCCCAGCGCGAAACACGACCGTAGGTCGGCTTCAGGCCGGTCAGGTTGGTGAACGCGGCGGGTTGGCGAATCGAACCGCCAGTGTCGGTCGCAGTGGCGGCCGGCAACAGGCGCGCGGCAACCGCTGCCGCCGAACCACCGGACGAACCGCCCGGCACGTGCTCAAGGTTCCACGGGTTTTTCACCGCGCCGTAGTAGCTCGACTCGTTGGCCGAACCCATGGCGAATTCGTCCATGTTGGTCTTGCCCAGGGTCACAGCGCCGGCAGCCGCCAGTTTGGCGACCACGGTGGCGTCATACGGAGCCTTGAAGTTGTCGAGCATCTTCGAGCCGCAGCTGGTGCGAATGCCCTTGGTGCAGAACAAGTCCTTGTGGGCGATCGGCGCACCCAGCAGCGCGCCGCTCTCACCGTTGGCCCGGCGCACGTCAGCGGCTTGCGCCTGCTCGAGGGCCAGCTCTTCGGTGAGGCTGATGAAACTGTTGAGCTGTGGATCGAGCTGGGTAATACGCGCCAGCAGGACTTTGGTCAGCTCTTCGGAGGAAAACTTTTTATCGGCGAGACCGCGGGCGATCTCGGCCAGAGTCATTTGATGCATTGCAGGCTCTTTCCCTTTAGTCGATGACTTTCGGAACCAGGTACAGGCCGTTTTCGACCGCTGGTGCGATGGACTGATAGGCCTCGCGATTATTCGTCTCGGTCACGACGTCAGCGCGCAAACGCTGACTGGCTTCCAGCGGGTGGGCCAATGGCTCGATACCGTCGGTATTAACAGCCTGCATTTCGTCGACCAGACCGAGAATGCTGTTGAGGGCCGAGGTGATGTGCGGAAGATCGGCATCATTAAGGCCAAGGCAGGCCAAATGCGCGATTTTTTCCACGTCGGAGCGTTCTAGTGCCATCGGGATTCTCCAGTGGAAAACAGAACGGACGGCGTCCGTGTGTTAGATTGTCGGAACACTACCGCACTTCTACGGTCATAAGGCCGCGATTGTGGGGCTTGGTGCACAGAAAAGCGGCCAATTTAACATATTGGCGCCTTGCCCAAAATCCCTGTCGTTGTTAGAGTTTGCCGCACTTTTTTACCCACGCGTTGCCTAGGGTCCCTTTCCCATGTTCAAGAAACTGCGTGGCATGTTTTCCAGCGATCTTTCCATTGACCTGGGCACTGCCAACACCCTTATTTACGTGCGCGAGCGCGGTATCGTCCTGAATGAGCCATCGGTTGTGGCCATTCGGACACACGGTAATCAGAAAAGTGTCGTCGCTGTCGGCACTGAAGCCAAGCGCATGCTCGGACGTACGCCGGGCAACATTGCTGCCATTCGTCCGATGAAGGACGGCGTGATCGCCGACTTCAGCGTCTGCGAAAAGATGCTGCAATACTTTATCAACAAGGTTCACGAAAACAGTTTTCTGCAGCCTAGCCCTCGTGTGCTGATCTGCGTTCCGTGCAAATCCACTCAGGTTGAGCGTCGTGCCATCCGTGAATCGGCCCTTGGTGCAGGTGCGCGTGAAGTGTTCCTGATCGAAGAGCCGATGGCTGCTGCGATCGGTGCCGGCCTGCCGGTTGAAGAAGCACGCGGCTCGATGGTCGTGGATATCGGTGGTGGTACTACCGAAATCGCGCTGATCTCCCTGAACGGTGTGGTGTATGCCGAATCCGTACGCGTTGGCGGCGACCGCTTCGACGAAGCGATCATCACTTATGTGCGTCGCAACTACGGCAGCCTGATCGGCGAATCCACTGCCGAGCGCATCAAGCAGGAAATCGGTACTGCCTACCCGGGCGGCGAAGTTCGCGAAGTCGACGTTCGCGGTCGCAACCTGGCCGAAGGCGTTCCACGCGCATTCACCCTGAACTCCAACGAAGTGCTGGAAGCTCTGCAAGAGTCCCTGGCCACTATCGTTCAGGCCGTGAAAAGCGCGCTGGAGCAATCGCCGCCGGAACTGGCTTCCGACATCGCCGAGCGTGGCCTGGTGCTGACCGGTGGTGGCGCGCTGCTGCGTGACCTCGACAAGCTGCTGGCGCAGGAAACCGGTCTGCCGGTGATCGTTGCCGAAGATCCGCTGACCTGTGTTGCTCGCGGTGGTGGCCGTGCACTGGAAATGATGGATAAGCACACCATGGACCTGCTCTCCAGCGAATAAGTCGCGGATTGCAATACGTGGGTGAGCGCGCAGGCAGCACTTTGCAGTGCTGCCTGTTGGCGTTTATCTTCTGTCAGTCTTCATCCAGGCCGGTTTGATGCCGTATGAATAAACAGAACATTTGCCTGGGAGGAGCGGCTTATTAAACCGCTTTTCGCCAAAGGCCCCTCACTGGGCGTGCGCTTGTTGGTGCTGGCCGTGCTATCGGTCGCATTGATGGTGGTCGATGCCCGCTTCAATCTGCTCAAACCTGCACGCAGCCAAGCGTCGCTGGTGTTGATGGATGCCTACTGGATCACTGATCTGCCCGGTCGTCTCTGGGAAGGAGTGGCCAGTCAGTTCGGCAGTCGCACCGAACTTGTCGCTGACAACGAAAAACTCAAGACCGAAAACCTGCTGTTGCAGGGGCGCTTGCAAAAGCTTGCGGCCCTTACCGAGCAGAACGTTCGGCTGCGTGAGTTGCTCAATTCCTCCGCGCTGGTCAACGAGAAGGTCGAAGTGGCCGAGTTGATCGGCATGGACCCGAATCCGTTCACCCATCGCATCATCATCAACAAAGGTGAGCGCGATGGCGTGGTGCTCGGTCAGCCGGTACTCGATGCCCGTGGCTTGATGGGGCAGGTGGTCGAGTTGATGCCCTACACCTCGCGTGTATTGCTGCTGACCGACACCACTCACAGCATTCCGGTGCAGGTGAACCGTAACGGTCTGCGTGCGATTGCCAGCGGCACCGGTAATCCGGAACGCCTGGAATTGCGCCACGTTGCCGATACCGCTGACATCAAAGAAGGCGATCTGCTGGTCAGCTCCGGTCTCGGCCAGCGCTTCCCGGCGGGTTACCCGGTGGCGACGGTCAAGGAAGTGATTCACGATTCCGGCCAGCCGTTCGCGATTGTGCGTGCCGTGCCGACTGCCGCATTGAACCGCAGCCGCTACTTGCTGCTGGTGTTCAGCGACTCGCGCACTGCCGAAGAGCGCGCCAATGATGCGGCACAGGCGCAAGAAGCGCTGGACGCTCATGGCGGTGGTCCAATGTTGCCGGCGACTGTGCCGAAACCGTTGGTCATGCCGGCGACCGCTACTGCTCCGGCCGTTCCTGCCGCAGAACCGGCGCCCGCCGCCGCACCGGCCAGCGCCACGCCAGCCAAACCTGCCGCGAAACCGGCTGCGGCCAAACCACCTGCGGCCAGCAAACCACCGGCCAAACCGCCAGTCACAGCGCCTGCTACTACCGGGGGACGAGAATAATGGTCGGTGTCAAAGCCTCCCGAAACGGCTGGATAGTCTGGCTGACGTTTGCCATCGGCATGCTGCTCAGCGTCTCGCCGCTGCCGCAATTCATGGAAATCCTGCGTCCGCTGTGGCTGGCGTTGCTGCTGACCTTCTGGGCGCTGTACATGCCGCACACGGTCGGCATGGTCACAGCGTTTTGTCTGGGACTGGCCGAAGACGTGCTGTACGGCACGCTGCTTGGGCAGAACGCTTTGATCCTGACGCTGATTACCTTCCTCGTGCTGTCCTTGCAGCAGCGCCTGCGCATGTTCCCGATGTGGCAACAGTGCCTGGTGATCCTGGTGATCTTCGGCCTCGCACAGTTGGTGCAGTTGTGGCTCAGCGCCTTGACCGGCAACCGTCAGCCAACGCTGGCACTGGTGTTGCCGGCACTGGTCAGCGCCTTGCTCTGGCCGTGGGTCAGCTTCGCTCTGCGTGGATTGCGCCGGCGCTACAAAATCAATTAACTCGGTCAGGCATGTGCCCGCACCTCGACAGGGAGATGTCTTGATGAAGTCGCTCTACCTCGCCTCCGGCTCGCCGCGTCGACGTGAATTGCTCACGCAGATCGGCGTGCCGTTCACCGCCGTCAACGCGGACATCGATGAAACCGCACAAGCCAACGAAGCCCCTGCCGCCTATGTCGAGCGTCTGGCGCGCGGCAAGGCCGAGGCCGGACGGCGCACGCTGGTCGCTGACGTAGACTGCGTGGTGCTGGGCGCCGACACCGCCGTGGTGCTCGACGGCAAAATTCTTGGGAAACCAGTGGACGAAGCCGATGCATGCGCCATGCTGATGATGTTGTCCGGCAAGGAGCATGAAGTGCTGACCGCAATCGCCCTGCTCGACGGCGCGCGCTGCGAATCACGAGTGGTACGGAGTCTGGTGCGCTTCCGGCCGATCAGCCGGGATGAAGCCGCCGCCTACTGGGCCAGTGGCGAGCCTCGAGACAAGGCCGGCGGTTATGGCATTCAGGGGCTCGGCGCGGTGTTTGTTGCCGGGCTCAACGGCAGCTACTCGGCCGTGGTGGGTTTGCCCCTATGCGAAAGCGCAGAACTGCTCGGCCATTTCGGCATACCCTGTTGGCAACCCCTGAGCGCGCCGTAAGCGGTGTGCGGATCAAGATGCGGCCATTATCGTGAACACGCCTGAACGAGACCCTGCCATGAGTGAAGAGATTCTGATCAACATCACGCCGATGGAATCGCGCGTGGCGGTGGTTGAAAACGGTGTGTTGCAAGAAGTGCACGTCGAACGCACGCAAAAACGCGGGATCGTCGGCAACATCTATAAAGGCAAAGTGGTGCGTGTGCTGCCGGGCATGCAGGCGGCGTTCGTCGATATCGGTCTGGATCGCGCGGCATTTATCCACGCTTCGGAAATCTCCCAGCGCGAAGGCTCGGCAGTCGAGAGCATCAGTGCGCTGGTACACGAAGGCCAGAGCCTGGTGGTGCAGGTCACCAAGGATCCGATCGGTTCCAAAGGCGCGCGGCTGACCACGCAGCTTTCGATCCCGTCGCGTTATCTGGTGTACATGCCGCGCACCGCCCACGTCGGCATTTCCCTGAAAATCGAAGACGAAGCCGAGCGCGAACGCCTCAAGCAGGTGGTCAGCGATTGCGTGGCCAAAGAAGGCATCAAGGAAGTCGGCGGGTTCATTCTGCGCACTGCCGCCGAGGGTGCCGGCGCTGATGAAATCCTCATGGACATTCGCTACCTGCGGCGCCTGTGGGATCAAATCAACGAGCAGATCAAAACCATCGGCGCGCCAAGCGTGATCTACGAAGACCTCGGCCTCGCCCTGCGCACCTTGCGCGATCTGGTCAGCCCGAAAATCGAGAAGATCCGCATCGACTCGCGGGAAACCTTCCAGAAAACCACGCAGTTCGTCGCCGAGCTGATGCCGGAAATTGCCGATCGCCTGGAACACTATCCGGGCGAGCGGCCGATTTTCGACCTGTACGGCGTCGAAGACGAAATCCAGAAAGCCCTTGAGCGCAAAGTCCCGCTCAAGTCCGGCGGTTATCTGGTGATCGACCCGGCGGAAGCCATGACCACCATCGACGTCAACACTGGCGCGTTCGTCGGTCATCGCAACCTCGAAGAAACCATTTTCAAGACCAACCTCGAAGCCGCCACTGCCATTGCGCGGCAGATGCGCCTGCGCAATCTGGGCGGGATCATCATCATCGACTTCATCGACATGGAAGATGAAGAACACCGGCGACAGGTGTTGCGCACGCTGGAAAAACAGCTCGAGCGCGATCACGCCAAGACCAACATTATCGGTATCACCGAGCTCGGTCTGGTGCAGATGACCCGCAAGCGCACCCGCGAAAGCCTTGAGCAAGTGCTGTGTGAACCGTGCAGCAGCTGTCAGGGCCGAGGCAAGTTGAAGACGCCGGAAACCGTCTGCTACGAAATCTTCCGCGAGATTCTGCGCGAAGCCCGCGCCTATCAGGCCGAAGGTTATCGCGTGTTGGCGAACCAGAAAGTCGTCGACCGCTTGCTGGATGAGGAGTCGGGCAACGTCGCCGAACTCGAGGTGTTCATCGGCCGCACGATTCGCTTCCAGGTCGAAACCATGTATTCGCAGGAACAATACGACGTGGTGCTGCTCTGAAACGCTGCAGCACATTTTTCCTGAAACGGCTGGCCTCAGCTTTTTGCAGTATTTTTGCCATGGGAGCCACCTGACATGGACCGTCTGACACGCATTTTGGCTGCACTGACCCGCTGGGGTCTGAGCCTGTGCGCGTTGGTTCTGGTGTTGCTGGCGTTGTACGTCAGTCTCGGCCGGGAACTCACGCCACTGGTGGCCGAATATCGTGCCGAGATTGAAGACAAAGCCACCGCGGCCTTGGGCATGCCGCTACAGATCGGTGAACTGGAAGGCAACTGGAGCGGGTTCGCGCCGATCCTGCTGGCGCATGATGTGATGGTCGGCGATGGCGCCAATGCCTTGCGTCTGGATCAGGTCCGCGTGGTGCCGGATCTGTGGGCCAGTCTGCTGGCCCGCGAAGTGCGCATTGCCCATCTCGAACTCAACGGTTTGAAGATCAGCCTCAAGGAAGGCGCGGACGGCCAGTGGGCGCTGGAAGGCTTGCCGGTGCAGAAGGATCAGCCGCTGGATCCCGAGCAACTGTTGAATCGCATGCAGATGGTCCAGCAACTGTCGGTGCTCGACAGTCAGGTGACGTTGCAGCCGCTGGATCACCCGCCAATGACCCTGACCTACGTCGGCCTCAGCCTCAAGACCGGTGCCAGCCGCCAGCGCCTCGATGCGCGACTGACCTTACCCGGTGGCCAACCGGTCGCCATGAGTCTGCGCACACGGATTCGCGCCGATCAGTGGAAAAACGGCGGCGTCGAAGGTTACGTCAGCCTGCCGCAAAGTGACTGGTCGAAATGGCTGCCGGAACGTCTGACTCAACAATGGAATTTCTCCACGATCAAGGCCGGCGGCGAGGTCTGGGTTGACTGGAACGAAGGCGCGCTGCAAAGCGCGGCGATCCGTCTGAACGCCCCGCAAGTCAAAGGTGCCTACGCCGAGCGCAAACCGATTCAGCTCGATAATCTGGCGCTCAACGGTTATTACCAGCGCGGTACCGAAGGCGCGACCGTCACTCTCGATTCGCTGGCGATGAACTTCGGCGAAACTCGCTGGGAATCTCGCGTCCAGATCAAGCAGACGCTTGCTACCGATAAAGTCGAAGAGCTCTGGCATCTGCAGGCCGACCGACTTGACCTAACCCCTATCACGCCGCTGCTCAATGCTCTCGGGCCACTGCCGCAAGGTGTCGCCACCGCCGTCGAGCGCCTGAAAGTCACCGGTGTTCTGCGCAATGTGCTGCTGGATTTCCGGCCGAATGCCACCGACGACACTAAATTCAGCTTCGCCACCAACCTTGACCGCATCGGTTTCGACGCCTACCACGGCGCCCCGGCGGCGCGGAACGTCAGCGGCAGCCTCACCGGCAACCTTGGAGGCGGTGAATTGCGCATGGACAGCGACGACTTCGTCCTGCACCTCGACCCGATCTTCGCCAAGCCGTGGCAATACATTCACGCCAACGCGCGGTTGACCTGGAAGCTTGATAAAGAAGGCTTCACCCTGATCGCGCCGTATCTGAAAGTGCTGGGCGAGGAGGGCAAGATTGCCGGCGACTTCCTGATCCGTCTGCATTTCGACCATAGCCAGGAAGACTACATGGACCTGCGCGTCGGCCTGGTCGATGGCGACGGTCGTTACACCGCCAAGTACTTGCCGAAAGTGTTGAGCCCGGCACTCGACGAATGGCTGCGCACCGCGATTTTGAAAGGCGCGGTCGATCAGGGCTTTTTCCAGTATCAAGGCTCGCTGAGCAAAAACGCCGGTGAAGCGGATCGCAGCATCAGTCTGTTCTTCAAGGTGCATGATGCCGAACTGGCGTTCCAGCCGGGCTGGCCGCATATAAGCAAAGTCAGCGGTGACGTGTTTATCGAGGACAGCGGCGTGCGCATTCTCGCTAGCAAAGGTCAGTTGCTCGATACCCTGGTCAGTGATGTGTTCGTCAACATCCCGCATGTGCCGACCGGGCAGAGCGCGCATATGTACCTCGATGGTGCGTTCGTTGGCGGGCTGGGCGATGGCTTGAAGATTCTGCAGGACGCGCCGATCGGCACGGGCGAAACCTTCGCCGGCTGGGAAGGCGCGGGTGATCTGCAAGGCAAGCTCAAGCTGGATATTCCGCTGGCCAAGGGCGAGGAGCCGAAGATCCGCGTCGATTTCAAAACGGCCAACGCGCGGCTGAAACTGGCTGAACCCACGCTTGAGCTGACGCAACTCAAGGGTGACTTCCGCTTCGACAGCGCGAAGGGCTTGAGCGGACAAAACATCAGTGCACGGGCCTTTGATAAACCGGTGACAGCGCAGATTTTCGCCGATGGCAGTCCCGGCAAGCTTAAAACCCGTGTAGCCGCGTCGGGGCAGGTCGAGGTCAAAAAACTCACCGACTGGCTTAACGTGACCCAGCCACTGCCAGTCTCCGGGACGATTCCTTATCAGCTACAAGTGAATCTGGACGGTGCCGACGGTCAGTTGCTGGTCAGCTCCAATCTCAAAGGCGTGGCGGTCGATCTGCCTGCGCCGTTTGGCATGAACGCCGAGACCGGGCGCGACACGACCTTCCGCATGACTCTGCAGGGGCAGGAGCGGCGTTACTGGGTCAACTACGATCAACTGGCCAACTTCACCTTTGCTGCGCCGCCGAGCAATTTCGCCGACGGTCGTGGCGAACTGTTCCTCGGTGCCGGCGAGGCGGTATTACCCGGCGCCAAAGGTCTGCGCGTGCGCGGTGTGCTGTCGGAGCTGGACGTCAAGCCGTGGCAGGATCTGCTCGGTAAATACGCCGGACAGAACCCCGGTGGCAATGCCAAGCAACTGCTGAGTAGCGCCGACTTCAAGATCGGCAAGCTCACGGCGTTCGGCACGACTCTGGATCAGGCTGCGGTGCAGTTGAATCGCAGACCGGCCGCGTGGGCACTGGCGCTCGACAGTCAGCAGGCCAAAGGTACGGTCGCAATCCCCGATGCGAAAGCTGCGCCGATTGCGGTCAACCTGCAATACGTGCGCTTGCCGGCGCCGGACCCGACAGTCCAGGCCGACGAAAATGCGCCGGATCCTTTGGCCGATGTAGATCCGACGAAGATCCCGGCGCTGGATATCACCATCAATCAGCTGTTTCAGGGGCAGGATCTGGTCGGTGGCTGGTCGCTGAAGATTCGCCCGACGCCTAAAGGCATTGCGCTGAACAATCTCGATCTCGGTCTCAAGGGCATTTTGTTGCAGGGCAGCGGCGGCTGGGAAGGTGCACCCGGTGCGACTAGCAGTTGGTACAAGGGCCGCATTGGCGGCAAGAATCTCGCCGATGTGCTCAAAGGCTGGGGCTTTGCGCCGAGCGTCACCAGTGAAGAGTTTCATATGGACGTCGACGGCCGCTGGCCAGGATCACCGGCATGGCTGGCGACCAAACGTTTCTCCGGCACCCTCGACGCATCGCTGAACAAGGGTCAGTTCGTTGAAGTGGAGGGCGGGGCGCAGGCGCTGCGGGTGTTCGGTCTGCTCAACTTCAACTCGATTGGCCGTCGTCTGCGTCTGGACTTTTCCGACCTGTTCGGCAAAGGCCTGAGCTACGACCGGGTCAAAGGCCTGCTGCAAGCGACCAACGGTGTGTACGTGACCAAGGAGCCGATCAAGCTGACCGGGCCTTCGAGCAATCTCGAGCTCAACGGCACGCTGGACCTGGTTGGTGACAAGGTCGATGCGAAATTACTGGTGACCTTGCCGGTGACCAACAACCTGCCAATTGCCGCGCTGATCGTCGGTGCACCAGCGGTGGGCGGCGCGCTGTTCCTGATCGACAAGCTGATCGGCGACCGTGTGGCGCGCTTTGCCAGCGTCAAATACACGGTCAAAGGCCCGTGGAAAGAGCCGAAAATCACTTTTGACAAACCTTTTTGATCAGCCAGTCCCCGAACCGATGGAGTAGCATGGCCGCATACCTCTCATGGAGTGCGCCATGTCTTTAGCGGTCATTCAAATGGTCAGCCAGAGCGATGTGCTGGCCAATCTGCGCGATGCCCGGCGCCTGCTTGAACAAGCGGCCGCCGCTGGTGCCAGACTCGCGGTGCTGCCGGAAAACTTTGCCGCCATAGGCCGTCGTGACGTCGCCGCTATCGGCCGCGCCGAAGCGCTCGGCGAAGGACCGATCCTGCCATGGTTGAAACAGACCGCTCGCGACCTCAAGTTATGGATAGTCGCCGGCACTTTGCCGCTGCCGCCGGTCGATCAACCGGACGCCAAGTCGCACGCCTGTTCGTTGCTGGTGAATGATCACGGCGAAATCGTTGCACGCTATGACAAGTTGCACCTGTTCGATGTGGATGTGACGGACAATCGCGGGCGTTATCGTGAATCCGATGACTATGCTTATGGCGGTGGCGTGGTGGTTGCTGATACCCCGGTTGGCCGATTGGGCCTGACGGTGTGTTACGACCTGCGCTTCCCCGAGCTGTATAGCGAGCTGCGTGCGGCCGGGGCTGAATTGATTAGCGCGCCGTCGGCGTTCACGGCAGTGACCGGCGCGGCACATTGGGACGTGCTGATTCGTGCACGGGCCATAGAAACACAGTGTTATGTGCTGGCGGCGGCCCAGGGCGGGACGCATCCGGGGCCTCGGGAAACCTGGGGCCATGCGGCGATTGTCGACCCGTGGGGTCGCGTGCTGGCGCAGCAGGACCAAGGTGAGGCCGTGCTGCTGGCCGACAGAGACAGCAGCGAACAGGCGTCCATCCGGGCGCGAATGCCGGTGGTGGGCCATCGGCGATTTTTCTCGCAGGGCGCGCAGCGACCTGCTTCAGAACATGAATTTAAGGCGTAGAACCTATGAGCGAGTTGTTGTCCTCAGTCAGTGATCACCTGTTGGCGCCCGGCGGCGTGACCATTGAGAGCCTGCAAGCGGTGCTTGGCGATCTGGCCGGCCCGGGCATCGATGCTGCCGACCTGTATTTCCAGGGGCAGATTTCCGAGTCGTGGGCACTCGAAGACGGGATCGTCAAGGAAGGCAGCTTCAATCTCGACCAAGGCGTTGGCGTACGTGCGCAGTCCGGGGAAAAAACCGGTTTCGCCTACAGCAACGCGATCACCCTTGAAGCCCTCGGCGCTGCGGCTCGCGCGGCCCGTTCGATCTCGCGTGCCGGGCAGAACGGCACAGTGCAGGCATTCACTACCCAAGACGTCGCCCAGTTGTATGCGCCGGATAACCCGCTGGAAGTGCTCAGCCGCGCCGAGAAGGTCGAGCTGCTGAAACGCATCGACGTCGCCACCCGCGCACTTGATCCGCGCATCCAGCAAGTCACCGTGAGCATGGCCGGGGTCTGGGAGCGCATTTTGGTGGCTTCCACCGACGGCGGTCTGGCGGCGGATGTGCGCCCATTGGTGCGCTTCAACGTCAGCGTGATCGTCGAGCAAAATGGTCGTCGCGAGCGCGGTGGACATGGCGGCGGCGGGCGTACCGATTACCGTTATTTCCTCGCTGAAGACCGTGCCATGGGTTACGCCCGTGAAGCGCTGCGTCAGGCATTGGTCAATCTGGAAGCGATCCCGGCGCCGGCCGGTACTTTGCCGGTGGTGCTGGGTTCGGGCTGGTCCGGCGTGCTGCTGCACGAAGCGGTCGGTCATGGTCTGGAAGGTGACTTCAACCGCAAGGGCAGTTCCGCCTACAGCGGGCGCATGGGTGAGATGGTTGCCTCCAAGCTATGCACCATCGTCGATGACGGCACTTTGAGCGGTCGTCGCGGTTCGCTGAGCGTCGACGACGAAGGCACCCCGACCGAGTGCACCACGCTGATCGAAAACGGCGTGCTCAAGGGCTACATGCAGGACAAGCTCAACGCGCGCCTGATGGGCGTGGCGCGCACCGGCAACGGTCGTCGCGAATCCTATGCGCACCTGCCGATGCCGCGCATGACCAACACCTACATGCTCGGAGGCGAAAGCGATCCGGCAGAAATCATCGCTTCGGTGAAGAAGGGCATCTACTGCGCCAACCTTGGCGGCGGTCAGGTTGATATCACCAGCGGCAAGTTCGTGTTCTCCACCAGCGAGGCGTATCTGATCGAGGACGGCAAGATCACCGCTCCGGTCAAAGGCGCGACGTTGATCGGCAACGGCCCTGAGGCGATGAGCCGGGTATCGATGGTGGGTAACGATCTGGCGCTGGACAGCGGCGTGGGGACTTGCGGCAAGGATGGGCAATCGGTGCCGGTGGGCGTGGGTCAGCCGACGCTGAAGATCGACGCGATCACCGTAGGTGGCACGGGCGGGTAAAAAGGGATGGAGCCTCGGGTGGCGCGCGATGCGGCCACCCGATGGCGAACATCAACGCAGACCGCGTTGAGTCTCGTCCAGCTCACGGATGTACTTGAAGATTTTACGGCTTGAGGCAGGCGCTTTGTTTTGCGCAACCTCATGCTGAGCCTGACGGATCAGGGAACGCAGTTGCTGGCGATCGGCATCCGGGTAATCGATGACGAATTTCTCCAGCACGGCGTCGTCACCGGCGATCAGGCGGTCACGCCAGCGTTCGAGATTGTGGAAACGCTCGTTGTACTGACGAGTTGAGGCGTCGAGTTGATCGAGCAAGATCAGAATTGCGTCAGTGTCCTGATCGCGCATCAGTTTGCCGATGAACTGTAGATGCCGTTTCCGCGCGATATTCGCGGTGTGCTTGGGCGCATCGGCCAAGGCACGACGCATAGCGTCGGTCAAAGGCAGTTTCGCAACCAAGTCAGGCTTGAGTGTTGTAAGGCGCTCGCCAAGGTCAACCAGAGCATGCAGCTCGCGTTTGACCTGAGATTTGCTTTTTTCTCCCGTATCGAGGGAGTCGTCGTAAGAATCAACCATGGTGGCAGTCCGCAAAGAAACGCCGCCATGATAACCAGTCGGGGGCCGCTTGTCCGGCCCGGTCGCTCGATGGCCCCAGCCGAAAGCAGAATTTGAGTGGAGATGAGCATGAGTGCAGTTGAAAGCGTCGGCCCGCAGGCATTGCCGGCACTGCAGGAACAAGTCGAGCAGATCATCGCCGAAGCCAAGCGTCAGGGTGCCAGCGCCTGCGAAGTAGCCGTGTCGCTGGAGCAGGGGCTGTCGACTTCGGTACGCCAGCGCGAAGTCGAAACGGTCGAGTTCAACCGCGATCAGGGCTTCGGCATCACTCTGTATGTCGGCCAGCGCAAAGGCTCGGCGAGTACGTCCGCCACCGGCCCCGATGCGATTCGCGAGACCGTGGCCGCCGCACTGGCCATCGCCAAGCACACTTCCGAAGACGAAGCGTCCGGTTTGGCTGACGCCGCGTTGATGGCGCGCGAGCAGCAGGATTTCGACCTGTTCCACAAGTGGGATATCACCCCGGAGCAGGCCATCGAGAAGGCTTTGATCTGTGAAGCGGCTGCGTTCGACGCCGATCCACGCATCAAGAATGCTGACGGCACCACGCTGAGTACCCATCAGGGCTGTCGCGTGTACGGCAACAGCCACGGCTTTATCGGTGGTTACGCGTCGACCCGCCACAGCCTGAGCTGCGTGATGATCGCCGAGGCCGATGGCCAGATGCAGCGTGATTACTGGTATGACGTGAGCCGTCAGGGCGAACTGCTGGCCGATCCGATCAGCATCGGTCAGCGCGCTGCGCAACGGGCTGCGAGCCGTCTGGGCGCGCGTCCGGTGCCTACTTGTGAAGTGCCGGTATTGTTTTCCGCTGAACTGGCGGGCGGGTTGTTCGGCAGTTTCCTGTCGGCAGTTTCCGGAGGCAGTCTGTATCGCAAGTCGTCGTTCCTCGAAGGCACGCTGGGACAGAAGCTGTTCCCGGAATGGCTGACCATCGACGAGCGTCCGCACCTGATGCGCGCCATGGGCAGTGCCTCGTACGACGGTGACGGTCTGGCGACCTACGCCAAACCGTTCGTCGAAAAAGGCGAATTGGTCTCGTACATCCTTGGCACGTACTCCGGTCGCAAACTCGGCATGCCGAGCACCGCCAACGCTGGCGGTGTACACAACCTGTTCGTCACCCACGGTGATGAAGACCAGGCGGCGTTGCTGCGGCGCATGGGGCGTGGCCTGCTGGTCACTGAATTGATGGGCCATGGCTTGAACATGGTCACCGGTGATTACTCGCGCGGCGCAGCGGGTTTCTGGGTCGAGAACGGCGAAATCCAGTTCGCGGTGCAGGAAGTGACCATCGCCGGCAACATGCGCGACATGTTCAAGCAGATTGTTGCAGTGGGGAATGATCTGGAACTGCGCAGCAATATTCGCACTGGCTCGGTGTTGATCGAGAAGATGACTGTCGCGGGCAGCTAAGCCTCCGCAGTTTTAGAAAAAGGCGCGCCACCCGATTGGGTGGCGCGCCTTTTTTATTGTGGATCAAAAAGATCGCAGCCTTGTTTTGCTTCTCATTATCATCTAATGATAAATCTCATTAGCGAGCTGGCTGAAACTCACCGCTGGCGGCGTGTAACCCCCGCAACCGCTTTGGAGGCTCACCATGGAGCACTGGAAACGCACGATCGAACGGGCTAATCGCTGCTTCATGCTGGGCGAGCTGATTGATGCCCGCGAGGCGTATCTGCAAGCACTGGCCTTGGCGCAGGTGCTGTTCGAACGCTGGGCGGATGCCGACGAAGCAGTGGCGGCTTGCGTCATCTCCCATCACAACCTGGCTGATCTGCACCTGCGCCTGAATCAGCCGGAGGAAAGCGCCGAGTACCTCTGCGCGATCCATCAACGGCTGTTGCAGACCATGCAGGACGAACGTCAGCGCCTCGCACTGCGGGAAGCGGCGTTGCGCCAGAGCAGCAAGACCTACGTCGAACTGCTGAATTTCATCAGCGATCACGGTGAATACCCGCGCACCCAGCGTCTGCTGCACCCGCACACTGGCAATGCGCGTCGACTGTCCGCCTCTCATCAGCATGGAGTCCATTGAAATGGCTTTTACTCTGCCTGCATTGCCTTACGCCTACGACGCACTGGAACCGCACATCGATGCGCAGACCATGGAGATCCACTACACCAAGCACCACCAGACCTACATCAATAACCTTAACGCTGCGGTCGAGGGCACTGAGTACGCCGAGTGGCCGGTGGAGAAACTGGTCGCCAGCGTCCAGCATCTGCCGGAAAAACTGCGCGCAGCGGTGATCAACCAGGGCGGCGGTCACGCCAATCATTCGCTGTTCTGGGAAGTCATGGAGCCCAATGGCGGCGGCAAACCGGACGGCGCGCTGGCCAAAGCCATCGATGAACAACTCGGCGGTCTCGACAGTTTCAAAGACGCCTTCACCAAGGCTGCGCTGACGCGTTTCGGCAGTGGCTGGGCGTGGCTCAGCGTGACCCCGGATAACCAACTGGTGGTGGAAAGCAGCGGTAATCAGGACAGCCCGCTGATGAACGGCAACACGCCGATTCTCGGTCTCGACGTTTGGGAGCACGCCTATTACCTGCGTTACCAGAACCGTCGGCCGGAATACATCAACGCGTTCTACAACGTGATCAATTGGCCGCAAGTCGCTGCGCGCTATCAGGCGGCGCTGGTTTAAGTCTCCAATGAAAACAATCCAAGGCTGACTATGGGCACTGAAACACTGGTGAGAGCAAGTGGGCGCATGTTCCGTTACGCAATCGGTTCGCTGTTGCTGTTGGCGGGCATGACCTTGCTGGTCGCTCACGGACTGCAATGGCTGGATCTGGAGCCGAGGCTGTCACGAGCATTGCAGGGCGGAGCGCTCTGCGCGCTGGGCACCGCGCTTGGTGCGGTGCCAGTGCTGGTGATTCGCAATATGCCGCAGGCGCTGGGCGACACACTGCTCGGTTTCGGCGCCGGGGTGATGCTGGCGGCGACGGCGTTTTCGCTGATCGTGCCGGGAATTGCTGCGGCAGAGAGCCTTGGCATGACGCCTTGGGGCGCCAGTGGCCTGATCTGCTTCGGGATCATGCTCGGTGCATTCGGTCTGTATCTGGTTGATCGCAAGGTATCGGGTGCCTCACCGGAAATGCTCATTGGCACGCTTGAGCACCCGGTAATTCCACCGCGTATCTGGCTGTTCGTCTTCGCGATCATCGCGCATAACATCCCGGAAGGCATGGCGGTCGGCGTATCAGCCGGCGGCGCAATGCCGGATGCCGATAGCCTGGCGATGGGCATCGCATTGCAGGATGTGCCGGAAGGGCTGGTGATTGCGCTGGTGTTGGCCGGGGCCGGCATGTCGAGGGTCAGGGCGTTTTTGATCGGCGCGGCGTCAGGGTTGGTCGAGCCGGTGTTCGCGATACTGTGTGCTCGGCTGGTCAGTCTGGCGCAGGTGTTGTTGCCGTTGGGATTGGCGCTGGCGGCCGGGGCGATGTTGCTGGTGGTCACGCACGAAGTCATCCCGGAGTCGCGGCGCAATGGTCACGACAAACTGGCAAGCCTCGGCTTGTTGATCGGCTTCTGCCTGATGATGGTGATGGATACGGCGTTGGGTTGAGCGATCAACCGCCTTCATCGAAGTAGTTGTTGATCAGATTCACCAACGCTTGCAGCGCCTCATCTTCCTGATGCCCTTCGGTACTCAGGTAGATTTTCGTGCCCTTGCCGGCAGCGAGCATCATCATCGCCATGATGCTTTTGCCATCCACGGTGGTTTCCGGCGTGCGGCCCACTCTGATGGTGCAATCCGGAAACTGACCGGCCACGCCGACGAACTTCGCCGACGCACGGGCATGCAGGCCCAGTTTGTTGATGATTTCGATTTCCAGAGCAGGCATCGCGATGTGAATCCTTTAGCTGAGGTCGCGGTGGCGAACCTGGACGTTCTTCAAGGTTTTCTGCAGCGCCTGACCCAGACGTTCGGTCAGGTAGACGGAGCGGTGGTGGCCGCCAGTGCAGCCAATGGCAATAGTGACGTAGGCACGATTGCTTGCGGCGAAACGTGGCAGCCATTTGAACAGATAAGCGTAGATGTCCTGGTACATCTCTTCGACGTCCGGCTGTGCCGCCAGATACTCGGCCACCGGTGCGTCGAGACCCGACTGCGCGCGCAGCTCGGGTTTCCAGTACGGGTTGGGCAGGCAGCGTACGTCGAACACCAGATCCGCATCCACCGGCATGCCGCGTTTGAAACCGAACGACTCGACCAGAAACGCCGTACCCGGCTCAGGCTGGTTCAGCAGGCGCAATTTTATGGTATCGCGTAGCTGGTACAGGTTCAGGTTGGTGGTGTTGACCTTCAGATCGGCCAGGTCGGCGATCGGCCCGAGCAGGGCGGTCTCGTCATCGATGGCTTCGGCCAGCGAGCGGTTGGCATTGCTCAGCGGGTGGCGGCGACGGGTTTCCGAGAAGCGCTTGAGCAGGGTTTCCTCATCGGCATCCAGATACAACACATCGCACTGGATGTGCCGGCCGCGCACTTCTTCAAGCAGCTCGGGAAAGCGTGAGAGATGGCTCGGCAGATTACGCGCGTCGATGGAAACCGCCACCAGTGGCTGTGCCAACTCGGTGTGAATCAGCGCGCGTTCGGCCAGTTCCGGCAGCAGGCCGGCCGGCAGATTGTCGATGCAGTAGTAGCCGTTGTCCTCAAGGACATTCAGAGCGGTACTTTTACCCGAGCCGGAGCGGCCACTGACGATGATCAAACGCATGATTACTGCCCGTTCTGCTCGTCGAGGACAACCTGATACAAGGCTTGGTTACTGGCGGCGCTACGCAGTTTTTCGCGGACGTCCTTGCGGTCGAGCATGCTGGCAATCTGTCGCAACAGTTCCAGGTGTGCATCGGTGGCAGCTTCGGGGACCAGCAGCACGAACAGCAGGTCAACCGGAGCACCATCGATGGCGTCGAAATCGATCGGAGCTTCCAGGTGTATCAAGGCGCTGATAGGGGATTCGCAGCCCTTGAGGCGGCAATGAGGGATGGCGATGCCGTTGCCAAAACCGGTAGAACCGAGTTTTTCACGGGCAATCAAAGCCTCGAAGACATCTTGCATCTCCAGATCCGGAACTTCCCGGGCGATCAGGTTGGCAATTTGCTCGAGGGCTTTCTTTTTGCTGCCGCCCGGCACGTTCACGAGGGAACGGCCGGGGGTCAGGATACTTTCAAGTCGGATCATGGAATGGGGGGTTATCGACCCGTCGCGCCTTGAAGCAGGCTCTGGGTCTTTTCCTTATGCTTTTTGAGTTGTTTGTCGAGCTTGTCGGTCAATGCGTCGATCGCTGCGTACATATCGGTATGTTCCGCGTTTGCGACGACCTCACTGCCGGGAATATGCAAGGTGGCTTCGATTTTCTGCTTGAGCTTTTCGACACACATCGTGACTTGCACGTTGGTGATCTTGTCGAAATGGCGCTCCAATCGTTGAAGTTTCTCGTTGATGTAGTCGCGCAGAGGTTCGGTCACTTCCAGTTGGTGTCCACTGATGTTGACTTGCATACAGCTTCTCCTTCGTTGCCAGTGCATAAAGCGGCAGGCCGAAAAGCCTGCCACTGGAACGCTGTAACGTGGCTTACATCAACCGCTTGCGTTCGCTCGAAGGCGCGATCCCGAGAGATTCGCGGTACTTGGCGACGGTGCGGCGAGCCACCTGAATGCCTTGTGCCTCCAGTAAACCAGCGATCTTGCTGTCACTCAACGGCTTTTTCTGATTTTCCGCGGCAACCAGTTTTTTGATGATCGCGCGGATCGCCGTGGACGAGCATTCACCGCCTTCGGAGGTGCTGACGTGGCTCGAGAAAAAGTATTTCAGTTCATATATACCGCGCGGGGTATGCATGAATTTCTGCGTGGTCACGCGGGAAATCGTCGATTCGTGCATGCCGACCGCTTCAGCGATGTCATGCAAGACCAGCGGCTTCATCGCTTCGTCGCCGTATTCCAGAAAGCCGCGCTGGTGCTCGACGATCTGCGTGGCGACTTTCATCAGGGTTTCGTTGCGGCTTTGCAGGCTTTTGATGAACCAGCGCGCTTCCTGCAACTGATTGCGCATGAAAGTGTTGTCGGCGCTGGTGTCGGCACGGCGGACGAAACCTGCGTACTGCGCGTTGACCCGCAGGCGCGGCACGGATTCCTGGTTCAGTTCGACCAGCCAGCGCTCGTTGTCCTTGCGCACGATGACGTCCGGCACCACGTACTCGGCTTCGGACGATTCGATTTGCGAACCCGGACGCGGATTGAGGCTTTGCACCAGCTCGATGACCTGGCGCAGCTCGTCTTCCTTGAGCTTCATGCGCCGCATCAGCTGACTGTAATCGCGGCTGCCTAGCAGATCGATGTAGTCGCTGACCAGACGCTTGGCTTCGACCAGCCACGGCGTTTTAGCGGGTAGCTGACGCAGTTGCAGCAGCAGGCATTCGCTGAGGTTGCGTGCGCCGATGCCGGCTGGCTCGAATTGCTGGATGCGGTGCAGCACGGCTTCGATTTCATCCAGCTCGATATCGAGCTCGGGATCGAAGGCGTCGAGAATTTCTTCGAGGGTCTCGTCGAGGTAGCCCTGATTGTTGATGCAGTCGATCAGGGTCACGGCGATCAGGCGATCGGTGTCGGACATCGGCGCGAGGTTCAACTGCCACAGCAGATGGCTTTGCAGGCTTTCACCGACGGAGGTACGCGTGGTGAAGTCCCACTCGTCATCGTCGTTGCTTGGCAGGCTGCTGGCGCTGGTCTGGTAGACGTCTTCCCAGGCAGTATCGACGGGCAATTCGTTGGGGATGCGCTCGTTCCAGTCGCCTTCCTCGAGGTTGTCCACCGTCGGGGCGCTTTCCTGAAAAGAGGGTTCCTGGGTTTCGGTGTTGGGCTTCTGCTCGACGTTGTCGGCGAGGGGATCGGAGTTGTCGAAGTCTTCGCCTTCTTCCTGGCGTTCGAGCATCGGATTGGATTCCAGAGCCTCCTGGATTTCCTGTTGCAGATCCAGGGTCGACAATTGGAGCAGGCGGATGGCCTGTTGCAGCTGCGGTGTCATCGTCAGCTGCTGGCCCATTCTCAAGACTAGCGATGGTTTCATGGCAGGGGCTTAACACCTTATTCGCCGGCGCTATGCGCCATCCACTACAGGGCGCCGGAGCGCCAAACTTAAGCAAATTATATGCCTGAAACTGAAGTGTTTGCCTAGAGCACCGTAACAATTAAACCAAGAAAATCGCAGGGATGCCCAGGCTCGTGCCAGGACACCCCAATGATCACAGGCGGAACTCGTGACCCAGATACACTTCCTTCACCAGATCGTTGGCGAGGATGGTGGCCGAGTCGCCTTCGGCGATCAGTTGACCGTCGTTGACGATGTAGGCAGTTTCGCAGATGTCCAGCGTCTCACGGACGTTGTGGTCGGTGATCAACACACCGATACCCTTGGCCTTGAGGTGATGGATGATCTGCTTGATGTCGCCGACCGAAATCGGGTCAACACCGGCGAACGGTTCGTCGAGCAGAATGAATTTCGGTGCAGTGGCCAGCGCGCGGGCGATTTCGACCCGGCGACGTTCACCACCCGACAGGCTCATGCCGAGGTTGTCGCGGATGTGGCTGATGTGGAATTCCTGCAGCAGGCTTTCCAGCTCTTTGCGACGGCCGGCCTTGTCGAGCTCCTGACGCGTTTCGAGGATGGCCATGATGTTGTCGGCCACCGACAGCTTGCGGAAGATCGAAGCTTCTTGCGGCAGATAGCCGATACCGGCCTTCGCACGGCCGTGCATTGGCTGGTGGCTGACGTCCAGATCGTCGATCAGGACGCGGCCCTGATCGGCCTGGACCAGGCCGACGATCATGTAGAAGCAAGTCGTCTTGCCGGCGCCGTTAGGGCCTAGCAGGCCGACGATCTGCCCGCTGTCAATCGACAGGCTGACGTCGCGCACGACCTGACGGCTCTTGTAAGCCTTGGCCAGATGCTGAGCTTTCAGAGTTGCCATTACTGGGTTTTCTCTTCGGTTTTCTTCTTCGGCTGGATCACCATGTCGATGCGCGGACGCGACTCGGTCACCTTGTTGCCGGTAGCACGACCAGCGCTGGCCAGCTTCTTCACCGTGTCATAGACGATTTTTTCGCCTTGAGTGGTGTTGTTGTCTTTGTCGACAACCTTGGCCTTGTCGATCAGCACGACGCGGTTTTGCGCAGCGTGGTACTGAATGGTCACACCCCAGCCCTGTACAGGCTTGGTGTCACCAGCAGTTTGCAGTTGCTCGAAGTAGGCGAGGTTGCCCACCGAGGTCACCACATCGATATCGCCGGCAGCGGTACGGGTGATGGTCACGGTGTTGCCTTTGACGATCATCGAACCTTGGGTAATGATCACGTCACCTTTATAGGTGGCGATGCCATTCTTGTCGTCCAGCTGGGCATCGTCGGCCTGAATGCGGATTGGCTGCGATTGATCGTTCGGCAGAGCCCAGGCGCTCACGCTTCCCAGTGCTGCGCCCAGGCTGAGCAAAATAGGGAGGGTTTTAACGAGCCTCATACTGTCCTCTTACGTTCGATAGCAGGTGTATCCTGCTTTCCTTCAAATACGCTTTCATTCCCACGCCAGTCGATACACCGCCAGCGCCGTCGATTCTAACGGGTTGCTGGGTCTGCGCATATTGCTGCTGAGGGAACACCGTCATGCGAGTGCTGGTGATCAGGGTGCTGCGGTTTTTTTCGTCGCTGCGCTGTACGCGTACCGAGTCGATCAGTTCGACTTCGGTACCGCCGGAATTCACTTCGCCGCGCTCACTGGTCACGTGCCACGGAAAGTCAGTCCCGCGGAACATGTTCAGATCAGGTTTGGTGACCAGAGTAATGTCGGTCACCTTCACGTGCTCGGCCTTCTCGGACGTCATGTCGTACTGCACTTTGCCGTCTTCGAGGTACTGCACGGTACGGGTGTTGGTCGCATACCAGTCGATCGGGCTCTCTGCTGCCGAGACTACGGGCTTGTCGAGAAAGCGCTCCGGACTGATGTTCCAGTAGCCGACCGCACCGAAGATCGCGGCGATGCAACCGAACAACAGGGTGTTGCGAAACTTTTTGCTAAACATGGTTCGACTCACAGGTAAGCGTTGTTGGCCGCATCGAGGTGGCCCTGAGCGCTCAGGATCAGTTCGCAGAACTCGCGGGCGGCACCTTCGCCACCACGGGCCTGAGTAACGCCGTGGGCGTGTTCGCGCACGAAGGCCGCGGCGTTGGCCACAGCCATGCCCAGGCCTACGCGGCGGATCACCGGCAAGTCCGGCAGGTCGTCGCCGAGGTAGGCGACCTGTTCATAGCTTAGGCCCAGTTGTTCCAGAAGACCGTCAAGAACCACCAGTTTGTCTTCGCGCCCCTGAAACAGGTGCGGGATGCCCAGATTCTTCGCCCGACGTTCAACCACAGGCGTTTTGCGGCCGCTGATGATTGCGGTCTGCACGCCGGCGTTCATCAGCATTTTGATGCCTTGACCGTCGAGGGTGTTGAAAGTCTTGAATTCGCTGCCGTCTTCGAGGAAATACAGGCGGCCGTCGGTGAGGACGCCGTCGACGTCGAAAACCGCCAGTTTGATCGCTTTGCCGCGTTGCAGCAGATCGTTGTTCATTTACATCACTCCTGCACGCAGCAGATCGGAGAGGTTGAATGCGCCGATCGGGCGATCTTCCTTGTCCACCACTATCAATGCGTTGATCCGGTGGTCTTCCATGATTTTCAGGGCCTCGGCGGCGAGCATGTCGGGGCGGACGGTCTTGCCGTGTGCGGTCATCACCTGATCGATGGTGGCGCTGTGCACGTCGATGCTGCGATCCAGCGTGCGGCGCAAATCGCCGTCGGTGAAGATCCCGGCGAGTTTGCCGTCGGCTTCGAGAATTGCCGTCATGCCCAGGCCCTTGCGGGTCATTTCCATCAGCGCGTCCCTCAGCAAGGTGCCGCGCTGTACTTGCGGCAGCTCTTGCCCGGCGTGCATGACGTTTTCGACTTTCAGCAGCAGGCGCCGGCCCAATGCGCCGCCAGGGTGGGAAAAGGCGAAGTCTTCAGCGGTAAAGCCGCGAGCTTCCAGCAGCGCCACGGCCAGAGCGTCGCCCATCACCAGTGCTGCGGTGGTCGAGGAGGTTGGCGCGAGGTTCAGCGGGCAGGCTTCGTGCTCGACGTGAACATTCAGATTCACTTCGGCGGCCTTGGCCAGCGGCGAGTTCGGGTTGCCGGTCAGGCTGATCAGCTGGATGCCCAGACGTTTGATCAGCGGCAGCAGGGTGACGATTTCATTGGTCGAGCCGGAGTTCGACAGGGCGAGGATCACGTCGTCGCGGGTGATCATGCCCATGTCGCCATGGCTGGCTTCGGCCGGATGCACGAAAAACGCCGTGGTGCCGGTGCTGGCCAGGGTGGCGGCAATCTTGTTGCCGATGTGCCCGGATTTGCCCATGCCGACCACGACGACACGGCCCTTGCTGGCCAGAATCATCTCGCAAGCGCGTACGAAATCGGCGTCGATATGGGGCAACAAGCCTTGTACGGCTTCCACTTCGAGGCGAATGGTGCGTTGTGCAGATTGAATCAGGTCGCTGGATTGGCTCATGTCAGAAATCGTATAGCCCGATGAAAAGGCGGCGATTATAGCGGTTATGTTGCAAAGCCTCACGCAAGTTCGTCGTGCTTTGTCATTACTCGTTACCAAAACACCCGAAAAGCCGGGGCGGCCCGCTCGTTTCGGCGAATGCGCGCGGGTTCAGCCCTTGGGCGCTTGGCCTTTGCAGTGATATAGTTCGCCGCCAGTTCGGCCTGCCCGGGATGTAAGTGCTTTCTTCAGAAAGTCTGGCGTCCGAGAGAGAGGCTGCATCGCAAGGAGTTTAGATGAGTGCCGATAACGCCTACGCGGTCGAGCTGAAGGGAGTCTCCTTCAAGCGCGGTGCGCGGAGCATTTTCAATAACGTCGATATCCGCATTCCACGCGGCAAGGTCACCGGCATCATGGGACCTTCCGGGTGCGGCAAGACCACGCTGCTACGGTTGATGGGCGCCCAGTTGCGTCCTTCCCAAGGTGAGGTCTGGGTCAACGGACAGAACCTGCCGACGCTGTCGCGCAGTGATCTGTTCGATGCGCGCAAGCACATGGGTGTGCTGTTTCAGAGCGGCGCGCTGTTCACCGATCTCGATGTATTCGAGAACGTTGCATTTCCCCTGCGCGTTCATACCGAGTTGCCGGAAGAAATGATCCGCGACATCGTCCTGCTCAAATTGCAGGCGGTGGGGCTGCGCGGGGCCATCGAGTTGATGCCCGACGAGTTGTCCGGCGGCATGAAGCGGCGCGTTGCGCTGGCCCGGGCGATTGCCCTCGATCCGCAAATCCTCATGTACGACGAACCCTTTGTCGGTCAGGATCCGATCGCCATGGGCGTGCTGGTGCGCCTGATTCGCCTGCTCAACGATGCGCTGGGGATCACCAGTATCGTGGTTTCCCACGATCTGGCCGAAACCGCGAGCATTGCCGACTATATATATGTAGTCGGTGATGGTCAGGTACTGGGGCAGGGCACGCCGGACGAGTTGATGAACTCGGACGACCCGCGCATCCGTCAGTTCATGACCGGCGACCCTGACGGTCCGGTTCCATATCACTTTCCAGCGACGGATTACCGCGCAGATCTTCTGGGGAAGCGTCGCTGATGCGCAGAATTTCATTAATTGAGCGCGTGCGTCGGTTCGGCCATGCCGCGATCGACGGCATTGCGGTGTTCGGTCGCGCGACCGTGTTCCTGTTTCATGCCTTGCTTGGTCGTGGTGGTATTGGCGGCGGTTTCGGTTTGCTGGTGAAGCAACTGCACTCGGTCGGCGTGATGTCGCTGGTGATCATCGTTGTATCCGGCATCTTCATCGGCATGGTTTTGGCGCTGCAGGGTTTCAGCATTCTGTCGAGCTACGGTTCGGAGCAGGCGGTGGGGCAAATGGTTGCGCTGACGCTGTTGCGGGAACTGGGGCCGGTAGTCACCGCGCTGTTGTTCGCCGGGCGCGCCGGTTCGGCGTTGACCGCCGAAATCGGCAACATGAAGTCCACCGAACAGCTGTCCAGTCTTGAGATGATCGGTGTCGACCCGCTCAAGTACATCATTGCCCCGCGTCTGTGGGCCGGTTTCATTTCCCTGCCAGTGCTGGCAATGATTTTCAGCGTGGTCGGTATCTGGGGCGGTTCGTGGGTGGCTGTGGACTGGCTGGGCGTTTACGAAGGCTCGTACTGGGCGAACATGCAAAACAGCGTGAACTTCGCCGATGATGTGCTTAATGGCGTCATCAAGAGCGCGGTTTTTGCCTTCGTCGTTACCTGGATCGCCGTATTCCAAGGCTATGACTGTGAGCCCACTTCCGAGGGGATCAGTCGTGCCACTACCAAGACCGTGGTATATGCCTCACTGGCAGTGCTCGGTCTGGACTTTATTCTGACCGCTTTGATGTTTGGAGATTTCTGATGCAAAACCGCACCCTGGAAATCGGTGTCGGCCTGTTCCTGCTGGCAGGGATCCTGGCTTTGCTGCTGCTTGCGTTGCGGGTCAGTGGCCTGTCTCCGACGTCGACCACCGATACCTACAAGCTTTACGCCTATTTCGACAATATCGCCGGTTTGACTGTCAGAGCCAAAGTGACCATGGCCGGTGTAACCATCGGCAAGGTCACTGCAATCGATCTGGATCGCGACAGCTTCACCGGTCGGGTTACCCTGCAAGTGAACAAGAGCGTCGACAACCTGCCGACTGACTCCACAGCGTCTATTCTGACCGCTGGCCTGTTGGGCGAGAAATACATCGGTATCAGTGTGGGCGGCGAAGACACCCCGCTCAAGGATGGTGGAACCATTCATGACACGCAGTCGTCTCTGGTACTGGAAGACCTGATTGGTAAATTCCTGCTCAATACCGTTAGCAAAGACGCCAAATGAGGAGCTTTTGAATGATCTCTACCTTGCGACGTGGCCTGTTGGTGTTACTCGCGGCATTGCCGCTGGTGGCTAACGCCGTGGCGGCACCTTCGGCGCACGAACTGGTTCAGGACACGACCAGCCGGTTGCTGGCTGATCTGGCCGCCAACAAAGAAAAGTACAAGCAGGATCCGACTGACTTCTACACGGCGCTGAACACCATCGTCGGGCCAGTCGTGGATGCCGAAGGCATTTCCAAGAGCATCATGACCGTCAAGTATTCGCGCAAGGCCACCCCCGCGCAGATGAAGACGTTCGAAGAGAACTTCAAGAGAGGCCTGTTCCAGTTCTACGGCAACGCTTTGCTCGAGTACAACAACCAGGGCATTACCGTCGATCCTGCCAAGGACGAGTCGGGCGATCGCACCAGCGTCAACATGACCGTCAAGGGCAGCAGTGGCGCGGTGTATCCGGTGCAGTACACGCTGGAGAAGATCAACGGCGAGTGGAAACTGCGCAACGTGATCATCAACGGCATCAACATTGGCAAGCTGTTCCGTGATCAGTTTGCTGACGCGATGCAGCGCAATGGCAACGACCTCGACAAGACCATCAACAATTGGGCCGGGGAAGTGGCCAAGGCCAAGCAGACCACCGAGCAAGCTGCCGAGAAGCAAGCGCAATGAATGAGGCGGCAGTACGTATGAGTGATGTCGACGAGCTGTCGCTCAGCGGCGTGCTGGACTATCGCACCGGCCCGGCCTTGCGCAAGGAAGGTCAGGCACTGATCAAGTCCAGCAAAGCCGCGTCGTTGGTGATCGATTGCTCGGCAGTGCAGAAGTCCAGCAGCGTCGGTTTGTCGTTGCTGTTGTGCTTCATGCGTGATGCGCAAGCGGCCGGCAAGGCCGTGAGCATCCGCGCGATGCCCGAAGACATGCGTGAAATTGCTCAGGTCAGCGAGCTGACCGAGCTGACCGAGCTGTTGACGCAACCCTGAACCCGCATCAGTAAATCAGCCCCCCGTCAGAGTCCTGCCACGCGGGGTTCGCAGGCGCGGGGCTTTTTTGTATGATGTGCGACCCGTGCGCACAGGGCGCCGATTGAGGTTGAGCATGCAGGCCGTAGAAGTGAAGAGCTTCCTTGAAGCAAATCTGCCCGGAATCCAGGTGGAAGTTGAAGGCGAAGGCTGCAACTTTCAGCTGAACGTGATCAGCGATGAACTGGCGGCGTTAAGCCCGGTCAAGCGTCAGCAGAGCATCTATGCCCATTTGAACCCATGGATCGCTGATGGCAGCATCCACGCGGTCACTATGAAATTTTTCAGCAGCGCGGCCTGGGCCGAGCGCACCTGAGCCTAAGGGCGTCGAGATTGTTATGGATAAATTGATTATTACTGGTGGCGCTCGTCTTGATGGCGAGATCCGCATTTCCGGGGCAAAGAACTCTGCCCTGCCGATCCTGGCTGCCACGCTGCTGTGCGATGGCCCGGTGACGGTGGCAAACCTGCCGCACCTGCACGACATCACTACCATGATCGAGCTGTTCGGTCGCATGGGCATCGAGCCGGTGATCGACGAGAAGCTCAGCGTCGAAATCGACCCGCGTACCATCAAGACTTTGATCGCTCCGTACGAACTGGTGAAAACCATGCGTGCATCGATCCTGGTACTGGGCCCGATGGTCGCGCGTTTCGGTGAAGCCGAAGTCGCACTGCCTGGCGGTTGCGCGATCGGTTCGCGTCCGGTTGACCTGCACATCCGTGGCCTCGAAGCCATGGGCGCAGTGATCGACGTCGAAGGCGGCTACATCAAGGCCAAGGCGCCTGAAGGTGGCCTGCGCGGTGCAAGCTTCTTCTTCGATACCGTCAGTGTGACCGGTACCGAAAACATCATGATGGCCGCTGCTCTGGCCAAGGGCCGCAGCGTGCTGCAGAACGCCGCCCGTGAGCCTGAAGTGGTTGACCTGGCGAACTTCCTGAATGCCATGGGCGCCAAGGTTTCCGGCGCCGGCACCGACACCATCACCATTGATGGCGTCGAGCGTCTGGGTTCGGCTTTCTACAAAGTCATGCCTGACCGTATCGAAACCGGCACCTACCTGGTGGCCGCAGCGGTCACCGGTGGCCGCGTGAAGGTCAAGGACACTGATCCGACCATCCTCGAAGCCGTTCTGGAAAAACTTCGTGAAGCCGGTGCAGAAATCACCTGCGGTGAAGACTGGATCGAGCTGAACATGCACGGCAAGCGTCCGAAAGCAGTGAACGTGCGCACTGCGCCGTACCCGGCTTTCCCGACCGACATGCAGGCGCAGTTCATCTCGCTCAACGCCATCGCCGAAGGCACTGGTGCAGTGATCGAGACGATCTTCGAAAACCGTTTCATGCACGTGTACGAACTGCACCGCATGGGCGCGCATATCCAGGTTGAAGGCAACACCGCCATCGTCACCGGTATCGACAAGCTCAAGGGCGCGCCAGTCATGGCCACCGACCTGCGTGCGTCGGCCAGCCTGGTGATCTCGGCACTGGTTGCCGAAGGCGACACCCTGATCGACCGCATCTACCACATCGACCGTGGTTACGAGTGCATCGAAGAGAAACTGCAGATGCTGGGCGCCAAGATCCGTCGCGTTCCGGGCTAAAAGCTGCATTGGGGCACAAGGACGTGTCCATTGAATTTGTTTCAAGTCGAGCCGGTTTCCGGCTCGATGTGTGTCCGGCGCCGATTGCGACCGGACATGAGTACCTTGATAAGGACTGACGTTTCCCATGTTGACCATCGCACTGTCCAAGGGCCGCATCCTTGACGACACTCTGCCGCTGCTTGCTGAAGCGGGCATCGTGCCGACCGAGAATCCGGACAAGAGCCGCAAGCTGATCATCCCCACGACTCAGCCGGACGTACGTCTGTTGATCGTGCGCGCCACCGACGTGCCGACCTATGTCGAGCATGGCGCGGCCGACCTCGGCGTGGCCGGTAAAGACGTGTTGATGGAATACACCGGGCAAGGCCTGTACGAGCCGCTGGACTTGCAGATTGCCCAGTGCAAACTGATGACCGCCGGCAAGATCGGCGCGGTCGAGCCCAAGGGTCGTCTGCGTGTCGCCACCAAGTTCGTCAACGTCGCCAAGCGCTATTACGCCGAACAGGGCCGTCAGGTCGACATCATCAAGCTCTACGGCTCGATGGAACTGGCACCGCTGATCGGTCTGGCCGACAAGATCATCGACGTGGTCGACACGGGCAACACCTTGCGCGCCAACGGCCTGGAACCCCAGGAACTGATCGCCACGATCAGCTCGCGTCTGGTGGTCAACAAGGCTTCGATGAAAATGCAACACGCCCGAATCCAGGCGTTGATCGACACCCTGCGTCAAGCAGTGGAGTCGCGACACCGCGGCTGATTTACCTGCGCGACCTTGAGTCGCGCCCGTCTATCCGCCTCATAGCCAGAAACTCAGGTGCCCAAGCGGAAACGACTGCTAAGTTAGGGCGCCTGAGTTTTTGCCATTCCTATGAGGCTCTCGCTATGACCGCACCGACTGCAATTCGCCGACTCAACGCTGCCGACCCGGATTTCGCACGTCATCTGGATCATCTGCTGAGCTGGGAAAGCGTGTCCGACGACTCGGTCAATCAGCGCGTGCTGGACATCATCAAGGCTGTGCGCGAGCGCGGCGATGCGGCGCTGGTCGAGTTCACCGAGAAGTTCGACGGCCTCAAAGTCAATTCGATGGCTGACTTGATCCTGCCGCGCGAGCGCCTGGAACTGGCGCTGACGCGCATCACTGTGCCGCAACGCGAAGCCTTGGAAAAAGCCGCCGCCCGCGTGCGCAGCTATCACGAAAAACAGAAACAGGATTCCTGGAGTTACACCGAGGAAGACGGCACCGTGCTTGGCCAGAAGGTCACGCCACTGGATCGCGCCGGTCTGTACGTGCCGGGCGGCAAGGCGTCGTATCCGTCATCGGTATTGATGAACGCGATTCCGGCCAAGGTTGCCGGCGTGACCGAAGTGGTCATGGTCGTGCCGACTCCGCGTGGTGAGGTCAATGAGCTGGTGCTGGCGGCGGCGTGTATCGCTGGCGTCGATCGCGTGTTCACTATCGGCGGCGCACAAGCGGTTGCCGCGCTGGCCTACGGCACCGAAAGCGTGCCGCAGGTGGACAAAGTCGTCGGCCCCGGCAACATCTACGTTGCCACTGCCAAGCGCCACGTGTTCGGTCAGGTCGGCATCGACATGATCGCCGGACCGTCGGAAATCCTCGTGGTGTGCGACGGTCAGACCGATCCGGACTGGATCGCCATGGACCTGTTCTCGCAGGCCGAGCACGACGAAGACGCCCAGGCGATTCTGGTCAGCCCGGACGCCGAATTCCTCGACAAAGTCGCGGCGAGCATCGACAAGCTGCTGCCAACCATGGATCGCGCGACCATCATCGAAACCTCGATCAATGGCCGTGGCGCCCTGATCCACGTGCGCGACATGGCGCAAGCCATCGAAGTCGCCAACCGCATCGCTCCGGAACACCTTGAGCTGTCGGTCGCCGACCCGCAGGCCTGGCTGCCGCAGATCCGCCACGCCGGCGCGATTTTCATGGGCCGTCACACTTCCGAGGCACTGGGCGATTACTGCGCAGGCCCGAACCACGTATTGCCGACCTCTGGCACAGCGCGCTTCTCCTCGCCGCTGGGGGTGTATGACTTCCAGAAGCGTTCGTCGATCATCTTCTGCTCCGAGGAAGGTGCTTCCGAACTGGGCAAGACCGCTTCGATCCTCGCCCGTGGCGAATCGCTGAGCGCCCACGCGCGCAGCGCCGAATACCGCATTCTTGACGACAAGCAGGGGAACTGAGCATGAGTAAATTCTGGAGCCCCTTCGTCAAGGATCTGGTGCCTTACGTGCCGGGCGAGCAGCCGAAGCTGACCAGACTGGTCAAGCTCAACACCAACGAAAACCCGTACGGCCCATCGCCCAAAGCTCTGGCCGCGATGCAAACCGAGCTGAATGACAACCTGCGCCTGTACCCGGATCCGAACAGCGATCTGCTGAAAAATGCTGTGGCGAAATATTACGGTGTGCAGAGCAATCAGGTGTTCCTCGGCAATGGTTCGGACGAAGTGCTGGCGCACATTTTCCACGGCTTGCTGCAGCACGATCAGCCGATCTTGTTCCCGGATATCAGTTACAGCTTCTATCCGGTTTACTGCGGTCTGTACGGCATCCAGTTCGACGCGGTGCCGCTGGACGCGCAGTTCCAGATCAATCCGGCCGATTACGCCAAACCGAACGGCGGGATCATTTTCCCCAATCCGAACGCGCCGACGGGTTGCCTGTTAGCGCTGGACGCGGTTGAGCAAATCCTCAAAGCCAGCCCGGATTCGGTGGTGGTTGTCGACGAGGCATACATCGACTTTGGAGGGGAGACGGCGATCAGTCTGGTGGATCGCTATCCAAACCTGCTGGTGACCCAGACCTTGTCCAAATCGCGTTCGCTGGCCGGACTGCGGGTTGGCCTGGCGGTCGGGCATCCTGATCTGATTGAGGCGCTGGAGCGGATCAAGAACAGTTTCAACTCGTATCCGCTGGATCGTCTGGCGAACGTCGGCGCCGCTGCTGCTTTCGAGGATCGCGAGTACTTCGAGAAGACTTGCGCGCTGGTGATCGAGAGCCGCGAGTGGGTGATTGCGCAGTTGCAGGCCAAAGGATTTGAAGTGCTGCCATCGGCGGCGAACTTCATCTTCGCCCGGCATCCGCAGCATGACGCGGCGGGGCTGGCGGCCAGGTTGCGTGAGCAAGGGGTTATCGTGCGGCACTTCAAGCAAGAGCGGATTGCGCAGTTCTTGCGGATTTCGATTGGCACGCCGGAGCAGAATCAGGCGTTGATCGACGGGCTTGGCGACCTTTAAAGGCAAGAGCCCCTCACCCTCACCCTAACCCTCTCCCGGGGGGAGAGGGGACTGATAGGGGGATGCTTCAGAGCATCGACCTGAGATACCGAGTCGAACGCCGGTTTCGAAGAGCAAGGAGATCGGCTCCCTTTCCCTCGCCCCCTTGGGGGCGGTCCGACGTTTCGGGAGGGCTGGGGTGAGGGGGATAGTTTTCGGATTGAACAAAAATTTCGGAAACCCCTCCACCATCACTCGTGATGAGCCTCCCCCAAAAACGTCAACGAACTAAACAGCCCGCGACTATTAACATCAGGGCTGTCCTTCACCGCCACCTCAACCTGCGCCGCAATCACATTCAACCCTTCATTGCGCACCAACACCTGCGCCCGCCCGTCCTTGTCGGTCTCGGTGCTCAGCGTATTCGGCGCATTGCGATAGTCGCCAATCAACTTGATCCCCGCCGCCGGTTTGCCGTCCAGCAACACCCGCACCGGCAATGAGTTCCCCGGTCCCACGGTGAGCGGATCGACCTCCGGCAGGATCAGCAATTTGATCTGATCCAGCTTGGGCAACTTCGCCCCCGGCTGATAGATCGCCAGGCTGTATTTGAACGTCTCGGTCGCCTCGATTGCGCCCGGCACTTTGCTGCGCCCCTGGTTGATCCACTTCTTGTCTGCCGTTTGCGACCACATGCCATTGTTCAAGGCTACGGCCAGTACTGCTGGGGGCTTTAGGGGTTGCAGGCGCGCATGATCGGGCAGGCGCTGCACGTTGACCGGAATCATCTTGCCGCTGACGTCATACGCCCACGCGCCGCTGATTTTCTGCGCCTTGAACGCGTTGTCTTCGGCGCCGTGGCCGTAGACCACTTCGATATTGCCGCGCCGTTGTTCGGTCCACAGGCCATGGGCCGATGCTTGAGTAGTGAACAACGCAGCGATGATCAATAAGAGTTTGCCGTGGTGCATGGTGACGTCCTTACAGGTTGAGGGTCAGGCTGACGGTGAAGTTGCGCGGCTCGCCGGGATTGACCCAGTAATTGCTGTACGAGCGCTCGTAGTATTTTTCGTCGAACAGGTTGTTCAGATTCAGGCCGACGGTGACGTTGTCGCTGGCCTTGTAATGCGCCAGCAGATCGACGGTGTGATACGCCGGCAACTCGAAATCGCTGCCAGCTTCGCCAGAGCGATCCCCGACATAAGTGAACGCAGCGCCGACGTCCGAGCCGCGCAGGCGGCCGTCCTGAAATTCGTAAACCCCAAGCAAACTGCCGCTGCGCTTGGCCACGCCGAGGATGCGGCTGCCGGCAGGAATTGCTGCATCGCCCTTGGTCACTTCGGCATCGATGTAAGCGAAGGCACCGATCACTCGCACTGCGTCGGTCACTTGCCCGGTCACCTGCAGATCAAAACCCTGACTGCGTGCCTTGCCCATGGCGCGGCTGCTGTCGGTGCCCGGATCGACCGCAAGCACGTTTTCCTTGTCGATATGGAAGAAGGCGAGGGTGCTGCTCAAACGTTCGTCGAACAGTTCGTTCTTGATGCCGATCTCGTAGCCGACGCCTTGTTCCGGGTCGAAGGATTTACCGCCGGCGTCGAGGCCATTGTTCGGTTTGAACGAGGTCGAGGCATTGGCGAACACGCCGGTTTGCGGGGTCAATTGATAGAGCAGGCCGGCGCGTTGCGTCAGTGCATCGTGAGTCTGGCGGCTGCGCGCGTCGCGGGTGTGGTCATCGATGCGTTGATCGAAATGCTCGAAGCGCGCACCGACCATCCCGCGCAGTTTGTCGCTGAAGACTATTTGATCCTGCACATTCAAGGCATGGCTTTCGACGTGCTCGAAGAAGTCAGTGCCCGAACGTGCGCCGTTGGGCTTGGGCTGGCCGTAGACCGGGTTGTAGATGTCGATGGCATACGGGCTGCCAGCGATGGTGGTGACGCGTTCGTCCTTGCGGTAGTTCTCGTACTCGCTGCCGATCAACAACTCGTGCTGCCAACTGCCGACGTCGAATAACCCACGCAATTCCAGTTGAGTAATGCTGTCGTGCCAGTTGTTGTCACGCTCGCGATAGCGGCGATTGACTGTGTGGCCGTCAGCATTCAGTGGCCGCGATTCGGAGGCGAAACCCCAGAGCTTGCCTTCCTTGTAATGGCTGGCGAGGCGCAGTTTCCAGGTGTCATTGAGCTGATGCTCAAGCGCGGCTTGCAGCATGTTGTTGTGGTTGTCGATGTCGCCGTCATTCGGTTCGCCGAGGAAAGTCGAGCGCGAGACACCGCTCCATTTATTGTTCGGCGCAACGATGCCCCGGTCGAACGTCGAGCTGTGGCGCACTATTTCGCTTTCCACCAACAACGACGTATCCGGGTTCAATTGCCAACTGATCGAAGGTGCGACGAATACGCGCTGACTGTCGACGTGATCGCGGAAGCTCTTGTTGTTGTCGACCGCGAGATTGATCCGCGACAGCACATCTCCTTGCTCATCCAGCGGCGTATTGACGTCGAGTGCGGTGCGATAGCGATCCCAACTGCCGGCGCTGGTCTGCAGTGTGGTGAAGGCCTGAGGCTGTGGCTTCTTGCTGACGATGTTTACCGTGCCGCCCGGATCGCCCCGGCCATAGAGGCTGGCGGCAGGGCCTTTGAGCACTTCGATGCGCTCGATGTTGGCCGCGTCCGGCGTGCTCGGGTAACCACGGTTAGCGCTGAAACCGTCCTTGTAAAACTCGGATGTGGTGAAGCCGCGGATGCTGTATTCGTACAGCGTCAGGCCGCCGAAGTTGTTCTGCTTGGACACGCCGCCAGCGAAATCCAGCGCGCGTTCGACGCTGGTACTGCCGAGATCCTTGAGCACGCTGGCGGGTATCACGCTGATGGCTTGCGGAATATCACGGATCGCGGTGTCGGTTTTGGTCGCGCTGGCCGAGCGAGTCGCGCGATAGCCGCTCACCGGGCCGCTCGCGGATTCGTATTCGGAAGTGACGCTGATGGCGTCGAGTTCGAGGGTTTGCGCTTCTTCGGCGAAGGCGGGCTCGCCGAGCAAACCAAGGGTCAGGCCGAGCAGGGAGGCCTTTGTTCGAGACGACATGTTATGTTGTTCCAATTCAGTGATTGAAACAATATAACATGCCTTTTGAGAATGTCTTGTATTCGCGCTCTCGGCGCGAACACAGTCTTACTCGGGGTCTTTTTCCTTTACCGGCGCCGGTGGCGGGCGCAGGCCGATTTCGGCGCTGAGCTTTAGCTCTTTGCCGTTGCGCATGACCTGAATCGTCACCTTGTCGGTCGGTTTTATCCGCGCCACCTGGTTCATCGAGCGCCGACCGTCACCGGCCGGTTCGCCATCGATGCTCAGGATCACGTCGCCCAATTGCAGGCCAGCCTTCTGCGCCGGGCCGTCACGGAAGATCCCCGCCACGACAATCCCCGGACGCCCGGACAAGCCGAACGACTCAGCCAGTTCCTGAGTCAGCGGCTGCACTTCAATCCCGAGCCAGCCACGAATCACCTGACCGTGCTCGATGATCGACTTCATCACTTCCATCGCCAGTTTCACCGGGATGGCAAAACCGATGCCTTGCGAGCCGCCGGACTTGGAGAAGATCGCGGTGTTGATGCCGGTGAGGTTGCCGTTGGCATCCACCAGTGCGCCGCCGGAGTTGCCCGGGTTGATCGCCGCGTCGGTCTGGATGAAGTCTTCGTAGTTGTTCAGGCCCAACTGGTTGCGCCCGGTGGCGCTGATGATGCCCATGGTCACGGTCTGGCCGACACCGAACGGGTTGCCGATGGCCAGTGCGACGTCGCCGATGCGGATGTTGTCCGAGCGCCCGACAGTGATCGACGGCAGGGTTTTCAAATCGATTTTGAGAACAGCGAGGTCGGTTTCCGGATCGCTGCCGATCACACGGGCGAGGGTTTCGCGGCCATCCTTGAGCGCGACAACGATCTGGTCGGCGCCGCTGGTGACGTGGTTGTTGGTCAAGATGTAGCCTTCCGGGCTCATGATCACGCCGGAGCCGAGGCTCGATTCCATGCGCTTCTGCTTCGGCGAATTGTCACCGAAGAACCGGCGGAACTGCGGATCTTCAAACAGCGGATGCGCCGGTTTGGCGATGACCTTGGTGGTGTACAGGTTGACCACCGACGGCGCGGCGATGGTCACCGCGTCCGCATAGGACACCGGCCCCTGCTGCACGCTGGTGGTTTGCGGGGCCTGTTGCAGATTGACGTCAAGGCTCGGCAGCCCCACCCACTGCGGGTATCGCTGAATAATCAACAGAGCGATAAGCACACCGGCCAACAGCGGCCAGCCGAAAAAACGCAGCGCCTTGAACATTAAGCACGTCCTGGAAAGGTTGCAGGCGAAGTCAGACCGCCCATAATGACGCGCATTATACGAGGCCGCGCGTGCCTCTGAACGGGATATTTAGGAGTCTTTCATGGCCGTCGCTTTGAGCACCCTGGTCGAGGAAGCCGACCGTTACCTCGCCAGTGCAAAAATTGCCGATTACTGCCCGAATGGCCTGCAGGTCGAGGGCCGTCCGCAAGTAATGCGCATTGTCAGCGGCGTCACCGCCAGCCAGGCGTTGCTCGATGCCGCGGTCGAGGCGCAAGCCGATCTGGTGCTGGTGCATCACGGTTACTTCTGGAAAGGCGAGAACCCATGCATCACCGGCATGAAGCAGCGCCGCTTGAAGACGCTGCTCAAGCACGACATTAGCCTGCTCGCCTATCACCTGCCGCTGGACCTGCATCCGGAGGTCGGTAACAACGTGCAGTTGGCGCGTCAGTTGGACATCACCGTCGAAGGGCCGCTGGATCCAAACAATCTGAAGATTGTCGGTCTGGTTGGCTCATTGAAAGAGCCGATGACCTCAAGGGATTTCGCCCGTCGCGTGCAGGAGGTCATGGGCCGCGAGCCGCTGTTGATTGAAGGCAGCGGGATGATTCGTCGGGTCGGCTGGTGCACCGGTGGTGGTCAGGGTTACATCGATCAGGGCATCGCTGCTGGCGTCGATCTGTTCCTCAGCGGCGAAGCCTCCGAGCAAACCTTCCACAGCGCCCGCGAGAATGACATCAGCTTCATCGCCGCCGGTCATCACGCCACCGAACGCTACGGCGTGCAGGCGCTGGGCGACTATCTGGCCAAGCGTTTCGCCGTCGAGCATATCTTCATCGATTGCCCGAATCCGATCTGAGCAGCCAAACGGGCGGGCATATTGATATACCCTTTCGATCTAGTTCACGTCCTGATTAGAAGCAGGCCGCTGTGCTAGGATTCCCCGCTCGAACACGGCCCGCTGGCCGTTCATAAGAAAGCTTTCGTGAGTAGCCATGGTCGACAAACTGACGCATCTGAAACAGCTGGAGGCGGAAAGCATCCACATCATCCGCGAGGTGGCAGCCGAGTTCGATAACCCGGTGATGCTGTACTCCATCGGTAAAGACTCCGCCGTGATGCTGCACCTGGCACGCAAGGCGTTCTTCCCGGGCAAACTGCCGTTTCCGGTGATGCACGTCGACACTCGCTGGAAATTCCAGGAGATGTACAAGTTCCGCGACAAGATGGTCGAAGAACTGGGCCTGGACTTGATCACCCACATCAACCCGGACGGTGTGGCGCAGAACATCAACCCGTTCACCCACGGCAGCGCCAAGCACACCGACATCATGAAAACCGAGGGCCTGAAACAGGCGCTCGACAAGCATGGTTTCGACGCTGCATTCGGCGGTGCCCGTCGTGATGAAGAGAAATCCCGTGCCAAAGAGCGCGTGTACTCGTTCCGCGACAGCAAGCACCGTTGGGATCCGAAAAACCAGCGCCCGGAGCTGTGGAACGTCTACAACGGCAAGGTCAACAAGGGCGAATCCATTCGTGTGTTCCCGTTGTCGAACTGGACCGAGCTGGACATCTGGCAGTACATCTATCTCGAAGGCATCCCGATTGTGCCGCTGTATTTCGCAGCCGAGCGCGAAGTGATCGAGAAGAACGGCACGCTGATCATGATCGACGACGAGCGCATCCTCGAGCACCTGTCCGATGAAGACAAGGCGCGTATCGTCAAAAAGAAAGTGCGTTTCCGTACCCTTGGTTGCTACCCGTTGACGGGCGCAGTGGAGTCCGAGGCCGAAAGCCTGACGGACATCATTCAGGAAATGCTCCTGACGCGAACTTCCGAGCGCCAGGGCCGGGTCATCGACCACGATGGCGCAGGCTCTATGGAAGACAAAAAACGTCAGGGTTATTTCTAAGGGGTTGTCATGTCGCACGTATCTGATTTGATCAGCGAGGACATCCTCGCCTACCTGGGCCAGCACGAACGTAAAGAGCTGCTGCGCTTTTTGACCTGCGGTAACGTCGATGACGGCAAGAGCACCCTGATCGGGCGCCTGCTGCACGACTCGAAAATGATCTACGAAGATCACCTCGAAGCGATTACCCGCGACTCGAAAAAAGTCGGCACCACTGGCGAAGACATCGACCTGGCATTGCTGGTCGATGGCCTGCAGGCCGAGCGTGAGCAGGGCATCACCATCGATGTCGCTTACCGCTATTTCTCCACCGCCAAACGCAAATTCATCATCGCCGACACGCCGGGCCATGAGCAGTACACCCGCAACATGGCCACTGGTGCGTCCACCTGTGACCTGGCGATCATCCTGGTCGACGCGCGTTACGGTGTGCAGACCCAGACTCGTCGCCACAGCTTCATCGCCTCGTTGCTCGGCATCAAACACATCGTGGTCGCCATCAACAAGATGGACTTGAAAGGCTTCGACCAGGGTGTGTTTGAAGAGATCAAGGCTGACTACCTGAAGTTCGCCGAAGGCTTGAAGCTCAAGCCGACGAGCATGCACTTCGTGCCGATGTCGGCGCTGAAGGGCGACAACGTGGTGAACAAATCCGAGCGCTCGCCGTGGTACACCGGCCAGTCGCTGATGGAAATTCTCGAGACCGTGGAAGTGGCGGGCGATCGCAACTTCACCGACCTGCGTTTCCCGGTGCAGTACGTCAACCGTCCGAACCTGAACTTCCGTGGTTTCGCCGGCACCCTCGCCAGCGGCATCGTCAAGAAGGGCGACGAAGTTGTTGTCCTGCCGTCGGGCAAGAGCAGCCGCGTGAAATCCATCGTCACCTTCGACGGTGAACTGGAACACGCAGGTCCAGGTCAAGCGGTGACGCTGACCATGGAAGACGAGATCGACATCTCCCGTGGCGACCTGTTGGTCCACGCCGACAACGTGCCACCGGTCACCGATAGCTTCGAAGCGATGCTGGTGTGGATGGCTGAAGAGCCGATGCTGCCGGGCAAGAAATACGACATCAAACGCGCCACCAGTTACGTGCCGGGCTCGATTGCCAGCATCGTCAACAAGGTCGACGTCAACACCCTCGAAGAAGGCCCGGCGAGCGCGTTGCAGCTCAACGAAATCGGCAAGGTCAGGATCGCGCTCGATGCGCCGATCGCCCTCGACGGTTACGAAAGCAACCGCACCACTGGCGCGTTCATCATCATCGATCGTTTGACCAACGGCACCGTCGGCGCCGGCATGATCGTCGCTCAGCCATTGACTCACGGCACCGCGACGCACCACGGCAAACTGGCGCACGTAGCAACTGAGGAACGCGCTCAGCGCTTTGGCCAGCAGCCGGCGACTGTGCTGTTCAGCGGCTTGTCGGGCGCCGGCAAAAGCACGCTGGCCTACGCGGTCGAACGCAAGTTGTTCGACCTCGGTCGTGCGGTGTTCGTGCTGGATGGCCAGAACCTGCGCCATGACCTGAACAAGGGGCTGCCACAGGATCGCGCCGGCCGTACCGAAAACTGGAGCCGTGCTGCGCACGTGGCGCGTCAGTTCAACGAGGCCGGTCTGCTGACGCTGGCGGCATTCGTTGCACCGAGCGCTGAAGGTCGCGAGCAGGCCAAGGATCTGATCGGCAAGGAGCGTCTGTTGACGGTCTACGTTCAGGCCTCACCAGCCGTTTGCGCCGAGCGTGATCCGCAAGGACTGTACGCCGCAGGTGGTGACAACATCCCGGGCGAATCCTTCCCGTACGACGTGCCGCTGGACGCCGATCTGGTGATCGACACCCAGTCGCTGTCGCTGGAAGACAGCGTCAAGCAAGTGCTCGATCTGCTGCGCAAGCGTGGCGCGATCTAAGCGTTAGCCGCAAACTGAAAAACCCGCCGATGAGTAATCATCGGCGGGTTTTTTATTGCCCTTGAGACCGCCATCGCTGGCAAGTCGAATCGTCGCACCGCAGCTCCCACAGGTTTCTCGGTCGTACACAAAATTTGTGTTCGCTGAAACTTACTGTGGGAGCTGCGGTGCGACGATTCGACTTGCCAGCGATGAGGCCCGGACAGACGCCTCAAGACTTCGCTGGATACTCGCGGTGCATCTGCGCAAGCAACGCATCCTTGTCCTGCCACAGCTGGTTGATCCAGCCCTGGAATTGCAGGCGGTACTCGCCGTCCTGATCGTAGTTCTTGCCGATGAATGCAGGCGGAATCTTCAGCTCTTCAAAGTGCACCACCACGTCACGCACATTGCCGCACAGCAAGTCCCAATAACCCGGACGCCCGCCCGGATAATGGATGGTCACATTGACGATCGACTCCAGCTGTTCACCCATCGCATCGAGCACAAACGCAATACCGCCAGCCTTGGGCTTGAGCAAATATTTGAACGGCGACTTCTGCTGCGCATGCTTGCCCTCGGTGAAGCGCGTGCCTTCGACAAAGTTGAAAATCCCCACCGGGTTATTGCGAAATTTCGCGCAAGTCTTGCGCGTGGTTTCGAGGTCTTTGCCTTTCTTCTCCGGGTGCTTTTCCAGGTACGCCTTGGAGTAGCGTTTCATGAACGGAAAGCCCAGCGCCCACCACGCCAGACCGATCACCGGGACCCAGATCAGCTCTTGCTTGAGGAAGAATTTCAGCGGCTGGATTCGTCGGTTAAGCACATACTGCAACACCATGATGTCGACCCAGCTCTGGTGGTTGCTGGTGATCAGGTACGAGTGCTGATAGTCCAGGCCTTGCAAGCCGCTGAGGTGCCAGCGGGTGCGGCAGACCAGATTCATCCAGGCTTTGTTGTTGCTGATCCAGGCTTCGTGAGTGTGGCCCATCAGCCAGCGCGTGAAGCGCTGGGCGAGGGCGAACGGCAGCACCTTGAACAGCGCCACCAGAAACAGGAACGAGCACAGCAGAATAGTGTTCAGTGCCAGCAGCAGTGCGGCGATCACGCCGCGTAACGGGGCAGGGAGAAAGGCCAGCATTTATACATCCATAGGTCGGTTGGCGGCTTGAATCGCGGTCAGGGCGATGGTGTAGACGATGTCATCGACCTGCGCACCGCGCGGCAGATCGTTCACCGGTTTGCGCAGGCCTTGCAGCATCGGCCCGAGGCTGACGCAGTCGGCGCTGCGCTGCACGGCTTTGTGCGTGGTGTTGCCGGTATTCAGGTCGGGGAACACGAACACCGTGGCGCGACCGGCCACCTGGCTGTTCGGCGCCAGTTGTCGGGCGACGGTTTCGTTGGCGGCGGCATCGTACTGCAGCGGGCCGTCGATCAGCAGCGAGTGCTGTTGCTCGTGCGCCAGCAGGGTCGCCTCGCGGACTTTCTCGACTTCTTCACCACTGGCCGAATCACCGCTGGAATAGCTGATCATCGCCACGCGCGGGGTGATGCCGAACGCGGCCGCCGAGTCGGCGCTTTGCAGGGCAATCTCCGCCAGTTCGATAGCACTCGGGTGCGGGTTCATCACGCAGTCGCCGTAGACCAGCACTTCTTCGGGAAACAGCATGAAGAACACCGATGACACCAGCGTGCAGCCCGGCGCGGTTTTAATCAGCTGCAAGGCCGGGCGGATGGTGTTGGCGGTGGAGTGAATGACCCCGGACACCAGCCCGTCTACTTCATCAAGTGCGAGCATCATGGTGCCGATTACCACGGTGTCTTCGAGTTGCTGTTCGGCCATCGGCGCGTTGAGACTTTTGCTCTTGCGCAGCGATACCATCGGTTCGACGTAGCGTTCGCGGATCAGGTCCGGATCAAGAATCTCCAGGCCTTCCGGCAGCTCAATGCCTTGGGCACGCGCCACCGCTTGCACGTCTTCCGGTTTCGCCAGCAGCACGCAACGGGCAATGCCGCGCGCCTGACAGATCGCCGCCGCCTGCACGGTCAACGGCTCGCTGCCCTCCGGCAGAACAATGCGTTTGTTCGCCGCTTGGGCGCGTTGAATCAGTTGATAGCGAAACACCGCTGGCGACAGGCGCATCTCGCGCGGTGTGCCGCAACGCTGGTGCAGCCAGTTGGCGTCGAGGTGGCTGGCGACGAAATCGGTGATGATCTCGGCGCGCTCGCGGTCATCGATCGGGATTTCCTTGTTCAGGCCATTGAGCTGATTGGCGGTGTCGTAGGAGCCGGTGCTCACCGACAACACCGGCAAACCGGCCTGCAACGCGCCCCGGCACAGATCCATGATGCGCGGATCGGGCAGGGTGTCACTGGTCAGTAGCAGGCCAGCCAACGGCACGCCGTTCATCGCGGCGAGGCTGACGGCGAGGATGATGTCGTCGCGGTCACCCGGCGTCACCACCAGCACGCCGGGCTTGAGCAGCTCGACCGTGTTGCGCATGGTGCGCGCGCAGATGATGATTTTGGTCATGCGCCGGGTTTCGTAGTCGCCCGCATTGAGCACTTGCGCGTTCATCAGATCAGCGACGTCGCGGGTGCGCGGCGCATTGAGTTCCGGCTGAAACGGAATGCAGCCGAGCAGGCGGAAATCACCGCTGCGCAGCAATGGCGAATGCTCTTTCAGACGTGTGGCGAAGGCCTCCATGCTCTCATCGGTCTTGACCTTGTTGAGAATCACGCCGAGGACTTTCGGGTCTTTCGGTCCGCCGAACAGTTGTGCCTGCAACTCGACGCGCCCGGACAGCTCGGTCAGCACTTCGTTTTCCGGCGCCGAAACCAGAATCACCTCGGCATCCAGGCTTTTCGCCAGATGCAGATTGACCCGTGCGGCATAGCTGGCGCTGCGAGTCGGCACCATGCCTTCAACGATCAGCACGTCTTTGCCGATGGCAGCCTGCTGATAAAGAGTGATGATTTCTTCCAGCAACTCGTCGAGCTGACCGTCGCCGAGCATGCGCTCGACATGCGCCAGACCCAGCGGCTGCGGCGGCTTCAGGCCGTGGGTGCGTGCCACCAGTTCGGTGGAACGTTCAGGGCCGGTGTCGCCTGGATGCGGCTGGGCAATCGGCTTGAAGAAACCGACTTTCAGCCCGGCCCGCTCAAGCGTGCGTACCAGCCCGAGGCTGATCGAGGTCAGACCCACACCAAAATCGGTGGGCGCGATAAAAAAAGTTTGCATGCGGATTCTCTAAGGGAGCGCAATGGCGATCAGCTTTCTATGACCTATGCCGATCTGCCGAAATTCAGTCGCCAAGGTTAGCGCTAACCGAGCCTTGTGCGCACCAACCGCAAGCAAAGGGTTGGCCTATTTTTTCAATACGCTGCGCCGGGTCGAGCACCCAGGCCCGCGATTGCCACGGTGGCTGGTGGCGCAGGTGTTGTGTGTGGCCGCAAGACAGTTCGACGACCCAGTGGCCATCCTCGTCCTGATGGAAGCCGGTGATCGTCGCAGGCGCCAATCCGCCCCGTTTGTCCGGGTTCTGTTCGCTTTCGGGCAAATCCTTGTTTAGACTTGTCCGTTCTTCATTCTTCTGCAAAAGGTCTCGCCCCATGCTGATCGCCGCCAATAAGGCTGTCTCCATCGACTATACCCTGACCAACGACGCTGGTGAGGTCATCGACAGCTCCGCCGGCGGCGCTCCGCTGGTCTACCTGCATGGCGCAGGCAACATCATTCCAGGTCTGGAAAAAGCCCTGGAAGGCAAAACCGTTGGTGACGAACTGCAAGTTGCCGTCGAGCCGGAAGATGCTTACGGCGAATACGCCGCCGAACTGGTCAGCACTCTGAGCCGCAGCATGTTCGAAGGTGTTGACGAGCTGGAAGTCGGCATGCAGTTCCACGCTTCGGCGCCGGACGGCCAGATGCAGATCGTGACCATCCGTGACCTCGACGGCGACGACGTCACCGTTGACGGCAACCACCCGTTGGCCGGTCAGCGTCTGAACTTCAAAGTGAAGGTCATCGACATCCGTGACGCCAGCCAGGAAGAAGTGGCTCATGGTCACGTGCATGGCGAAGGTGGCCATCAGCACTGATTTCTGCGCTAAGCTCAGAGAACTGGAGAGGCGCCCGAGGGGCGCCTTTTTAGTCCGCGGCTGTCCTTGGTGGCCTCGCCAAGTGGCTGTTTCGAGTAGAAAACGGGAATCTGGAGTTCGTCATGAGTGCTTTTCACGACCTTAAGTTGACAGCCCTGGATGGTCAGGAGCTACCGCTGGCACCCTTCAAGGGCCAAGTCGTGCTGGTGGTCAACGTCGCCTCCAAATGCGGCTTGACCCCACAGTACGCGGCGCTGGAAAACCTTTATCAGCAATACAAAGGCAAAGGCTTCGCCGTGCTGGGCCTGCCGTGCAACCAGTTTGCCGGTCAGGAGCCAGGCTCCGAGAAAGAGATTTCGGAGTTCTGCAGCCTTAACTATGGCGTGAGTTTTCCGTTGTCGAGCAAGCTCGAAGTCAACGGCCACGAGCGTCATCAGCTGTACCGTCTGCTGGCGGGCGAGGGCGCGGAGTTTCCCGGTGACATCACCTGGAACTTCGAAAAGTTTCTGCTCGGCAAGGACGGCCGCGTGCTGGCCCGGTTCTCGCCGCGCACGGCGCCGGATGATCCTACGGTCATCGCGGCTATCGAAAAAGCGCTGAGCTGAAGCGTCAGATCAAGATCAAAAGATCGTCCGAACGCGGCCCGAGCCTGCGGCAGCTCCTACAAATATCCATGTAGGAGCTGCCGCAGGCTGCGATCTTTTGCTTTGTGGCTTTTGAATCTAAATCACCCAAATCAATAGTGCTGTTCAACGGTCTCGGGCATCCATATTATCGCCGTCATAAAGCCATCCCTGTGGAGCTTCCCGATGCCCGTTCAAGCGCTGTTCAAACCGTTCCACCTCGGTACTCTCGAACTGCCGACCCGTGTGGTCATGGCGCCAATGACCCGCTCGTTTTCTCCGGGTGGCGTGCCCAATTCCAAAGTCATCGAATACTACCGTCGGCGCGCGGCGGCCGGCGTTGGCCTGATCATCACTGAGGGCACCACTGTCGGCCATCAGGCTTCCAACGGCTACCCGAACGTGCCGCACTTCTACGGTGAAGCTGCGTTGGCTGGCTGGAAGAAAGTCGTCGATGCAGTGCATGCCGAGGGCGGCAAGATCGTTCCGCAACTGTGGCACGTCGGCAGCGTGCGCCGCATCGGCACCGAGCCGGATGCGAGCGTGCCGGGTTATGGCCCGTCGGAAAAACTCAAGGACGGCCAGGTCGTTGTGCACGGCATGACCAAACAGGACATTAAGGAGGTGGTCGCCGCGTTCGCCCAGGCTGCCAAAGATGCGCAGAGCATTGGCATGGACGGCGTGGAAATCCATGGCGCTCACGGTTATCTGGTCGACCAGTTCTTCTGGGAAGGCAGCAACCAGCGGACGGATGAATACGGCGGCAGCCTGGCCAACCGTTCGCGTTTCGCCATTGAGCTGATTCAAGCCGTGCGTGCGGCAGTTGGTGAAGGTTTCCCGATCATCTTCCGTTTCTCGCAGTGGAAGCAGCAGGACTACACCGCGCGTCTGGTGCAGACCCCGGAAGCACTGGGTGAATTCCTCAAGCCTTTGTCTGACGCAGGCGTGGACATTTTCCACTGCTCGACACGGCGTTTCTGGGAGCCTGAGTTTGAAGGATCCGACCTGAACCTCGCTGGCTGGACGCGCAAACTGACCGGTAAGCCGACTATTACCGTGGGCAGCGTTGGCCTCGATGGCGAATTCCTGCAATTCATGGTCAACACTGACAAGGTCGCCCAGCCGGCCAGTCTGGAAAACCTGCTGACACGTTTGAACAATGACGAGTTCGATCTGGTGGCGGTAGGGCGCGCACTGCTGGTGGATCCGGACTGGGCGCTGAAAGTCCGCGAAGGCCGCGAGCAGGATATTCTGCCGTTCAGCCGTGAGGCGTTGATGACGCTGGTTTAACCGGCGTTCTCACCGACGCCATCGCTGGCAAGCCAGCTCCCACAGGTTTCAAGGGTGTTCACAAAACAGGTGTTCACTGGAGATCCCTGTGGGAGCTGGCTTGCCAGCGATGACCATTGGTATCTACACATCTCCCGATCCTGGTCTATAAAGGGACGGCATGGATATCAAATGACTGGGCTAGATGCCCGCCTGATAAAACGATACGACGAGTTAGTCATGGGACACAGTAA
>NZ_JAFCWW010000010.1:0-215864 GCF_049897765.1 Pseudomonas sp. TWP3-2 | reverse complement strand
CAGGCTGAGTGGAGGGATTGATCAGGGGGTGGGAGCGCAGCGACCGTTTGGCGCAGCCAAACACATCGAGAGGAGGTGCAGCGCAGCAAACCGGAGGCGATGCCCCCGGATCAATCCCGGAGCGAAGGAACCCGAGCCCCAGCGAGGGCCGAACGTCAGGGTAAAGCCTTTTGGGTTACCTTTTCGGCGTCTGGAAAAGGTGACCCGCCGTAAGGGCGGAACCCCAGGAAGCCGTTACCGCAACAACGGATATGTACTCAGTCAAAAACAGGTTTGGGGGCTTCCCCCCAAACCTAGAATCTCCCAAAGGGGTCAGGCCATTTCCAGCTCCCGTTCTGCCGCGACCGGTGCCACTTCGAAGCGATCCGCCAGAAACGGTGTGATATCCAGCGGCAACGGTTCATCGTTGACCAGTTTGTCCAGCAACACCCCGGTAATCGCCGACGTCAGAATCCCCGTGCGGAAATGCCCGCAAGCATTCAAATAGCCTTCCACCCCCCGCATCGGCCCAAGAATCGGTAGCTCATCCGGCGAACCCGGACGCAGCCCCGCCCACGTACGCTTGAGGTTGATGTCAGCCAGTTCCGGCAGGCAACGCACCGCGCCCTGCACCAGCCCGGCGATTTCCGGCCAGGTGGTGGTGACGTCGAAGCCTTTGTCTTCGGTGGTGCTGCCAATCAGGATCTCGCCGTTGTCCTTTTGCGCCATGTAGCAATCGCTGGTGGTCAGGCAGCCATTGAGAATTTTCGGCAGGCGTTCGGTGAGCAGAATCTGACCCTTGACCGGTTTCACCGGGATGCGAATGCCGGTGGCCCACTCGCTCAAATCTGCAGCCCAGGCACCGGCAGCGTTGATCAGGGTTTTACAGTGGAATACGCCGGCCTCAGCCGTTTGCACGCCGGTCACGCGCGTGCCGTGGTGCAACACGCCGGTGATGTTGGTGTTGACGTACATGTCGACGCCGTTCTGGCGCGCGCCTTCGGTGTAGGCATCGGAGAGACGGAACGGGCTGACCTGATGGTCGCAGAGAAATTCCAGCGCCCCGCGCGCTTCGTGGCTGACGCTCGGTTCGGATTCGCGCAGTGCCGCCTGATCGAGCCAGCGCACCTGATCCGCCAGGTGCGGAATGCAGCCGACGATGTGTTCGGCGTAGGCGCGATCCTCGTCGTCATAAATCACGAACTTCAGCCCGGTCTTCTCGAACTTGAAATCCATGCCGTGATTGTCTTTCAGCTCGCGGTGCAGCGCCGGGTACAGCGCGTTGGACTGCAAGGCAAAATCGAAGAACGAATCCGGCAGGATGTGCGGCGTACTCGAATCCACCGCCACCGCCGCACCCTGGGTTTCGCGCTTGCGGTTGGCCGACATCATGCGGAAGAAAATCACCCCGCAGCCCAGCCCCACCGACTCGCCAATCGCCCACAAGCCACCGGCCGAAGCGCGGGTCGCATTGCCCGGACGCTTGGCGTCGATCAGCGCGACTTTGAGGTTTTTGCGCTTGGACAATTGATAGGCGATGGACGCGCCGATCACACCGCCGCCAGCGATGACCACGTCATAGAACTTACTCATGGGAAACGGCCTCCGTGCCGAGGGACTGGAATGCGGAAAAAGGAATCGGATCAATCGGGAAACGCGGGCGCAGCCAGCCGACATCCTGGCGACCTGTAGCCTGACGCAAGCGGTCGCTGCAATAGCCGACGCACATCCGTCCCTGACAGTCGCCCATGCTCACGCGGGTGCGCATTTTCAGGCTGGCGATGTCTTGCACGCCTTGCTCCAGCGCCAGATCGATATCGGCGCGGGTTGCGTGTTCGCAGCGGCAGATGACTGTGTCGGCGGCCGGCAACGCGGTTTGGCCGACACCGCGTTCGGTGTAGCGATCAACCGCCGCACGGAAGCGCACGATGGCTTTGAGCTTGCCCAGATAACGGTCACGACGAACTCGCGCCAGGTCTTCTTCGAGCACACCGCGTTGCAGCAGGATCGAGGTCGCGGCGATCTTGCCGGCGAGCATCGCTGCTTCGCCGCCGCGAATCCCGCCCATGTCACCGGCCAGATGCACGTGCGCCTCGTTGCTTTGCTGCCATTCATTGGCGTTGGCGCGCAGATAACCGTCATCGCTGAAGCCGTGATCCAGCCCCATCTGCTGACTGAGTTGAGTGCGCGGAATGAAGCCGTAGCCGACCGCCAGGGTCTGCGCTTCGAAGCGCTCGACGCGGCTCATGTCGGCCTCCCATGTCGCCGAATACGGCGCCACGCTGACGCTCTTGAGTTCGCCTTCACCGTGCGCTTCAACCACGCCCCAGCCGTAATTCATCGGGATGCCGTGCAATTTCAGGTAGGCGAGCATGCTTAAGCCATCGAGGAACAGTTGCGGTTTGTTCAACAGTGCCAGGCTCTCGCGGGCGATCTTGCCGAAGGCGCAGGCCTCATACACCCCGGCCACTTTGACCCCGGACGCGTGCAGCTGCGTCGCCACCAGCGGCAACAACGGCCCGGTGCCGGCGATCACCACCGGGCCTTGCGGTTTGACCACGCCGCTTTTGATCTGCAATTGCAGACCGCCCAGCATGATCACTCCCGGCAGGGTCCAGCCGGGAAACGGCACGCTGCGTTCGTGGCAACCGGCGGCGAGCAGCAACTGCGGATACTCGATCTCGTGCAGATGCTCATCGCCATCCAGCACCACCAGCGAACGCGTGCCCTCAGCGCCGACCACCCGGTGATTCAGGCGCACGTCGATCAGCCCGGCCTGTTCCTGAAATTCGCCATGCAGTTTGCTCAGCGCTTCGGAGTAGCGCGGCCCCAAGTAGTCAAGCTGCACGCCATCGCGCAGCGGCCCGCGATAAACCACGCCGCCGAGGCGCGAGGCTTCTTCGAGCAGGGTCGAGCGCACGCCGTGGCGCGCCAGTTCAATGGCCGCCGCCATTCCCGCCGGACCACCGCCGACGATCACCGGTTGCAGGCTCATACGACCTCCTGCCCGTGGATGCGGTTGACCTGGGTTTCAATCAGCATGCCGTCGCGCACCACGGTCTGGCAGGCGCGGCGTTTGTGGCGGCCGTTGATTTTCACCAGACAGCATTGGCACACGCCCATGCCGCAATAGGCACCGCTGATCTGATCGTGATCATTGCGTGCAACCTGGCGCACGCCGAGGGCTTGAATGACGCTGAGGACGGTTTCGCCGATGGCGGCGCTGACCGGTTGGCCGTTGACGTGGACGGTCATGTCCGCCTGCGCCAAAGGCTGGATATCGAAGGTTCTTTCTTGGCAGTGCATTGCGTTGATCTTCCGTGAAATGTTCAGTGAGTTTGCGACAGCTCCTTGCTGCACTACACCTGACCGGCTCGTGGGGGTTATCTCTCTATCGGGCCGGCAGGGTTACTCCGTCAGCGGCACAAGGTGCGCGCGCAAGCAATGTAGTCGATCCAGCGGCAAGGGCCGGGTTATTTCACGGTAGGGGATATTGCGCGGTGAAATATTGATCCAGGCCAGTGAAACCGCTGGGGGCATTTCCGTCGGTCAGTTGGAGAACACGAACTGCCCTTTGATCTTTTTCGCACCGATGAAGCCGAGGTCCGGGAACAGCAGGGTTTTGACCCAAGCGGTGTAAAACACCAGCGCCAGAGTGATGGCGACGATAATCAGAGTCGACACCGGCTCCTCGGCGTAGCCTTTGAACATGCGCGGCATCTGACTGATCGTCAGCAACACGAACACGGTGTAGAACGCGGCGATATTTTTGTAGAAGCCCCAAGCGAACAGCAGCGGAATGCCCCCCACCATCAGCGTGACCGCCAGGGCGACTCCCAGACTGACTTCGTAAAACAGGAAAAACCCTGCAAACGCGCCAAGCAGTGCCTGAAGGCAGGTCAGCACTACCAGAATGGTGACCTTTAGCGAGTGCCGCTCTCTAAGCGCCGGATCCGGGCGAGCGCCAATCCATGCGGCGAGAACCCGATCCTTGACCTTGCCACCCGACAACGCCTTGAACGTTTCGGTTTTGGAGCGTCCGGCATCGAGCATCTCGACCAGTTGCCGTTTGATTTCCTTCTTGTCCAACGTGCTCATCCTTAAAAACAGACAGAAGCGGCCAATCCCCTTCCGCCGCGAGATTGTCCCTGCTCGTCCTGCAGAAAGCAAAAAGCCGCTTTCACCCGAAGGTGAAAGCGGCCGAGGCAGATGCCTCAATCAATCAATTACGTGAACAGAGCGATCAGGATGATGATCGGGATCGGGATGCCAAGGAAAAACAGCAGTAGTGAACGCATGGAGGTACTCCTTGATCAAGAGATCTGATTAACGAACCGGAGGAATGGTGGTCGTGGTGTAGGTTTCGACTTCGACGTACTCGACTGCATCCCGGCGGCGACCGCCGAAAGTAGCGGCGAAACTGGCGAAGAACGCACCGGCCAGCAGCGCGACGAACATCCACAGCGCAGTCAGGGCAGCGATTTTTGCAGCAGCATCAGCCACCTGTTGCGCTTTGACTTTGGCATCGGCAATGGCTTTCTGAGTGCGAGCGTAGACTTCATCAACCCGACGTTCGGCATCGGCCTGAGTCAGGTTGGTACGCTGGGCCACCAATTGCGCGAGGTAGGTACGGTCTTCGGCGCTGAGCTGACCGTTGGCCAGACTTTGCGCGAAGATGCGGGCAACAGCGCCATGCGCAGCATCGTCGCTGACAGCAACCGGACGATCATCGCGGAACAGGCTGTCAATGAAGTAGCCGTACTGATTGCTATCGGTATTGGCCGCTGCTGTACCAGCCGCTTGCGTTACGGCACTGGCTGCACCGCCGGCCACACTGGCACCGGCCTGCACGCCACCACTGATGACGCTACTGACCGAGCCGACCACCAGAATCGCGGTGACCAGAGTCGCTACGCACCAGGCCAGGAAGCCATGCGCGGTGTCGCGGAAATACACCTCGTCACCGTGCATGTTCGCCCACTTGACCCGCAGGCGACCGGCGATATAACCACCCAGACCGGAAGCGATGATTTGCGTCGCAGCCAGCCAGACGATTGTCGAAATACCCAGGCCCTTGGCGCTGACGCCCTCTCCGGCCCACGGTGAAACAGCCGAGAAGCCCAGACCGAAACCGAGCAGCACCAGGATCAACGACAATGCCGCAGCCGCAGCCGCGCCAGCGAAGATCGCGCCCCAGGACACACCTGAGACGTTGCTCGAATCTCCTTCAAAGGCAGGATAAAACCCATCAGAGGATCTATTCATTGTTGTTCTGCTCCAGGCATGAAAAATGGTGTTACAACTCGTCGAGAGAGGAATTGCAGCGACCGTGCCAGCCGCACAAATAAAATAAATCGTTATTTTTCAGATGATTACAAAGACTGAACTTCCCTGAACCTTGCAAATTGCAATAAATGATCGAAAACAGCGTGCTTTCTGCACTGGCGCAAAAGCCTCGGCGATCTGACTGTGCATCAGCCACAACATGAAAGTTAATTTAAAGCGGGACGCTAAAATCTTGGCAAAATGCTGCCATTGCGTTTAACCAGATCAGCAGGCCCCTCATGACTCGCATCCTGACCATCGAAGACGACGCCGTGACCGCCCGGGAAATCGTTGCCGAACTGAGCAGCCACGGCCTCGACGTGGATTGGGTCGACAATGGCCGCGAAGGCCTCGACCGCGCCGTCAGCGGCAATTACGACTTGATCACCCTCGACCGCATGCTCCCCGAGCTGGACGGTCTGGCCATCGTCACCACCCTGCGCACCATGGGCGTGTCGACGCCGATTTTGATGATCAGTGCCCTCTCCGACGTCGATGAGCGCGTGCGCGGCCTGCGCGCCGGCGGCGACGATTACCTGACCAAACCGTTCGCCACCGACGAAATGGCCGCCCGCGTCGAAGTATTGCTACGGCGCCAGAGCAGCGGTGGCACCCAGCCGACGACGTTGCGTGTGGCCGACCTGGAGCTGGATCTGATCAGCCACGAAGCACGCCGCGCCGAGCAGGTTCTGACGCTGTTGCCGACCGAGTACAAGCTGCTTGAATTCCTCATGCGCAACTGCGGTCAGATCCTCTCGCGCATGATGATTTTCGAGGAAGTCTGGGGCTATCACTTCGACCCCGGCACCAACCTGATCGACGTGCACATCGGCCGTCTGCGCAAGAAGATCGACCCGCCGGGCAATGTCCCGCTGATCCGCACCGTGCGAGGCTCGGGTTATGTCATTGCCGAACCCGTCTGACGGTTGGCGTTCCTCCAGCAGCCGACTGCTGGCGCTGTACAGTTCGTTGTTCGTGGCGTGGAGCGCGATCCTCATGGGGGTCATGTATTACGAGGTCTCCGGCTACCTCGACAACCTCGCCAAGCATTCGCTGATGCAACGCCAGCACCTGTTTTCGCACTTTCGCGGCGAGCAACTGGAAGACGCCTTGGCCGCAAGCATGACCTTCGACATTCGCGGAATCGACGCCTACGGCCTGTTCGATGCGCAACAACGCTACCTCGGTGGCGCGTTGCAGCAAATCCCCGATGGGTTGCCGCTGGACGGCAAGATCCACATGCTCGCCGACTGCGCCAACTCCGATGATCCGACCCTGCCCAACGACAGCTGTGATGCGGTTGCGACCCAGACTCGCGATGGTCGCTGGCTGGTGCTGCTGCGCGACAACGGTTCGCTGTTCGCAGTGACGCGGATCATTCTGCATGCGTTGTTCTGGGGCGTGTCGCTGACGATTGTGCCGGGGATCGTTGGCTGGCATTTGCTGCGGCGCCGACCGCTGCGGCGAATTCGGGCGATTCAGGCCAGCGCACAGTCGATTGTTGCCGGTGACTTGACCCATCGGTTGCCGCTCTCGAATCGCCGCGACGAACTGGACATGCTCGCCGCCATCGTCAACGCCATGCTCGATCGCATCGAACATTTGATGAATGAAGTCAAAGGCGTGTGCGACAACATCGCCCACGATTTGCGCACGCCGCTGACCCGATTGCGCGCGCAGTTGTATCGCATGCAACAGCAGGCGGGCGAAGGTTCGCAGGAAGGCGCGCAACTGGATCTGGTACTGGCCGAGGCCGATACGCTGATGGCGCGCTTTCGCGGGTTGCTGCGGATTTCCGAACTAGAGGATCGTCAGCGCCGTTCAGGCTTTGTCGAGCTGGATCCGGTGTTGTTGCTGGAGGAGTTGCACGACTTCTATCTGCCGCTGGCCGAGGAAGGCGAGTTGACTTTCCAACTGGCCATGCCCGAATCGTTGCCGCTGATTCATGGCGACCGCGCGCTGCTGTTTGAAGCCCTGGCCAATCTGCTGAGCAATTCGATCAAGTTCACCCCGGTTGGCGGCGCAGTGATTTTGCGTGGCGTGAATGACGCTGGGCAGACGCGCATTGAAGTGCTGGATTCCGGGCCGGGCATCCCCGAGGCCGAACGCGAGGCGGTGTTTCAACGGTTTTATCGCGCCGAGGGTGGGCAACCGCAGAGCGGCTTTGGTTTGGGACTGTCGATTGTCGCGGCGATTGTCAGCCTGCATGGCTTCAAACTTGAGCTGGGCAACAGTGACCTGGGTGGAGCGCGGTTGGTGCTCGATTGCCGGCAGAGCTTGATCGCACAATCTTGAAAGCACCCAAAAAACCTGTGGGAGCGGGCTTGCCCGCGATGGCGGCAGTTCAGTCGAAACAGTGTTGACTGACACACCGCTATCGCGGGCAAGCCCGCTCCCACAGGTTATGCGTGAATCTCAGGATGGATAATTGGCGCGCAGCGCTTCGAGGCCGCCCTGGTAGATGCCGCCAAACAGCGCCACCACTTCCTCGTCGCTCACACCCTTGGCGTTGAAACGTCCCGACCACGTTACCCGCGCGCCCTGCCCTTGGGCTTCAACGCGAATCGTCGCCAGATAATCAGTCGCCGGGAACGGTGCCTGCTCAATCGAATAGCTGTAAGTCTTGCCGGCGTTATCAAACGTCTGCAGACGCTCGATCACCACCGCGCCGTCCGCCGTTTGCAGGCTGCGCACGCGCCCGCCTTCGCTCAGCTCACTCTTGGGAATGAACGGCAGCCAGTCCGGCAGCGTGTTGAAGCCACCAATCAATTGCCAGACCTGATCGGCCGAGGCCGGGATGTCGATTGTTGCTGATGCAGTTGCCATAAAAATCTCTCTCAACAGGAATTCAGATTGTCATGCTGTCGACCACACCGCCATCGACCCGCAAAGCGGCGCCGGTGGTGGCCGATGACAACGGCGAAGCGATATAGGTGACCAGGTGCGCAACTTCTTCGACGTTGGCCACGCGCTGAATGATCGAGGTCGGGCGGGCCCGACGTACAAACGCGTCAGCTTCTTCGCGCAGGCTGCGGCCGGATTCGGCGGCGGCGTCCTTGAGCATTTCCTCGACACCGTCGGTGAAGGTCGGCCCGGGCAGGATCGCATTGACGGTTACACAAGTGCCAGCCAGACGTTTGGCCAGACCATGCGACACCGCCAGATTGGCGCTTTTGGTAACGCCGTAGTTGATCATGTCGGCCGGCGTTGCCACCCCGGATTCTGAAGAAAGGAAGATCACTCGGCCCCAGCCCTTCTCAACCATCGCCGGCACGTAATGCCGCGACAGGCGCACGCCGGAGATCACGTTGACCTCATAGAAGCGCGTCCACTCCTCATCTGGCGCATCGAAAAAATCCACGGCGTTGTAGATCCCGAGATTGTTCACGAGGATGTCGGCTTTTGGCTCGGCGGCGAACAGCTTTTCCGCGCCTTCGGCGGTGCCCAGATCGGCCGTCAAGCCGCGCAACTGTGCGTTCGGCACGTGCTGACGAATGCTCGCCAGCGCCTGCTCAACCTTGGCCGAGTCGCGGCCAATCACCACCACCGTGGCACCCGCCTCGGCCAATGACTGGCTGATGCCCAAGCCAATGCCAGCGGTGCTGCCGCTGACAATCGCGAGTTTGCCGCTCAGATCGATCTTCATGCTTTCACCTCATCAATTGGGAGTGGCGCACGTTCAGAAATCAATTTCGCTTCACGCAGCGCCTGCCAGAATCCAGCAGGAATGACTGCCGACAACGCAGCCACATCTTCAGCAATCCGCCCAGGCTTGCTTGCGCCGGGAATCACCGCCGCCACTGCCGGATGAGCCAGTGAGAATTGCAGCGCGGCGGCTTTCACATCCACGCCATGCGCGGCGGCGATGCGTTTGATCTGTTCGACCCTGGCGATGACTTCAGGACTGGCCTTCTGGTATTCGAAGTGCGCGCCACCGGCCAGGATCCCTGAGCTATAAGGGCCACCGACGACGATTTCAACCTTCTGCGCCAACGCCGCATCCATCAGGCGCTGCAAGGCGCGGTCGTGATCGAGCAGCGTGTAGCGGCCGGCGAGCAGGAAGCCGTCGGGTTGCGCTTCGCTCAGATCGAGGGTCAGTTCGCACGGCTCGACTTTGTTCACACCCAGGCCCCAGCCTTTGATCACGCCTTCTTCGCGCAGGCGAGTGAGGACTTTGAACGCGCCGGTACGTGCCTGGTTGAAGTATTCCAGCCATTGATCGCCGTAGAAGTCTTGCGCGATGTCGTGGACCCAGACGATGTCCAGGCGATCGGTTTTCAGGCGGTTGAGGCTGTCTTCAATCGAACGCAGGGTCGCATCGGCGCTGTAATCGTTGACGATTTTGTTCGGGCGGCCATGTTCGAATACGCCGCTCTTTTCGCCGAGATCACGGGCCGCAGCGTCTTCGACTTCATCGAGAATGACGCGGCCGACCTTGGTGCTAAGCACGAAGTCATCGCGTTTGTATTGCGACAGCGCTTCGCCGAGGCGGATTTCCGAGAGGCCCGAGCCGTAGAACGGCGCGGTGTCGAAGTAGCGCACGCCAGCATCCCAAGCGGCGTGCACGGTGGCTTGCGCTTCCTCTTCAGGAATGGCGCGAAACATATTGCCCAGTGGCGCGGTGCCAAAGCCGAGTTGGCCGGGGAGTTTGTCTTTCAGGCTCATGAAATTTTTCCTCAAGTACAGTGGGTCGTGGTTGACCGTTGAGCAGATCGTAGATTGCGCGACCCAGACCGTCCAAGACATAATCCGCAGCACTTGAGTCCCTTTAGGTCTGACATGATCGATATCCGCCAATTGCGCTACTTCGTCGCCGTCGCCGAGGAAGAACACGTCGGTCGCGCCGCCGAGCGCCTGCACATTTCCCAATCGCCACTCAGTCGGCAGATTGCCCAGCTTGAAGAACGCCTGGGCCTGACGCTGTTCGAGCGCAGCCAGCAACGCATCCGCCTGACCCGCGACGGCCAGACTTTCCTCGCTGAAACCCGCGCCTTGCTGACCCACGCCAATCGGCTGGAATCCCTCGGCAAGCGCTTGGGCCGTGGCGAGGAAGGTGGGTTGTGCATCGGCTACATAGAAAACGCCATGCATGCCGGGGTTTTACCGAATGCTTTGCGTGTGCTGCGCGTGGATCGGCCCGCCGTGCATGTCGCGCTGTACAACCTGAGTTCCGCCGAGCAACTCGAGGGCCTGCGTCAGCGTAGTCTCGATATCGCACTGGTGAGTGAACCGCCGACGGCTGACGATCCAGACTTGCTGGGGTTTCAAGTACTGGACGATCCGATGCTGCTGGCGCTGCCGGAGCAGCATCCGCTGGCGCAGCAGGCTTCGCTGGAACCCACGGATCTGGCCGGTCAGGAATGGATCAGCGTGCAGCCGCGCCAGGACGCGGGCGACGAGTTTGTCAGTGCGTGCATCCGGGCGGGCTTCACGCCGGATGTGCGGATGCAGGCCACCGAGCCGTTTACTGCGCTCGGACTGGTGGCTTCGGGACTGGGAATTGCGATGATTCAAAAGGGTCTGAGCCACAACGCACCGCCCGGCGTGGTGCTGCGGGAAGTGCCGTGGCTGGTGTTCACCACGCCATTGTGGGCGGCCTGGCATCGGGTGAATTTGCGGCCGTTGGTGGAGACATTTCGCAAAGTGCTGACTGACACCCCGCCAACACTGTAGGGATTGCGTTGGGTCAGATGGGTTGCAGATGCAGGAGGCCGTCGCTGGCGATATTGAGAGTGATCGCGTTGTAACTGGCGATGGTGGCGTGTGGGGTTTCGATCGGATGGTGATGCGTAGCGGTGATGATCATCAATTGCGCACCCGCAGCTTCCGCTGCAAGAATTCCGACCGTGGCGTCTTCGAAGATCAGGCAATCCTGCGGTTCCAGCCCCAGTCGTTTGGCTGCCAACCGGTAACCCGCCGGATCAGGCTTTCCGGCCGTCACGTCCTCAGCCGTGATCATCACCGCAGGCTCGGGAATCCCGGCGGCGGCCATTCGCCGCAACGCCAGATCACGTGGTGCGGAAGTCACCATCGCCCAGCGATCCGCTGGCAACGATTGGAGAAATGCCGCAGCACCCGGAACCTCGACAATGCCGTCGACATCGCCAATTTCCGCCTCGGTAATAAACGCCGCTTGCGCCTCTGCATCCACACCCGGCAGGTTCAACCGACGAATCGTATCAATCGCCCGCACACCGTGAATGGTCGGCAAAAACGCTTCCACATCCACTCCATGACGCACGGCCCACGCTGACCAGATGCGCTCGGCGGCCGCGATGGAGTTGAGGACGGTACCGTCCATGTCGAACAGGAACGCGCCAAACGCGCGGTTGAAAACAGCATCGTGAGCGGACAATGGATTGCATCCTCGCAAGGGGCCGGAAAAATGTGCCCGGCAATGTAGCACTTGCGCTGGCCCTCAATGCAGTTGGTGCGACTCCTTGGAGTTGAACGCATCCTGCACGCAATCGAGCAATTGGCCGATCGCCCAAGGCTTTTTGATAAACGCTACCGGACGCTTGACCCCGGACGTCTCTGGCGTTTCATAACCGGACATGACCATCACCGGTTTGTCCGGCCAGCGCTCGCCCACCAGGTTCGCCAGATCCGCGCCGTTAAGCTTGCCGGGCATGGTGATGTCGGTGAGCAACAGCGCAACTTCCGGCGCGTGGGTTTCCAGATAGATCGAGGCCGCGTCAGCACTTGAATACGGCTCGACGGTGAAACCCTCCTCCTGAAGAATTTCGCATAGAAACTCCAGAATCAACGGATCATCCTCGACCACCAGAATCAACCCGCCAGGAAGGTGCGCGCTCGGCGTCGGAATTGGACTCATGAACTGACTCTCCCTGAATTGCATGAACATTTTGTAGCGGCTTGTTCCGCTGCTTATCTGGTATGAGCGGCGGCCTTTGCAGAAATTCATTTTTGATACAGCTCTTTTTGATAACACCCGACCGTAAGCCCTTCGTGCGGCTGCATTTGTGGTTAAAATGCCCGCCCTTTTGCTTTGCCGATCCCGATTGATGACCCCTGAAGCTCTCGCCACCCTGCACGCCCATCTGCTCACCGCGCTGACCTCCCCGCCGGCTGAAACCCGGCGTCTGTTCCACGGCCGCGGGCGTTGCTGGGCGGGCCTGGAGCAGCTGACGGTCGACTGGCTGCAAGGCGTGGTGCTGGTGGCGTTGTTCAAGGAACCAGAGCCTGCGCAACTTGCTGACCTGAAAGCCTTGCTGATGAACATCACTGGATCGACGCAATGGCAGCAGTCCGGCGCCCACACTCTGCTGATCCAGCATCGCTACCTGCCGCAAAGCACCGCCGAATGGCAGCTCGGTGCGGAAATCGACGAACTGACCATCGTCGAGGGCGGGCTGAAATATCTCGTGGATCTGGGCCGCAAACAGAACGCCGGACTGTTTCTCGACATGCGCTACGGCCGCGACTGGGTGCGCGAGCAGGCGGCGGGCCAACGCGTGCTCAATCTGTTCGCCTACACCTGCGGCTTTTCCGTGACGGCGATCGAGGGTGGCGCCAGCCATGTAGTCAACCTCGACATGTCGCGCGCCGCGCTCAGCCGCGGCCGTGACAATCACCGTTTGAACGGGCATGACCTGAGCAAAGTGACATTCCTCGGCCACGACCTGTTCAAGTCCTGGGGCAAGGTGATCAACAGCGGCCCGTATGACCTGGTGATCATCGATCCGCCGTCGTTCCAGAAAGGCAGTTTTCTGCTGACCAAGGATTACCGGCGTGTGCTGCGCCGTCTGCCGGAACTGCTCACCGAGCATGGCACGGTGCTGGCGTGCATGAACGATCCGGCGTTGGGCTCGGACTTCTTGATCGAAGGCGTGACGCAGGAGGCGCCGAGTTTGCGTTTTGAAAAACGTCTGGAGAACCCGCCGGAATTCCCGGATATCGACCCAGAAAGCGGCCTCAAAGCGCTGATCTTCAAACGCGCCGACTGATCAGATATCCCCACAGCGTCAGCGGAATAACCGGGTTCCGAGTTCGCGCGCCGTTTGCAGATGCTCTGCAGAATCGCGCGACTCGGATTCCAGCAACAACGTCGAACTGCCCACCGTCGCCCCGCAATAATCAAAGATGCCGTGATCGATCTGCGCCTTCATCGCCGCGCCATAACCGTGGCGTTGATAAGTCCCGGCATCCGCCCCGCCGATGCCAACCAGATGCACCCGCAGGCGTCCGAGTTTCTTTTCCAGCTTGGCATCGCTGGCAAAATCAAACGCCCAGCCATTACTGAACACCCGATCGATCCAGCCCTTGAGCAGCGCCGGCATCGCCCACCAGTAAACCGGATAGACCAGCACCAGCGCATCGGCGCGGTCGACTCTTGCCTGCTCGGCCAGTACGTCCGACGGCGGCAGGGATTCTCGGTGATGCACCGCCAGATCCGCCGCTGTGAAGCGCGGATCAAAACCTTCACTGTGCAAATCAGCAATTTCGAAGGTGTGATGCGTAGCGCTAACGCCCTGGGCAATCTGCCCGGCCAACGCGTGGGTCAGCGAACGCGGATCGTGATGGGCGACGACAATCAATGCGTGCATGGGAAAATCTCCAGTTATATACTCTTGGTAAGTTACGAACAGTAAGCTACGTTTGGTATATAAGCGATGTCAACCACTGAAATCCCCGAAGCTGCTCAACCCCGTCGACGCATGTCCCGCGAGGATCGCCAGCGCCAGTTGCTCGACATGGCCTGGCAACTGATCCGTGAACAAGGCACCGACGCCCTGACCCTCGGCTATCTGGCAGAAAAGGCCGGCGTGACCAAACCGGTGGTCTACGACCATTTCAGCACCCGCGCCGGATTGCTCGCCGCGCTGTATCAGGATTTCGACCAGCGCCAGACCACGCTGATGGACACCGCGCTAGCCGATTGCGGCGCGACATTGACGGACACGGCGACGGTGATCGCCACGGCGTATGTCGATTGCGTGTTGACCCAGGGCAACGAGATTCCGGGCGTGATCGCCGCACTGGCGAGCACCCCGGAACTGGAGAAGATCAAGCGTGAATACGAGGCGATTTTCCTCGAAAAATGCCGCAGCGTGCTCTCGCCGTTCGCAACTGGCGGCGCGATTGCTCAGGCCGGATTGCGCGCCATGCTCGGTGCCGCTGAAGCATTGTCCAACGCAGCGGCCACCGGCGAAATCAGCGCCGCAGAAGCGCGCGATGAACTGTTTGCGAGCATCGTGGCGCTAGTCGAAAGAGCCGCTGCCGACGGTGTAACAGCCCAGGACTGATGCAATTTCAGAGAAACCCCGGCCTTGCCATGCGTATGCTGCGCGCGGCTGAATATCGTTCAATCAAAGAGCTTTGCAGCTGTTTGGATTTCTGGTGCAGAAATTTTTGGGCTTGACTTCGCGCCCTGCTGGCGCTTTCGCATTATGGAGCCATACTTTCAATGTTTTGCGAGTTCAGCCGTCACGCTTAACACGGACTCCAGGCGGCAGCAAAAGTAGTTCAGACGTTCTTGCGTATTACCGTCCAGGAAAAATCGATGTCGCGGAATTTTCCGCTTCAAGATATTGGTGACGATATGCGTAACCTCCGAACCATCGTGGTTCTCACCCTCGCCAGCACTCTAACTGCTTGCTCCTCTCATCTTGAGACTCGCGAGTTCGTCCCTGGTGGCTCGACGCCTACCGGTGTGCCGTACCGACTCTCTTTCACTCAGTACGATGTAACGGTCAAATGGCAGGCGACCGGATGCGATCCAGCGACGAATGATTTGACGATCAAAATCAACGCTTCTGTCGAGCAGAAGACGGCGCTTGAACCAAAACTTTATTACATCGACCCACGCTCAATCACCGGTTGGTTCAAAACCGGGGAGAGTTCCTTTGAGTGGTACCCCAATCGAGCAATCAAATCAGTAAATGCCTCGGCTGACGACAAGCTGGGCCAAGCCATCGTAAATGTAGCCACAGGAATCGGAAAAATCATCCCCGCTGTAATAGCTGGGGGGGCGTCTAAAAGCACCTGTACGAGCGCAATGGCCAAGAATGTTTACGCCGTGGATGCCGCCAAGGAAAGCGTCGACCGCAGCATTGAAGATGTCGACACAAAAACACTGGCGTTGACGCGATTGAATGCCCGGGTAGCATCCATGGGTTCAGGCGTTGATCGGGCGACAAGCAAGGCGAAATCCATAGCTTCGAATCAGTTGCGCGCTAGCTCTCTAAATCTCGAAAATGAAAAGCGCGCCTTGGAACAAGCTTTGAAAAAAGTGAGTTTCCAGCAGACTACGACTTGGCCGGATAGTCCCGACGAGCTCAAGTCAGTGACTGCGCTGAAACTGCCGATAATTTTTGTAAAAAAATGGGGGCTGTCCGCAGACGAGAGTCCGCTAGCCACAAAAACCATTAATGATCTGGACGTCTACTTCAAACTCTCACCGACCCAAACTACGGCATATCCTTCATCAAAACCGATCAAAATGGATACCGAACGAGTTGGTGAAGAAGTGGTTACCGTTCATGGATGGGATGGGGTTCCATATAGGGAACCAGTAAATGCAACATTAACTATCTGTGCAAAAAAAGCATGCGCACAACCCCAATCGGTTGTCATCGATACTATTGATGTGCGGTCACTGCAATTGGGTCCACTGTTTGTAATGCCGTTTGAAGGACGCGCCTTTGCGTCCAACAAGGCATCAGCCATTTTTGCACAGGATGGCACCTTGAATTCTGCTGGGTATTCGCAGCTCCGGTCGACAGTAGAGGGGGTCACCGAAACGCTTAAATCCTCTGCGGAACAGCTGGCACCGGCGATTACCGCAGAGAAAGAGGAAGAACTGCGCAGCCTCACATTGAAAACAAAAACTGCAAAAGCCAAAAAGGAACTAGAAGACGCCCGAGCCAAACCGACCGTGGATGAAAGCCTTCTGAAGTCATTGGAAAGCGACTTGGCCTTGGCGGAAGCCGAAACAAAATTGCTCAATGCGCAAAAGGCACTGGATGCTGCTAGGAATGGAGGTGCGCAATGAGTCCCTCGAAAATCAAGAATGCTAATCACAATCCCGAACTGAAAGCAGCGTTACTGGAAAAACAGCTGAGCTGGAAAGTCGTGGAACAACAAGCTCCTCGCTTCATTGCCGAACCAGCAACATTTAATGCTCACACAGTTACCCTCGACGCTGATACAACGGACGTTTTCGCCAAACATTTCGACGTTGTTTTTCCTTCCATTCCCGATACATCCAATATTCAACCAGTCAAGTTCCAAGGAGACACACAAGCCTGTACCAGTTTTGCTCTCGCGTCCACAATAGAAGATCGGCTGCGATTGACCGAGCAGGTCAAACTCACAGTGTCAGCACATTACATCCACTTCTGTATCGCCAAATTGTCTTTAGATAGTCCGTGGGACTTGACCTACGCCATGAAATACGATGTGCCCGACGCTAACTTCGCCTTATCCGAGCCCGGCGACGCTCAAAGCCTGCCGGCACAGTGCAGTGTAAGAAAAGTGGCGGTAAGCCTGAAGAATATATCGCCGGTTATTGGCGACATTGCAGCTCGCACTGCTCTGCAAAAGGGACCGATCATCGCATCTATGGAAGATTGGGAAGATTTCCACAAATTTTATGGTGGAGGTATTTACCGACATGCTTCGGGGGGGGAAAGGCAATCGCACACAATTGAAGTCATCGGCTTTGATAGCGAGAGTTGGATCGTAAAAAACAGCTGGGGGACTTCTTGGGGGGAAGGTGGCTTGGCCAGAATTGCATTTGGTGAATGCAACCTTTTCAAGTTGGCAGCCTTCAGCTTCGAGCCCGAATTGATCTGACGCAAGAATGTCGTGCTTCCATATAGCCTCGATCCGTGCTCCCGACACGGATCGAGTCATAACCCCTTCATGCTGCCAACAGCGACGACGCGACTCAGTGCAGAATCAGACGCTGGCGCACGAAATCTTCGGTGCGCCGCGTGACCTGATCCAGATGCCGATCACGCTGTTTCTCGGCATCGAGCATCGCCCGCTTGCCGTGTTTTTGCAGCAGATAGGTGTGAATCTGCTGCACTTCCAGCGAACGATAAATCGGCGTGGTGTCGATGAAACCGCTCAAGCCGTTAGTGCGATAAGAGCGGGTGTTCATCAGCACTTGTGTGGCGCGCTGGCCGAGCACTTCAAAGCCCAGCGCTTCGAAATACGGGACTTTGCCCACGGTGCAGGTCAGCTCGGCATGCGGATAACGCCCGACCATTTCCGCGATCATCGAGCGCGCCACGCCTTGATGCCGATGGCCCTCGCGAACCGCCAGATAGGCCACATTGCATGCTTCCCAATCGCCCTGCACCGGCAGGTACAACAGGAAACCGATGACTTGTTCCGGGTCGTCATCGTCGGTGGCGACCAGCAATTCCACGTCCATGCCCTTCTCGCCGTTCAACGCCTCCAGATACAAATGCACCTCGTAGCCGACCGCGTACTGATAGACGTTGTACAGCAGGTTGCTCGGGCCGAGGCCGACCGCGCTGATGTCGGTCAGGTAATCGACGACCATCTGCAAGATCTGGCTGTTGACGCCTTCGGGGCATGGCGATTTGTAGTGGGTGATGCGGGGCATGGCGAACGGACTCCGGCGGAAAACCCGGCCATCATACCGCGCCTGTGCGTTCCAGACCGAGCGGCCTCACTGCTGCGGCGCGACAACCTTGAACTTGATCGCAATGTCCTTGGACACCACGCTGTCCGCCCACTCCCCCGCGCCGAGGCCGAACTCGTCGCGCTTGAGCACCAGCTCGCCATCAAAAATGCCAATGGCGTTACCCGGTTTCAGTTCCACTGGAACCTGCACTTCGCGGGTGACGCCTTTGAGGGTGAGCTGGCCGACGATCAGATATCGGTTGTCGCTGACCTGGCTGAATCGCGTTGATTCGAAGACCGCCACCGGGAATTTCGCCGTATTGAACCACGCCGGTTTCACCAGCTCTGTGTTGGCGTCGTCGCTGCCGGCATCGATGCTGGTCAGGTCGATGTGCAGGGTGGTGCGGGCGTTAGCGAGATTGGCGGTATCGAATTCGAGGGTCGCGTCGAACTTGCCAAAAGTGCCGTACATCCGCGAGCCCATCTGGTTGTAGGTGAAACTGATCTGGCTGGCGGTGGCATTGACGCGGGTGTACTCGCCCGCCTGCGCCGCTGGCATGACGATCAGGCAACATGCGGCGGCCAGCAACAATCGGATCGACATGGGATTTCTCCGGCGTGCAAGTGGCGCCTCGGTTGACTTAAGCAAACATCCGCCGGTATCGCCAGTTCGAAATCAGCCCCGCGTAGAGGTCGTCAAACCAGGCGCTGGATCTTCTGATGCTGCCAGACCACTTTGTAATACAGCGTCTGCAACACCAGCATGCCCAGATACGCCACCGGAAACGCCATCCACACACCCTGCAATCCAAAGTGCCCATCCAGCCAGTATGCGGCCGGCAATTGCACGCCAACCACGCAGACAATCGCAATCGCCATTGGCACCAACACCGTGCCACTGGCGCGCATGATCCCGCCGATGATCGCCTGGAAGCCGAACACCAACAGACTCCAGAGCATGATGTGCAGCAGATGCTCGGCCATCACCCGCGTTGAGTCCTCGGTGAGGAACAAGCCCAGCAGCCAGTGCGACAACAGGTAACCGAGCACGATCAGACCACCCGTCAGGCATACGTTGATCCACAACCCGGTGCGCAGAATCGGCCCCATGCGCTCCAGCCGTCCGGCGCCAATCGCCTGAGCGGCGAGGATCGACGCGGTGATCGAAATCGACAGCGCCGGAAACTGCACGTAATTGACGATCTGCGTCACCGCGCCATACGCGGCGGTCGCTTGCGAACCGTGCTGGTTGACCAGCGCCAGAATCACCAGCTCCGACAGCGACAGCACGATCATCTGCACCCCGGTCGGCAGACCAATGCGCAATACCTTGCCGAGAATTGCCCCGTCCAGACGCAGTGATCTGAAAAATTCTCGATCCGGCGCCAGCGGATGGCTCGTGCGAATCAAACGCCACGACAGCCACGCCATCGCCGCGAGGTTCCCCGCCAAACCGGCATATGCCGCACTCTGAATGCCCATCTGTGGCAAACCGAACCAGCCACGGATCAGCGCCGGCGTCAGCGCCAGTCCAACGCAGGTCGACACCACCAGCGCCAGCAGCGGCGTAAGCGTATCGCTGACCCCGCGCAGCAATTGCGTGAACAACACGAACACCAGCAACGACGGCAAGATCCACATCATCACGTGCGCGTAGGCCACCGCATCATCCAGCACATCCGCCGGCGTCCCCAGCCCCTGCAACGCGGAGCGCGCAAACACACTGCCCAACACCGCCGCGACCAACCCGATCAACACCCCGAGCAACAGCGTTGCCCCCGCAATGGCCTTGACCATATGCGTCTCGCGCGCGCCCCACGCCTGCCCGATCAACACCCCGGCCCCGGCGCCGAGACCGATCACCAGCGCGATGAAGAAGAACACCACCGGAAACATCCCCGAAACCGCCGCCAACGCCTGCGTCCCGAGCATCTGACCAATGTAGATACTGTTGATCGTGCCGGACATCGATTGCAGAAAGTTCGACAGGACCATCGGGGCGAGGAACAGCAGGTAGGTTTTCCAGAGGGAGTGGTTGGTGGGGGTTGGGGTTTGCATGGGCTGGAGGTCCATCTCGACTGCTGAAGGGCGATACAGAATAGCTTCGGTGAGTTGAAGGCGAGGTGCAATGAACATCTCATGGATTCTGACGCGCACCCTGCCACCGCAGAGCTGTGCATTCGCTCGCCAGCCCTCTAAATCAGGGCTTCTGCCTGTCATTGCCGGCGTCGATAGTCACCATCACGTCAATGAAGTTCTCATAAAAAATCCCGGGCGTAAGATCGGCTCCATACCAACCAACAACACCCCGGAGCACACGATCATGAAACGCCAAATCATCCTCAGCATCGCTTTCTCGGTTTTTGCACTTAACGCTTTTGCCGCTACTCACTCAGGCACCACGGTCGCTGAAGGCGGCTCTGACCGGTTGATTGAAAGTCGTGTGGCTGAGGGTGGTTCGGATCGTCTGATCGAACGCCGTGTGGCTGAAGGTGGCTCGGATCGTCTGATCGAACGCCGTGTGGCTGAAGGCGGCTCGGATCGTCTGATCGAACGCCGTGTTGCCGAAGGTGGCTCGGATCGGCTGATCGAACGTCGTGTTGCCTGATTGAATAAATCGCCCCAGCGCAACGCCCAATAAAAAGCCCGGCCTGATCAGCCGGGCTTTTTTGCGTCTGAACCGTCGCTTACTGAACGGTTTTCAGCTTGACCACGTCACCGGAAATCTTGGTGGTGTAGCCGGTCAGGACCCAGGCCCAGAACCAGTTTTCCTGGACTTGGGTGTTGATCATGGCATCGCCGCCCTTGGCTTTGATCGCAGCGTTCTGCGCGCGGACGAAGCGGCTGTTCTGCTGGATCGGGATCACGCCGAACAGCAGCAGGCCGGTAGCGGTGGCTTCGCTGTGGCCCAGCACGGTGTACTGGCTGCTGTCGTATTGTTTGGTGTTCATCGGGGTGCCGGTGCAACCTGCCAGAACCACACCGAACAGTGCGGTGGCGACTACTTTGCTGAGGTATTTCACTGCAAAAAAACTCCATGAGGAAACGCCCGGGATCCATCTCTCGGGCGGCGCACACTTTACCGGACGCGTCCGGGCGTTGGTATCGGCTTGATACGTTTGTTGAAATTGCGTTACTGGCCGCGCACCGTCGATTGCGCATACCATGCGGCCACGCCAATCAGAACAGAATCCGCCTGCCCATGATCAAAGCCAGCCTGCGTAGCCACCTGACACTCTGGTTTGCCGGTCTCTCCCTGCTGACGCTGTTGAGCGTGGGTTTCTACGTCGGCCACATCGCCACCGAACAGATGAAGCAGGCCAGCGGCAATGCGCTGTTGAGCACCGCGCGCTCGGCCGCCGTGTTGCTGGGCGAGCAGTTGCGCGAGCGGCAGTTGGAGGTCTACTTGCTCAGCCGCGCGCCGCATCTGGAGCGCGGCAATCTGGACAATCCGGCGATCCTCACTTCAATGGAGTTGCGCACTCGGGCGCGTGCCGAATATGCGTGGATGGGCGTGGTCGATGCCGAGGGCAAGGTGCATCAGGCGGTGAACGGTTTGCTGGTTGGCCAGTCAGTGCAGCAGCGACCATGGTTTCAGGCCGGGATGCGCAGCGAATACACCGGCGACCCGCATGAAGCAGTTCTCCTGGCCAAACTACTGCCGGGCTTACCCAATGGCGAGCCGCTGCGTTTCATCGATTTCGCCGCGCCGATTCACAACGCCGAAGGTCAGGTCATCGGTGTGCTCGGTGCCCACGCGCACTGGAGCTGGGTAACGCGAATCGTTGATTCGGCGGTTTCGCACAAGGGCGCGGCAGCGGACATCGAAGCGTTGATCATCGATCACGACGGCAAAGTCTTGTACCCCGAAGCACTGGTCGGTGAGCAACTGCCCGCAAGCGATCCGAAGTCGCAGGGCTGGACCGTCGGCAATGGTTTTCTGACCAGCATGGTGACGGTACCCACGCCGTCGAGTACCGCGTTGTCGTGGTCGATTGCCGTGCGTCAGCCACTGGAGGCCGCGCTGCAACCGGCGCGATTGCTGCTCTATAAATTATTGCTGCTGGGGGTTGTGGCTGCGGTGGTGTTCGGCTTGGTCGCCTATTACCTGGCGCTTTATCTAAGCCGCCCGATCGAGCAATTGGCGCGGTCGGCCAAACAGGTGCTGAACAACCAGCCGGGGGCGCATTTCCAGTTGCAGCATCCAGTGCGGGAGATTGCGCAGCTCGGCCAATCCATCGATGCCATGACTCAATCGCTGCTCGGCAAGGAGCGCGAACTGCAAGAAGCCAATGCTTCGCTGGAAGCGACTGTCGCGCAACGCACCGCTGCCCTCACCCAGGCCAACGCCGAGTTGTTGCAACTGGCGACCCACGATGCCCTGACCGGCGTATTCAACCGCCGGCGCTTCGACGAAAAGCTTACCGAATACAGCCTGCTGTTTCGCCGCACCGGCCGACCGTTCGCACTGCTGTTGATCGATGCCGACCACTTCAAGCGGATCAACGACAGCCACGGGCACGCGGTGGGTGATGAAGTGCTGCAGCAATTGGCGCAATTGATTCAGTCGACTACCCGCACCACCGATTTCGTCGCCAGATACGGTGGCGAAGAGTTCGCTGTTCTGCTGCCGGAAATCGCCAAACCAGACAGCCCCGACACCGTCGCCGAAAAGATTCGTGCAGCGGTCGCCGGGGCGGTTTTTCCTGTGGTCGGACATCTGACGGTGAGCATTGGCGTGGGCCTGGCCGACCCTGCCGACAACAACCAGACCGCGCTGATCAAACGCGCGGACCAGCAGCTGTATCAAGCGAAAGCCGCGGGTCGCAATCAGGTCGCTTGATCAGGTATTGGTTTTCAGTTTGGTCCACAGCCGCGTGCTCAACCGGGCAATCGATGCCGGCAGCTCTTCCACGGTGAACAACCTCTCCATCACGCTCTTCGGCGGATAAATCGCCAGATCTTCTTTCACCGCCGGGGTCACGAATTCATCGGCCGCCGCGTTGGGGTTGGCGTAGTGAATGCTGTTGCTGATGTTGGCGATTACCTTGGGTTCGAGCAGGTAGTTCATGTAGGTGTAGCCGTTCTTTTCATGCGGAGCGCTTTTGGGCATGACCACCATGTCGAACCACAAGGTCGTGCCTTCGTCAGGAATCGAATAGGCGATGTCGATTCCGTTTTTGGCTTCCTTGGCACTCGCCGCTGCCTGAACCACATCGCCGTTGAAGCCGATCACCGCGCAGACGTTGCCGTTGGCCAGATCACTGATGTACTTCGACGCATGGAAGTACTGCACGTACGGACGGATTTTCAGCAGTGCCTGTTCAGCTTTTTTGTAATCGGCCGGTTCATGGCTGTGCGCTGGCAGGCCCAGATAGTTGAGGGTGATCGGCAACACCTGGGTCGGGTTGTCGATGATCGCCACGCCGCACTGGCTCAACTTCTTGATGTTGTCTTCGTCGAAAAACAGCTTCCACGACTTGGTCACATCGGTGTTGCCGAAGATCGCCTTGATCTTCTCGACGTTGTAACCGATGCCCGCCGTGCCCCACATGTACGGATAACCGTACTGGTTGCCGGGGTCGTTGACCTCAAGTTTTTTCAGCAATAGCGGGTCGAGGTTTTTCCAGTTCGGCAGTTGCGACTTGTCGAGTTTCTGGATCGCTCCGGCCTTGATCAGCCGCGACAAGAAGTGGTTGGACGGGCTGACCACGTCGTAACCGGTGTTGCCGGTCATCAACTTCGATTCGAGCACTTCATTGCTGTCGTGGATGTCATAAGTAGCCTTGATCCCGGTGGCCGTGGTGAAACTGACCAGGGTGTCATCGGCGATGTAGCCGTTCCAGTTGGAGATGTTGACGGTTTCGTCGGCCAGAGCGGCCGTCGAACCTGTAGCGAGCAAGACCGCCAGCGAGAGTGTGTGGATGCGCATGTTCTGTCACCTGGGTTGAGTGTTTTTTGTTGTTGTCTGGATTGCTGAAAGTCAGATTTCGCTTCTGGCCCTGACGGCCTCCACGCGCATACGCAGCATGGCACCGATATCGAAAAACGGGCGCGGCGGCAGCCAGCCGGGTTCGGCGCGTTGCATCACCTGTTGCAGCAATGGCGAGTCGACGCCCGACGCCAGTTCCGCCAGCAACCGCCCCCACAAAGTGCCGCGCGCCACGCCGGAACCGTTGCACCCGGCGACGGCAAACACGCCCTCTTCCACCCGGTCGAAATACGCCTGACCACTGCGCGTCGCACTCAAGTGACCGGTCCAGGTGTACTGAATGTCTTGCACGCCGAGAAACGGAAAACGCCGTTGCAGGCCACGCACATGGTGTTGCTGGCGCAAGGCGAGGTCGCTGTTGGACAGGTCGCGCGTGCGGTATTCGGCGGTGTTACGGATCATCACCCGGCGATCCGGCGTCAGCCGTACGGTGGCGCCAAGCGGCCGGGTCGAGAGCACGCCCCAGGGCTCTGGAGCGCCGATGGCTTGAAATTCTGCATCACTGAGCGGGCGCGTCAGGCTGGCGCTGAGTTCCATGGGAAATGTGGCGCTGTCGGCGATGCCTACCCGCGGAATGAAAGCGTTGAGGCAGACCAATACACGTTGAGCTTCGATGCAGCCTTCGGTGCTATTGGCGCGCAGACGTCCCTGGCTCAGGCGTTCCAGACCCGTGATATCGGTGTCTTCGAACACGGTGACATTGGCCGGAAGCGCACTGAGCAAACCCTGCACGTACTTGGCCGGTTGCAACAACGCATTGCCTTTACCGCACCAGATCGCCGCTTGATAGTGAGCAGTCCCGAGTTTGCGACTCAGTTGCTCACCCTCAAGAAATTCTGCGCTGGCGCCAAGTGCCCGCAGCGTGGCCAGTTTGGTGCCGACCTGATTGAGTTTGGCCGGATCATTCACCGCGAAGAAGTAACCGCTGTCACGGAAATCGCAGTCGATGGCATGCCGGGCGATACGCTGGCGCACTTCTTCGCTCGCTGCGCGGGAAATGCCGGTGTCGATTTCAAATCCGGCGTACCCGGCCACGTCGATCAGCTCGCTTTCGGCCGGATGTTCGTGGGCCACGACGAAACCCGAGTTGCGCGCCGATGCGCCCTGCGCCGCGCGCTGCCGATCGACCACCACGATGCGCGCCTGAGGGTGCATTTCAGCCAGGTTATGCGCGGCGCTGAGCCCGGTGATGCCGGCGCCAATCACCAGCCAGTCAGCCTTCTGCGCGCCACTCAGGCGACCGCGTGCCGGAGAGTTTCCGGTCTGAGCGATCCAGCCACATACGTTTTCCATGCAACACCTCATTCGACTGTCGTTCGGCGGCTTGCCTTCTGTCCCTCGCCATGCGTGAATCGCATGCGCAGGTGGTGAAGATCGCCGCCAGAGCTAGAATCTATTAGGTCTTTGCAGCGCCAACCAACGTTATAAAATCATCGAGCCATTCCGAAAGCGCATGGATAAAATTCGTCACGTCCCGTCCCTGCAAGCCATGCAAGCGCTGGTGGAAGTCGCCGACTCCGGCAGCTTCACTCAGGCCGCGCAGAAGCTGTGTCTGACCCAAAGCGCCGTCAGCCGGCAGATTCAGCAACTGGAAAGTCATTTCAATGTCGCGCTGTTCCTGCGTACCAGCCGCAGCCTGCGCCTGACCCCGGAAGGCGAACAGGTGCTGGCCAGCGCGCGCAATATCCTCGCTGAACTGAAAACCCTGGAAGAGCGCCTCGCCCCGCAGAAGCGCCCGTTCCGCATTCGCATGCATGTGTCGTTGGCGGTACGTTGGCTGTTGCCGAAACTCAGCGACTTTTATCTGCGTCATCCCGAGATATCGCTGGCAATTGAAACAGTCGCCACTGAAGTCGTCGAACCGGCCAGCGACAGCGATGCGTACATCCTTTATTTGCCGACGCCGTCCAACGCTGCCGATTGCCTGACGCTATTTCAGGAAACGCTGGTGCCGGTGTGCGCCCCAACCCTGGCCGGGGCGCCGCGCTCGGTGGAAGATCTGCTGCGTTTCCCATTGCTGCACCGCTCGGCGGATCGGCAAGCGTGGATTGAATGGCTGGCAGCCAACGACGGCAAAGCGCTGGAGGATTACCGGCACATCCCGTTCAACCTCGATGAGTTGGCACTGGATGCAGCGGCACGAGGATTGGGCGTGGCAGTGACGGACATGACGCTCGCGGCGGAATCCCTTGAACGCGGCGTGTTAGTGGTGCCGTTTGGCCAGCCGCTGAAAACCGGGGGGATTTATTCGCTGTGTTTGCAGCCGGCGGCTTCGTCGCATCCGGCATGTGGGGTAGTGCTGGAATGGTTTGCCGGCAAGGCGGAAAACGACTGCAAATAAGCCAGCAAATTATCAATCTTCTCCTGGTCACTCAGCCCCCAGAAAATCATCCGCGTGCCCGGCACCACGCCTTTCGGATCTTGCAGATACGCCGTCAAGGTCGCGGTATCCCAAGTCACGCCGGAGTTTTTCATCGCGTCGGAATAGACATAGTTGGCCGATGTCCCGGCAGCTCGGCCGAAGATGTCATTGAGCACCGGGCCGAATCCCGGGCGGGCGGATTCGCCGACCTGATGGCAGCCGCCGCACAGGCGCGGAAAGATTTTGCTGCCGGCCTCGGCGTCTCCAACCGCGAGGGCTGGGGTGCTGAGCAGGCAGGCGTTGAAGAAAATCAAGAAGGCAAAGCTTTTCATCAGGGTTCCGGATCAGTAAATCGGCGGTGCAAGGGTAACAACTTTGTGGCGAGGGAGCTTGCTCCCGCTGGGTCGCGAAGCGGCCCTCGCTTTTCATCGCAATAGCCGGGGCCTGCTGCGCAGTCCAGCGGGAGCAAGCTCCCTCGCCACAGGAATTCATTCAACTCGGGCTAGGTGTAAGCACCGACAATCTGCCGGACTTTGCTCAACGCCTCGCGCAACACATCCATATCCACCGACCCCAACGCAAGGCGAATTGCATGTGGGACATGGGCCGATACGGTGAATGGCTCCGCGCTGGTCACCGAGACCTGCGCCTGCATCAACTCGACCACAATCTGATCCGCCCGCACATCTTCCGGCAACGGCAGCCAGACGAAATACGAGGACGGATGGCCAATGGTCGGCAAGCCTTTGAGGATTTCGGCGGCCAGCGCTTGGCGTGCCCGGGCATCATTGCGTTTCTGCGCTTCCAGCGCGATGACAGTGCCGTCGTCGAGCCAGCCGCAGGCGATGGCAGTCATCACACCCGGCGTATTCCAGGTGGTTGCGCGGATAATCCGCTCCAGCGCCGGCACCATGGGCACTGGCGCGGCGATAAAACCTACACGTAAACCGGTGGCGATATTTTTTGATAGGCCCGATACGTAAACCGTCCGCTCCGGCGCCAGGTCGGCCAACGGCGGCGGTGGGTTATCGACCAGAAACGCGTAGGCCGCGTCTTCGATTATGGTCAGATCATGCCGGCGGGCAACGGACACCAGTTCTTCACGCTGCGCCCGCGACATCACCCAACCCAGCGGATTGTGCAGGGTCGGCATGCTGTAAACCGCACGCACCGGTCGGCTACGGCAGAGTTTTTCCAAGGCGGCCAAATCCGGGCCATCAGCGCTGACAGGGATCGCCACCAGCTCCAGATGCAGCGCTTCGGCCAGCACCTTGAACCCCGAATAGGTCAGGGCGTCAGCGGCGATCACGTCACCGGGTTTGAGCAGCGCCATCAGCGTTACTGCGAGTCCCTGTTGCGCGCCGTTGACGATCAACACCTGCTCGGCCTCGACACTCAATCCGCGAGTTTGCAAATGCCGAGCGACCGAGGCCCGTTCATGCTGACGTCCGGCATGAGGCTGATAGCGCAGCAGCGCCTCGAGATCGCCGGACAACGCCAATTGTCGCAACGCAGTGCGCAACATATCCGCCTGACCGGGTAACGACGGGTAGTTGAAATTCAGGTCGATCATCCCGACCGCGACGTCTTTCTGATCAATGCCCTGCCCCGTCGACAACGATGTCTCGCGCACAAACGTGCCACGCCCGGTTTCGCCGCTGACCAGGCCCATCGCCTCCAGCTCGGCGTAAACCCGTGAAGCAGTCACCAGCGCCAGACCTTCGCTGGCTGCCAGTTGCCGGTGAGTGGGCAGGCGCGTGCCTGGCGCCAGTTGCCCGGAACGAATGTCCGCGGCGTAAGTGTCGACCAGGGTCTTGTAACGGGAGCGCGGCATGTCGAGGTGTATCCATGACAATTCTTTGATTGTCCTGATTCTCAGCCATAGGATCGAAACCACGCAACCCCACAACCGAGCACGACTTCGAATGGAACGAACATCGAATCTGACCAACCCGGCCCTGGAAAAAACCAGCGGCTGGGTCAACGGCTTCATCGGCGTGCTGATCTTTAGCGGCTCGCTACCGGCTACACGGCTCGCGGTGCTGGAGTTCGATCCGGTGTTTCTCACTGTTCTGCGCGCAACCATCGCCGGCGTCTTGGCGCTGTGCTTGTTGTGGGCGTTCCGTGAACGGCGCCCGGCGCGCAATCAGTGGCTGTCGTTATTGATCGTGGCGCTGGGCGTGGTGCTCGGTTTTCCGTTGCTCACGGCACTGGCGCTGCAATACGTGACGTCAGCACATTCGATTGTGTTTGTAGGATTGCTGCCGCTGACCACGGCGATTTTCGGCGTGCTGCGTGGCGGTGAACGGCCACGACCGGTGTTCTGGATCTTTTCGGTATTGGGCAGCGCGCTGGTGGTCGGTTTCGCTGTTTCCCAGGGACTGAGCGCCTCGCCCACCGGTGATTTGCTGATGCTGGCGGCGATTATCGCGTGCGGCCTCGGTTACGCCGAAGGCGCAAAACTTTCGCGCGCTCTCGGTGGCTGGCAGGTAATTTGTTGGGCGCTGGTGTTGGCGTTGCCGCTGATGGCCGTGCTCAGTCTGTGGCTCGCACCCGCTTCGTTCAGCGGTATCAGCGTTTCGGCGTGGGTGTGCCTTGGCTACGTCTCGCTGTTCAGCATGTTGATCGGGTTTGTGTTCTGGTATCGCGGTCTGGCGCAGGGCGGGATTGCGGCGGTCGGCCAGCTGCAGCTGTTGCAGCCGTTTTTTGGCTTGGCGCTAGCGGCGACGTTACTGCATGAGCAGGTCAGCCTCGGCATGCTGCTGGTCACTTTGGGGGTGATTCTGTGTGTGGCCGGGGCGAAGAAGTTCGCCAGGTAGCCCTCAACTGGCACTGGCCTTCCAATCACGCGGACTCAACCCGGTCTTGCGCCGAAACGCCCGGGCCAGCGCCGAAGGACTTTCATAACCGACCTCTTCGGCAATCAGCGCAATCGGCCGGCCTTCGCGCAGACGTTTCTGCGCGAGGCTGACGCGCCAGCTCAACAAATAATCCAGCGGCGTCTGCCCCACCACCCGGCGAAATTGCTCGGCAAAACCGGCGCGCGACAGATTGGCGACGGCCGCCAGTTCGGCAACGCTCCAGGCTTTGGCCGGTTGCTCATGCATCAAACTCAAGGCACGGGAAAGTCGTGGATCGGCCAGCCCCGCCATCATCCCCGGACGTTGATCGCGACTGCTGATGATGTGCCGCAACAACAGAATCACCAGCAGTTCGAACAGCCGATCCATCACCGCTTCGCGCCCGCAATGTCCGTCGAACGCTTCCTTGAACAGCCATTCCAGCGTGCTGCCGAGTTCAGGAATGTCAGCGAGTTTCAGCACCAGATAATCCGGCAAAGCCGCCGCCAACGCGTTGCCGGCGCCGCCGTCGAAGGTCAGCGATGCACACACCAGTTGCGTGCCCATGGCTTCATCGGCGAACAGCCGATGGGCAAACGGTCGCGGAAAGAAAATCAGCGTCGGTTGATTCAGGGTGATTTGCGGCTCATTGCCCGGCTTCAGTAACAACTCGCCAGCCTGCAACAAGTGCACATGCCCGCATGTTTGCTCGCCGCCGTACGCGCTGATACCGCAGAAAGTCCCGCTATGGAAGGTGCCGGCATTGACGCCGAAATGACTGAGCAAGGTCGACAGGCGATCCATGGATGATTCCCCGGCAGGTTTGGACGATCTGTCGCATATCCTCGACGATATGCCGCCAAAGCACCAGCCGCGCTGCATAACATGAGCTCCATCCCCGGCGCACCTCGCGCCGGACTTTCGGAGAAACACCATGAGCCGCATCAGCCCAGTCAGCCTCGAAACCACCACCGACGCCACCCGCACCGTGCTTGAAGGCGTGCAAAAGAAAATCGGCTTTCTGCCGAACCTGTTCGCCACCCTGGCCACCGCGCCGGTAGCGCTGGATGCCTACGTGCAGATCTCCGCCACGCTAGGCAAAACCTCGCTGAGCGCCAAGGAAAAAGAAGCGGTGTACCTCGCCACCTCGCAGGTCAACGGCTGCGACTACTGCCTGGCGGCGCACACGTTTTTTGGCGGCAAGGCCGGGCTGTCCGGGGAGGAAATTGTCGAAGCACGACACGGTCGGCTGAATGCCTTCGCCGCCCTCGCCCAACAATTGACTGAAACCCGTGGACACTTGAGCGCCGAGCAGATTTCGGCCGCACGCGCAGCGGGTATCGACGACAAGAAGATCATCGAAGTAATCGCCATCGTCGCCGCGCAGACGCTGACCAATTACCTCAACAACGTCGCCCTGACCGACATCGACTTTCCCGCCATCGATGCCTGATCAGTGACTGGGGTTGATCTCACTCGTGATCAACCCCGGCACGTTTGAGCAGTTTCTTGCAGCGTTCCGACAGATGAAATACCTGCAAATGTTTGCCAGCCTTCTCATAGCGTTCGCGCAAGGTTTTCAGCGCAGCAATCGCCGAATAATCGACGAAACTCAGATGCCGGCAATCCAGCGTCACCCGATCAGGATCGCTGGCCGGGTCGAACTGGTTGAGAAACGGTGTGGTCGAGGCGAAAAACAGCGTGCCATGCAGCCGATAAAGTTTGCTGCCGTCGGCCTCTAGATGCTCGTCCGCATACAGTTCGCGTGCCTGTTGCCAGGCGAAGTTCAGCGCTGCGATGATGATCCCGCACAACACCGCTGTCGCAAGATCGGTGAACACTGTGATGGTGGTCACAGCGATGATCACCAGCACGTCGTTGAGCGGCACTTTGTTGAGCACGCGCAACGAGGCCCAAGCGAAGGTCTGCTGCGACACCACGAACATCACGCCGACCAACGCCGCCAGGGGAATGCGCTCGATCAGCGGTGACAGAAACAGAATGAACAACAGAATCAGCACGCCCGCGACCACGCCGGACAGGCGCCCGCGCCCGCCGGAACTGAGGTTGATCACGGTCTGGCCGATCATCGCGCAACCACCCATGCCACCAAACACACCCGAGACCATATTCGCCGCGCCGAGCGCCACGCATTCGCGATCCGGATAGCCACGGGTTTCGGTGATTTCGTCGGTCAGGTTCAGGGTCAGCAGGGTTTCCAGCAGGCCAACCATGGCCATCAAAATCGCGTAGGGCGCGATGATGCGCAGGGTTTCGAAATTCCACGGGATGTCCGGCAGCGCGAAGGTCGGCAGACCACCGGCAATGTGCGCCATGTCGCCCAAGGTGCGCGTCGGCAGGCCGAACAGGTAGACCAACAGGCCGACGCCGAGGATCGCCACCAATGCCGGCGGCACGGCCCGGGTCAGGCGCGGCAGGATGTAGACGATGGCCATGGTCAGCAGCACCAGCCCGGTCATCAGGTACAACGGCGTACCGCTGAGCCACTGCTCGCCGCTTTTGAAATGCTCCAGCTGCGCCAGCGCAATGATGATCGCCAGACCGTTGACGAAACCCAGCATCACCGGGTGCGGCACCATGCGCACCAGTTTGCCCAGGCGCAACAGCCCGAACGCCATCATGATCAAACCGCCGAGCAACACCGTCGCCAGCAGATACTGCACGCCCTGCTGCACCACCAGCGCAACGATCACCACCGCCATCGAACCTGCCGCGCCCGACACCATGCCCGGCCGACCGCCAAACAACGCAGTCAGCGTACAAATGATGAACGCGCCGTACAGGCCCATCAGCGGATTGAGGTGCGCCACCAGCGCAAACGCAATGCATTCGGGCAACAGGGCAAACGAGGTGGTGAGTCCGGCCAGGACATCGGCGCGCAGACGAATCGGTTTCATGGCTTACCTGACAGAGCGACCGACGAACGCGGCCGCTGAAATTCGCGGAGAAAAGAGGGTTGCGGATGTTACGCAAATGCGTGGGTGCGGGCCAGTGATCAGGGACTGTGCGCTGCACTCTGGGCAGCCTTTGGCGGTCGGACTCATTAGCGTGACGGTAGTCGTGCTGAAGAGGTGTCCGTACAAGCAAGTGAATTGGTATTTCACATGCCAACCAGACCAAAGAGTTTCATCGCTCGACAAACCCAAACGTCCAGTGGCTTGGCGCAATCGCTTGGAACGATCCAAGACCACATGTAGCGGTGGTTTCTTTGACATAAAAGGTTCGTTTAGCTGGTTAGACTCAAATGCAGCACACGCTAAGTGATCATCGAAAATACCCTCTGCAGTTTTCAACGATCGGCGTTGCCGTTGGGATTACTCGCTATCAGGCTGGCACCGCAGGCGGTTTTCATTCCGTGAAGCGCCACGGGCACACCACCGACATCCAGCGTGGCGCTTCCTTCAGATATGGGAAATGTTCCTTTGCATTTAGGACAGTCGACCTTATGTCCCACGCCAGACATGGGTTTGCCATATAAGTCAGTTTGGCTGAAAGCTTCAATTACGGTTCCGCCGTGACTGGTGGAGTCGCCGAGTCGAATGATATCCATGTCTCTTCCTTTGAGGTGCACCAACGAAGCTGACCCGTAAACGCTTAAAGGTTGCTTGCTTGACGAGCCCCTGCGGACCTGTGTGAACGCAGGGGTGTTGCTCGCATTCCTGTTGCGAACGGGAGATTGCCTGAATCAACTATCGGGATGTCCGCGATTAGTTGACCTACCTGCACTACCAGAAACGTATCTCTCCGCCCAGCATGAAAAGAATCAGTGCTAGGCCGGACTGTCCGAACAGCAGTGGGGCGATCGTAATCAGACCTTGAGCTACAACAGCAACTTTATATGGCCCCGACAAACCGTAGCGCTGCCAATACAGCGCATGCAGGACCATTGTCAGGCTGTTCGCTACCCAGACCGCGCCAATGGCCATCACGTAATTTTGCTGAGCGATACGCAGCACCATAAACAGCAAGCCAAATATCACGACCAGGACTGAAGCGACAGCAAGTCGAGAGTGATCCGGTTTGATCGAGTCGGTGCTAGGTGGGTGCATTACTTTTCCATCCATGTGTGCGTTCGAAGGGTTGATATGTACCAAGTGCTGATCAGCCCTAAAGCTTATCCATCCAGTCCTGGGAAGGTGGTAGCCCAGTCAGGAACTCCTCCAGAGCGTAGTCATTTGTTCCTGGCTTGGTGACCGGAGTTGATGTCACCGGGCTAGGAGGACTAATGAGGGGTTTTCCACCTGATGGTGGCGTCAGGGCTCCTGGACGAAAGCGCACGCTTTCAATTATGGCGTCCCAGATCTCGAAGAACTCTGCCTCGGTTGGGCCTCCAGAAACATCTTCAAAATTAGGAAACTCGCCCAATGTCGATGGTTTTCTAGATGTCAGATAGGTAGTGTCCATACCCAAATTAACACTTGGCAATGGCGTAGGAGTTCCACGTCCGACAAAGTTCCATTCACCGCCAACATTCGTTTTGAATTCTTGTGGGCCTTTGCCTTCTGTTCCACCCATGACGTATTCCTCGCCATCCATCTCTCCAACAACACGCGTTGCAGCTCGATATTCTTTGCGCCCAGCAACGACACTCGGGTCCGCGAGCATGCGAGCTATTAATCCAGCACTTTCCCTGTCGGCTTCACGACGCCGTTCAAGCATAGGCTGCTCAGGCTCCCATATCATTCCGTGTCGCACTACCACGCCCAAGTTGCGAGGCAGCGTAAATCCCCAGCTCACCTCTTCCTGATCACCGTTGGCGAGATCGTAGTACCCATCCACGAATGCGCCGCTCAAGCATAAGCCAGGGCGACTCGGTATTTCATCCGCTGCTCGCGCATGCAGTCGAGGAAACAGTTTGGCAATGGCATCTTTGCTATTGAGTGATGGGGTGATTTTGAAGAGAGTGCCGTCGCGCCATAGGTAGCCTTCGGCTTGGTGAAAAAGCTGCTGCACGACAGTCTCGTCATCCTCAGCCAAACCATCCACGTGTTCAAACTCATAGACAAAGACGGCTCCTCCCTCGGGCGTTGCAATGCGTTCCGAGGGTCGCAGATAAGCTTTTCCATTGTTGTCTGTCTTGATTGCCAGCACTTCTTGCCATCGGCGCTCAACTAGCTCGTCGTATTGCTGCTGGGTGACGTCAGTAGTCACGGAAAGTGCCATGTTGCCTAATTGCGCTCCACTTGCCTGGGAGGTCCAAGTGGTCCCTTTTGGCAGGTCGATTAGTAACCGACCGACGCAGTAGGTCTGCATATTTTGTGTCAAGTCACTCATGGTATGGCTCTGGTTGGAATGGGGTAAGCGCCACTGGTGCCATCCGTATGCGGATGCCCCCAGTATTGAGACTACAAGGGCAACGATTAGAAAATGGCGGCGAGCGATCATGCCGAGAGCTTCTTGGCATTGGCACCTATTCTCAGAACCGAATACAGCGTTAGGTTCTGTACGTTGCGGTTCTTGTAGGAGCCCTGATGGTCATAGCCTGTCATACGGGCAGCGAACACTGCTTGCTCCGCAGCGTCTTCGGCGGCATGTGCAGGCACGGTGCCGTCGCCCGCTTGATCCTGGCCTTGAAGATCTGCGAAGTAACCATCCCCACGGGTGTTATGGCCAATTCCCACACCGTACTGGTTAATCAACTGGTCCTCGCTGATGTCATCAACCATCCACGCTCGCCCTTCGTGATTTTCACCCCTCAGTCGCAGAGACAAAGCATGTTCGCGTGAGGGCGTCGGAACGGGGGTAGCGGGCATTCCTGGCTTATGGGAAGGGATAACTCCAGTGCCAAGTTTCCATGTGACTCGATGGAACGCCTGATGACTGCTATCTGCCCCGTAATGAACGAAGCTGTTGGGGTGATAATAAGTACCTAGCCCAGCGTGAAAAGACTTTGCTTGACTGAGCATTTTTTCATAGTTGCTCCAAGCGCTGGCTAGCGTACCCGGGGATGAATTCCCGATTGGATTTATCCAGGCGGCATCCATCAGTTTCCACCACGCGTTCTTCTTTAAGTAAATCTGCGTGTATGGATCTGGCCCAGTAGGCATCTGAAATAATTCTTTTCCATTGCAAGTGATGCTCAACCAACCAGTGCCATAACGCTGATTAGGTAACAACTCCAAGGGCCCCGCAGCATTTGCAAAGATTGGCATGATCTTTTTGCCAGTCCCGCCGAGCCCAATGGCCCCTGCCATATCCTCCCATCCCGCTCGAACACGACGATAGGCGGTTGCTGCACCGATGGCTGGTTGGACACCGTGAACCACGCCTTGGATCAGGTTTGGGTTGCGCTTGGCACACATGCGCGCCACTAATCCACCCATGGAGTGAGTGACCAAAATCACACCATGCTCACACTTAACGCCCAGCTCTTTTCTGCATCGTTCAAGAACGGCTTGGATTCGACCTGCAAGATAGTCAGCGGCTTGGGCATTGGAGTTGAGCCAGTTGTAACCCACCGCATACACGGGGTACCGAAATTCAGCCGCAGCTTTCAATGCTTCTGGTTTCAGTGGACTGTAGCCCTTGAGCTCGCCCCAAGCCGGGGCATTATTTGGCACCGCAGCCATAACCCCTGGGTAGGGTTTGCCCTCCGGGGTTGCAATGAAACGTAGCTGTACTTCAAGGAAGTTAAGAATACTCCCATACGAATCGAGCGACACGGATCCCCAACCACGATTCCTTGCCTCTTGAACCGGCAAGGTACTGACAAATTTGCTCACCGTTTCAAGATCGGAATCCTGAGGATTCGACAGCGCGCGGGTTAGTTGCGGATCGAGCAGCTGCTTGCGTTCGACCGGGGTCAAACTGTTGTAGCTTTTCCATTTGGTGACTCCCGCGACCCAACCAGCGGCATCGTCGGGAAACCACGCCCATCGATTATCGTTACCCATGATGCGAGCATTAGCGCCTGTCGCTAATAACGGACTGCCCATGATGCCGGGAACAAAAATGATGGGGATGGCTTTGTCCGGAGGTGCATGGACTTCAGCGCGGACGTTGTTAGATGTGCGGCTCATGGTCACACGCGCGGTAACGTTTCCGTCCGGGCCAATTTGGGTTGGCACTGGCCTTGTTGGCTCACTCATTAGGCTCTCCCTGCCTTGTTTTGACGACTTTAAATGTGGATTCTGACTTTTCCGATATAGGGATTTGCATGATGGTCATGTCTCACTTGGACCAAGCAGATGGAACTCATAACCTTCAGTCGTGAGACCCTGCTGCATTGCGGCCCAACCATCACCATCAGTAACGCCTTCCACCCGGGCACCATCACTTCGCGTAAGTGCATAACGGTAATTCGGTAATGGCGTCCCATTGCGTACCACCCGTACTCGCTCATTGAACGGAGTTTGGGCCCACGTGTTGAAGACAGTGGACGCGTGAGCTGGGGCGATAAAGCTGTGCTTGGCCGACTTGACGATAAAATTGCCGGGCATACCCAGTTCGATGTTGCCTCCCTTAAGGGTTAGGTAGGCGCCGCCGCAGGTCAGGGTGATGTGCTCCTTGGCAGAGATCACCACGTGTTGAGTGCTCGCGCTAATCTCTACGCTTTGATCCGCCTCCAAGCTGATGTTGTTCTTTTGAGCCTGTAGGAGCATCGGTCCTTGGTGAGTGATATGTCGCATCTCACCGCTTTGAGCGAATAGCCCCAAGTCGGTGCCTGCGTTAACTACGAATTTCTGACCCGAGGTGAGTTGCTGATTTTGTTGCGCAACGCTATCGATATGCTCGCCAGCTGCCAGAGTGACGCTATTTGGAGACACCGCCGCAATACCGGCCTGACCACTCAAAGCAATAGCAGGTTTACCACCGTTGGTTTTCCCAGACTCATCATTCGCACCATTACCCAAGTCGCGAACCGCCTCACTGAGCGTCTTCTGTGGCTCGGTGTCATGGCCAACACCCTGATGATCTGCGGCGTAGTCACCCAACTCTTTAGCCAGTTGAAGAGCTGCCTCCAATACCTGAACGGCAGTGGCACGATTGAGATGCCCACCGTTGGCATTCAGTTGCTCTTCAGTACTGAGCAGCAGGCCCTTGGCTGCGCGCAGCGCGCCATGTTCGTCTGTGCGCAGCTCGAAACCTTCACCGCGTGGCTCTCCACCACTTGGACGCGGGTGAGTCAGATAGCCCAGGTGCAATGCGGTACTGCCATGATCACTCATCAATGCAGCACTGATTTGTTTGGTAGTGTCGTCGATGCGCAGCTCGTTGGCCCTGGTCCCTTTGTACTCTTTGCTTTTGATGGTGCTCAGAATTTTGTGATTCGGGAGTTGGTATGGCGGAGAGTTGGTCGCACGGTAGGTGCGGCCAGTGATGATCGGTTGGTCACAATCTCCATCGAGATAGTCGACGATAACTTCCTGCCCGATGCGCGGAATCGCCATGTGCCCCCATTCCGCGCCGGCCCAGTTTTGCGACACTCTGATCCAGCAAGTGCTGAACTCATTGTTCTTGCCTTCCCGATCCCATGGGAACTGGATTTTTACCCGCCCCCATTCGTCGCAGTAGATTTCCTCGCCTTCAGGCCCCACCACGCTGGCGATCTGTGGCCCATCAATACGGGGCTTCGACATTGGCGCAGGGCGCCACTCTGTTTCCTCGGAAATGATCTCGGCGGTAAAGTCGTAACTAACCCCCATCTCCGCGCCGGCAGATTCTTCTTGCTGGCTGGCGTGCTGTACACCTTTATGGGTGATTCTGACCGAACGCCACCACCGGTTGAAATCTTCTCTAGGGTGACCAGTAAGCTGGAACGACAGGCCGGGAATCAGACGAGGATCATCTCCTTCGACCACTGCAATCTGCGCATCCCGGCGATGACCACGCAGGCGATTCTCAGTAAAAGATTTGCCGACCGCACTGACCTTGTAGCGTCCAGGGTAATCGTAACGTTCGTAGTCTTGGGCCTGATGGTTCAGATCATCACCGGCAAGATTTTGCTGCTGGTCGAAGGTGGGCCGTTTAAAAGTGTAATCGCGCTGCGTCTGCTCAGCCGTGCGGACGTTTTCGGTGTAACTGAACGCATACAGCACCGGTTGCTCGGCATCTGCTGCTGGCTGAGTGGTGTAGAGCACCGGCCCACCCTTGATACGCTCCTGAACATAGAGCTTGTCACCATGAACTAGCGTATGAGTGCTTGCGTCGAATTTGAAATAGTAGAAAAGTCCTTCCTCGGTAGAAAGCCTGTCGAACAGGTAGAGGTCGGTATCGCCCGCCTGAGCGCAGTATTCACGGGGCAAGTGTTCTACATTGATGTTTTGTTCATAGTTCATCACTCCATGCTCGGTCAGTACTGACTTGAGTATGTCGGGCACATTTTTTTGCTGAAATATGCGCCAGTTCGAACTCAGAGCCAACCGGGCCAGTTGAGGCTCAACTACGACTCGGTAACGCGTGCGTCGGAACCCGGTTTTGCCTTGAGTGAAGCTTGACACCAAGCCATGAACGTAACGGACAGCCATAGAACCTTGCCAGATCGTTAGCAGCGCTGGTTGATCAAGTACCTGCTGAAAGTCGATATTGGAATTGTCACTGGCAAGCTCGACCGTTAGCCGGAAAGGCTCGCAAAGCGCCTCCTCCAACGTGAACTCTACGACCTCGAACTCGGTCCGCCCGGACAGCACGGAAAAGGTGAATCTCAAGTCCCTTTGGCGCATATAACTGTTCCCTAGTCAAAATGGTGAGCGACACGTGAGGAAAATTGCCTCACATGACAGTTAAAAGCGGTGCGCGCTTACCGCGCTCTTCGAGCGCCCAAAAGGTTGGTTTTTGCGGCACGCCATTGAGGCTCTGATCTCGGCGCGCAATGACGAATTCGACATCGAACACACAAGGCTGCTAATGGATTTCTTTGCCGTTAAATGCGAGGAGTAGAAGGGCAGAGTGAGGTCATTGACCGTCAAATTGGAGTGCAACTGAAGGAAGGTAGTGAACATCCATTGTTCCTTTTTGCAGTGGCGCGGCACGAGGATTCAACGCTGATACCGCAGGCGTCAAAAGCACGATGAACCTTACCCCGGCCTGCATGTATACATTAGCGGACACGCTAGCAAGGTGGCAGCACAATTGCTGTAGAACGCGTCTTGAACTTCATCCGAGCTTTCAATCATTAGAAATATTACCTCAGAGAGTGACAACGACGGTAAAAATGGTGCAACGATCATTTCCCACAGTCAGATGCGTGACTTTGCTTGAAGCAAACCACCTAAAAGAAAAGTTCTTTGGCAGCGGCATACCGGCATATGGCCGGCGAGTTTGAGACTTCAGGGCATGAAGTCGAGTGGCAGGGTTCCGTCATAGGTATCTTTGTGCCATGCCTGCATGACATCGGGCAGACGTCCCTTCCATTGCGAAACGTTGGTGTAGTAACGGACACGGGGGTTACCCTGCACATCGTAGGTCATCAACATCACCCAAAGCCGAGCGTCGGGAGTGTTCATCAAGATTGATGTAGCTCCGAGACCACGCCCCCACAATCGGGTGACCTTGCTTCCCGGTACATCTGCGCTCGGGTCGCCTTCCATTATTGAGCCGGCAAGGTTCACCATCACCTGATAGTCATTCTTGAGCAAAGCGTGCAGTGCAGCGTTTTCCTGAGAGGAGCGGGCCAAACCGAGTGAGAGCAAATCGTAATCGAGCAGTAACGGTTGGTCAGAGGCCACATAGGTACCGGAGTAATAAACCCCCATTCCCGCGCTGCACTCGCCGTCGGAACCATCCTGCGTCACGTTGAGTATTCCGTTGACCGCAGTGAAACTCACCGCACATTGCCCTTCGACGTAATTGGCCTGGTTGCCCTTCAATAACGCGACGCCATCCAGATCGCCAGAATTACCACCCTCCGCCGCCGAAATATCGAACGAGATATGCGTGGTGTCGAGCTGCTTGGTGTTCAGCGTTGCGCCCGATGAGGGAGTGCCGGGGATGCGTTGCCAGGTGGCGTTCCAATTGAACGGCTTGGTGGCGTATTCAAGTTCGGTGAGACGCATCAGGTAATCGCGCCGTAAGCATGCAGGCTCCTGGCCGCAAGCACTGCGATTCTTCAGCCATTGCCGCTGACTGGCCTTCAACGCTGTCGGATCTGCGACTTTCGCCAACGTCGTCTTCCACACCGCACCGAGCTTCTCGTCCAGATCCGAAAGGTACGGATCCGCACAAATCGCTTTTTCAACAGGACTGGCAGCACTGGCGCAATCAAAACTGCTGGCGTGGGTAATGGAGACAAAAGCGAGGGACGTCACGCACAGGGCGTGACGCAATGTAAAAGTGAGCATCGGCAGATTCCATTCTTCGGGCGGCGGCAGTATGCCTTCAGCCACCCCCGACGTCATTCAGGGAGCAATTGCGCAGATTTTCAGAAGGTGATTTGTGCCGCTGGTTTCACATCGATCCGCGCAACAGATCCGGTCAAGTGCGCCAGATCCTTGTTGTGCTCGGCAATGATGTCTTCGGCACTCATGTTGCCGTTGTCGATGGTGGAATGCGCGTCTGACGCCAGTTCCACGTCGTAACCCAGTTGATGGGCCTGGCGCACCGTGGCATTCACGCAGTAATCGGTTTGCAGACCGCAGATCACCAGACGATCAAAGTCTTCACGGGGAATCAGTTTCGAAAGGTTGGTCTGGTAGAACGAATCATTGGCGGTTTTATCCACGCGCAGATCGCCGGGCGCGGTGTTCAAACCATCAGCCAGTTGCCAGCCTTCGGCGCCGTGAGCCAAGGGGCTGTCCTTCTCATTATGCTGAATCACAACAACCGGAATGCCCGCTGTGCGCGCCCGAGCGCTGAGGCCGTTGATGGTGTCGATCACGCGTGTGATGTCGTGGCATTCATATTCGCCGGAGCACAGGGCGCGCTGGACATCGATGATCAGCAATGCGGTGGTCATGGTGAGCCTTCCTTGATCGAACCTTGAGTCAGGGGCGGTGTGCCCGCCCCCTTTTTACGCTGCTCAGTAACCCAATGACAACCCGGTATTGCGCCGTGGATCGTTGGCGCCGTAGAAACGGTTTTTGCCTACCGGTTTACCGTCCAGCGAGGGCGCGCCAACCAGGATCGCCGCGATGTGGTTGGCGTCCTGCGGTCCGGCAAACTTGTGGCCCCAGCTCTCGAGAAGCTTCCTTGTATCAGGGCTGGCGGCGAAGTCTTCGAGATTGGTTTCTTCCGGCATCCACTGCTGATGGAAGCGCGGCGCATCGACCGCTTCCTGCAAGCCCATGCCGTAGTCGATCACGTTGAGCATGGTCAGCAGCGTGGCGGTGATGATGCGGCTGCCACCCGGCGTGCCGACTACCATCACAACCTTGCCATCCTTGGTGACGATGGTCGGGCTCATCGACGACAACGGTGCCTTGCCCGGAGCGATGGCGTTGGCCTCGCCCTGCACCAGACCGTACATGTTCGGCACGCCGACTTTGGAGGTGAAGTCGTCCATTTCATCGTTGAGGATCACCCCGGTCTTGCTCGCCATCACGCCCGCACCGAACCAGTCGTTGAGGGTGTAAGTCACCGATACCGCGTTGCCCCACTTGTCGACAATCGAATAGTGGGTGGTGTTGCTGCCCTCATGCGGTGCCACACCGGGTTTCAACTCGGCCGACACGCCGGCCTTCTGCGGGGCGATGGCGTTGCGCAGCTTGGTCGCGTAGTTCTTGTCCAGCAGATGCTCGATCGGATTTTTCACAAAATCCGGGTCACCGAGGTAGCTGTTGCGATCTACATACGCGTGGCGCATGGCTTCGATCTGATAGTGCATGCCCTGGGCCGAATGAAAGCCCAGATCCTTCATCGGATAGCCTTCGAGGATGTTCATGATCTGGCAGATGACTACGCCGCCGGAGCTCGGAGGTGGCGCTGAAACCACGTGATAGCCGCGATAATCGCATTCCACCGGTGCCAGTTCGCGGGTCTTGTATTTATCGAGGTCGGCTTGAGTGATGATGCCTTTGTTGGCCTGACTGGAAGTGACGATGGCGTCGGCCACCCAGCCCTTATAGAACCCATCGGCGCCCTTCTCGGAAATTTCCCGCAGGGTTTTGCCCAGATCCTTTTGCACCAGTTTCTGCCCGACCTGCATTGGCTCGCCGTTGCTGAGGAAAATCGCACCGGAGTCTTTGATGTCCTTCTTGAACACATCGGTGGCGTATTCCAGCATCTCGACATCGCCCTGCTCCAGCGCGAAGCCGTCTTCAGCCAATTTGATCGCCGGGGCAATCACTTCCTTGCGCGGTTTGGTGCCGTATTTGCTCAGCGCCATTTCCATGCCCGAGACGGTGCCTGGTATGCCGACCGCCAGATGACCGCGAGTGCTCAGCTCGGGAATGACGTTGCCGTCCTTGTCCAGGTACATATTGGCGGTGGCGGCCAACGGGGCTTTTTCGCGGAAGTCGAGGAAGGTCTTGCGCCCGTCAGCCAGCTGAATGGTCATGAAACCGCCGCCACCGAGGTTGCCCGCGGCGGGGTAAACCACCGCCAGCGCGTAACCCACGGCGACTGCCGCATCGACGGCATTGCCGCCGCTCTTCAAAACATCGACGCCAACGTGGCTGGCCAGATGCTGGGCCGTGACAACCATGCCGTTTTCGGCGGCAACCGGCGCCACCGAGGCGGCGTGAGCCATGAGACAACTGAGGGCCAACGAGGTCGCAATCAGCGATTTGGCAAAAGGTTCGTACTTCATGAGTCGATCTCTTCTTTTTATTAGGTAGGAAAACGCTTCAAGAGCAACAGCCAGTATGGTCGCGATTACGATTTGCGCCTCCCCGGTCAGGCAGTATGCTGAGCGTCGTTCCCGCCTCGCCCCGGAGTTTTCCCCATGGCCCACACGTTCATCACCCTGCCCTCGCCGGTCGGAGATTTGAAGCTGGTCGCGAATGGTTCACGACTGGTGGCCATCCTCTGGGAAAACGACAAACCGAACCGGGTGCGTCTGGGGCCTATGAATGAATCACCGGACGATCCGGTTCTGATGAAAACTGCGCAGCAATTAGAGGAATATTTCCTCGGCTCGCGTAGTAGCTTTGAGCTGGAACTGGATTTCGTCGGCACGGAGTTTCAGAAAAAAGTCTGGGCCGCGTTGCTGACCATTCCGTTCGGTGAGACTCGCACCTATAGCCAGATCGCAATCCAGATCGGCCACCCCAGCGCCGTGCGTGCAGTCGGCGCGGCGAACGGGCGCAACCCGATCTCGATCATTGCGCCGTGTCACCGGGTGATCGGCGCATCGGGGAAACTGACCGGATTTGCCGGAGGCCTTGAAGCCAAAGAGCGCTTGCTCACGCTCGAAGGTGGCCAGTGGACCGTTATCGGCAAGACCGGCGAACTGTTTTAAGCACCGAAGAGGTTATTCATCGCCGCGTACTGCAACAACATGATGGTCTTGGCGTCACAAATTTCGCCGCGCTGAAACGCCGCCAGTGCTTCGTCGAAACGCCACTCCAGCACTTCCAGTTCCTCGGTTTCTTCTTCCAGGCCACCACCGTCGCTGACCTTCGACGACGAGTCGTATTCGGCAATGAAGAAGTGCAGCTTCTCGGTCACCGAGCCTGGGCTCATGTATGCCTCGAAGACTTTCTTCACGTCATGCACGCGGTATCCGGTTTCTTCCTCGGCTTCCTCGCGAATCCGTTGCTCCGGCGCCACACCTTCAAGCAACCCCGCCGCCACTTCGATCAACAAGCCATCGTGACCATTGACGAACACCGGCAGACGAAACTGGCGAGTCAGCACCACGGTGCGTTTCTCGCGGTTGAACAACAGAATCGCCGCACCGTTACCGCGGTCATAGACCTCGCGGCTCTGGCGCTGCCATTCACCGTTGTTGCGCAGGTAGTCGAAGGTGATTTTTTTCAGCAGATACCAGTCTTCGGACAACACCTGGGTTTCGACAATGTTGACCCGCTCGGCTGTGTTCGGCATGACGTTTGATCCTTTAGTTGTCATTGAAGACTGGCCATCGTAAGCGAAAGCCCACTTGCGTGAATAGAAAGCCCTTCGCTCAGGAGTCGTCGCACGCACATAGCGAAACGCCCTACAGCCAGCGCCTACTTGGCTGACTTCTTTCCTGTTTGATCACCCGCACAGTTCTGCGCCTTCCATCGAATTGCGCGAGCGACTGCGAATGCTTCCACCCGATCCTCTGCTGAAACTCAATAACACCATTGGTTTGCTGGTGGTCGCGGCGCTGAATCCCGAGCAGCCCGACGCCGAAGCGCTGTTCGGCGAATTTCGCCTGTGTTTGAACAACTACGACGCCTGGGCCGAGCAGTTCTGGACTGGAACGGCGCTGGATGTCGAGCAGGTGTTCAAGGTCGGCAACGATGTGTCGCTGACTGCGCCGATCAAGTCGCGTAAGGCCGTCAGTCCGTCGGTGTTCATGTGCCCTGCCCAAGGTCCGTTGACCCTGGTGCACATGTTCGATGCGGCGCAGTTTGTGCCGATTGGTAATACGCCGGTGATGCTGGAACCGGTGGTTGCCGAGGTTGATGGCGTCCTCAGCTACGGCGAACCGCTGCATCACACCATCGGCCCCAGCGGCATTCTCGAGGTGTCCGACTGCAATCGGGGCCAGCGTTATCGCATCACCTTCTTTCCTGATGTTTCCTCCGAGCATGTCAAAACGCTGTACGCGTCTTATCAAGGTCTCATCGATGGACTTGAGGTCTGGCTGCGTGGGGAATGGGCAGGGTTTGAGCCGCAGTGGAAGGAGTTTTCCAGTGCCGGGTTCAGTGAGCGTTATGGCTTGTTGCAACAGGCTGACTGGCGCGGTTTTGAGAGCGCGCTAAACGGCGTCTGGGATGACGTGAAGCAGGTGTTTGCGCTGCTTGCGGACTTGCAGGCCAACAGCGAAAAACTCCTGGCGTATCTATCGGCGCTTGAACTGGACGCCCTGTTGAGCGCCTCGGCCGAGGCCATCGCCAACGGGTTGTTGATGCTCAGTGACGAGCCGCTGCTGTTTATTCATCTGGCGGCGTTTACCAGTTGGTTGAAGATGCTGCCGCCGCAGTATCTGGCCGAGGTGGTAGCGGAAGTTCGCGCCGAGTTGCTGATTGGCTTTTTGCTGATGTGCGTTGGGCGCGGCATGGGCGTGAAGCTGCTGTTGAGCGCCAAGGTCCTCTCCAAGATCAAATCGCCGCGTGCGCGGGAGTGGCTGGCGGCTGCGGCGTTGCGTTTGGCTGAGCTGACCTCTGAGGCCGATCTGACCCGACATGCTAATGCGCTGAGACCGCTGATGGTCAATGCGCGGCAGGCGCCGTTGAAGCCGACGCCGACCGTGCCGCTGGAGATTCGTCAGGGCGAGGCGCCGGTTTTGACGGTGCCCAACCCGGCGGCGATCTCGCGCAACAAGTCACAAGACATGACGCGGATGGAGCGGCACGAGCCTCGGGATGAGGCTTCGGATCAGGCTAAGAACCCCAACGGTGACAGCGCGGATTGCGCGGCGTCGACCTGCACCAACGGTTGCCCGGTATCGATGGTCACCGGTGAAGAGTTGCTGACCCTGACTGACGGTTCGCTCGATGGATTGCTGCCGTTCGAGTTCACTCGGTTGTATCGCAACAGCGCCGCCGAGATCGACGTTGGGCTGGGTTTTGGCTGGAGCCATTCGCTGGCGCATCGCTTGGAGATCGACGGTGACGCGGTTGTCTGGGTTGATCACGAGAACCGGCGCACGCGCTTTCCGTTGCCGAGCATTGCGCGGCCGGCGATTCACAACAGTCTGTCGCGGGCGGCGATTTTTCTCGGGGATGAACCGGAGGAGCTGATCCTGGCGCTGGCCGGGGATTCCGCGCGGTTTTATCACTTTCGCAATGGGCGGCTGACGGCGGTCAGTGATGCCTACGACAACCGGTTGGTTATTTCGCGTGATCGGTCGAATCGTATTCAGCGGCTGGACAACGGCGCCGGGCGTTGCCTGTTTCTGCGCTATGACCGCACGCATCTGGTGGCGGTGGATTACCAGGTGTTGCGCGAGGCGGTCTGGCGCAGTCAGCAGACCCTCGTCAGCTACCGCTACGACGCCCGTCAGCGGCTGATCGAGGCGACCAATGCGGTTGGCGACAGCGAGCGTTACGACTACGACGATCAGCACGTCATCCTCCAGCGGCAACTCAGCGGTGGGGCGAGTTTCTTCTGGGCGTGGGAACGGTCCGGCAAAGCGGCGCGCTGCGTGCGGCACTGGGCGTCGTTTTCGCAGATGGACACGCGCTATGTCTGGGATGATGCCGGCAGTGTCACGGTGCAGTACGTCGATGGCACTGAGGAAACCTATGTCCATGACGACCGTGCGCGGCTGGTGCGCAAGGTCGCCGCGGATGGTGGTGAGCAGCTCAAGGCTTACGACGATGCGGGGCGGTTGATTGCCGAGCAGGATGCGCTGGGGGCGGTTACCGAGTACCGCTATGACGAGGTGGGACGGCTGATTGCGCTGATTCCGCCGGAAGATGCACCCACGTCCTACGAGTATCGCCACGGTTTCCTGCACACCCGTTCGCGGGGTGAGGCGGTCTGGACTTACCGGCGCAATGCTCAGGGCGATGTGACCGAGTTGGTCGATCCGGACGGGCATGTCACGCATTACCACTACGACCCGCAAGGTCGGTTGCTGTCGATCCGTTATCCGGACACCAGCCGCCATGTGCTGGTGTGGAACGAGCTTGGGCAGTTGGTCGAGGAAACCCTGCCCGATGGCGGCGTGCGTAAATTTTCCTACGATGCCCTTGGGCGGCGGATTACCACTCGCGACGAACACGGCGCGCTTACCCGCCAGAGCTGGGACGCCGTCGGCCGACTGCTGCAGACCACCTCTCCAACCGGCGCCAGCCGCGCCTACAGCTACAGCCCCTACAACCAGATCACCGCCGAGCGCGATGAACTCGGGCGCATCACCCGTTACGAGTACGACGACGATCTGCACTTGGTCAGCCGCCGGATCAATCCGGACGGCACGCAGGTGCAATATCGCTACGACCATGCGCAGCTGCTGCTCACACAGATCGAGAACGAGTCCGGTGAAAAGTATCTTCTGGACTACACGCCGACCGGATTGATCCGACAGGAAACCGGCTTCGACGGCAGGCGCACCGCTTACGTCTACGACCGCAACGGGCATCTGCTGGAGAAAACCGAGTTTGGCGATGACGGTTCGACGCTGGTCACCGCTTACGAGCGTGATGCGGCCGGGCGCCTGCTGGTCAAGACCCTGCCGGACGGGGTCAAGGTTGAATACCGCTACGACCGCCTCGGCCGACTCAGCGGCGTCGATGACGGCCAAAAGCACCCGCTGGAATTTGCCTACGACACTCAGGATCGGCTGATCAGCGAACACCAGGGCTGGGGCACCCTGCGTTACGCCTACGACGCCTGCGGCCAGCTCAAACGCCTGCGCCTGCCCGACAACAGCAAACTCGACTACCTGTACGCCAAGGGTGGCGCGCTGACTGCGATCCACCTCAACGGCGCGCAGCTCACTCGCCACGTCTATCAGTCCGGTCGTGAGCAACAACGCCAGCAAGGCCTGCTGCTCAGCGAATATACCTACGACGAACAGGGCCGCTTGCAGGCGCACGCCGTAGGTCATCAGCGCAGTTCAGTGTATCGCCGCGATTATGCCTACAGCGCCAACGGCAATCTGGAGCAGATCGCCGACACCCGCCACGGCCAGCGCAACTACCAGTACGACGCCCTCGACCGGCTGATCCGCGTGTGCCACACCCGCGACCATCTGCCGGAAAGCTACGCTCACGACCCGGCCGGCAACCTGCTGATGCAGGATCGTCCGGGACCGAGCAGCGTCAAAGGCAACCGCCTGCTGGCCCAAGGCGACCGCCACTACGACTACGACGCCTTCGGCAACCTGATCCGCGAACGCCGTGGCCTCGCGCAACAACTGATCACCGAATACCGCTACGACAGCCAGCATCGCCTGATCGGCCTGACCCGCCCCGACGGAACAACCGCCAGTTATCGCTACGACGCCTTCGGCCGGCGCATCAGCAAAACCGTCGACGGCCAGACCACCGAATTCTTCTGGCAAGGCGACCACCTCGTCGCCGAAAGCAGCAAAACCCAACACCGCAGCTTCATCTACGAACCCGGCACCTTCCGCCCACTCGCCATGCTCGACGGCAAAGGCCCGAAACGCGCCTGCCCGTTCTACTACCAACTCGACCACCTCGGCACCCCGCAAGAACTCACCGACTACAGCGGCGAAATCGCGTGGTCGGCGCAGTACGCCGCGTACGGCAAAACCACCTCGGTGGAACTGGCCGGCGAAGACTACCTCGACCAGCCGCTGCGTTTTCAGGGGCAGTACTTCGATGAAGAAAGTGGACTGCATTACAACCGCCATCGATATTACGATCCGGACGTTGGACGCTATCTGACGCCGGATCCGGTGAAGCTGGCGGGTGGGCTGAATCAGTACCAGTACGTGCCGAATCCGACGGGGTGGGTGGATCCGTTGGGGTTGAGTTCCAACTGCCCGCCGAAGATCCAGCAATCCGTAACTTGCCAGAATCAGGGGGAACCTGAGTTACCTGATGCCTCAAGACGAGGGGCTTTCAGGCAAGCGAAAGCTGACGCCGGAATTCCGAAAAGCAATCAGCCGGATATACAAATAGATGAGATCAGTGGGCGACCACGTCAATTCACCTACGCCAACATGACTGATATCAACGGGAAGAATATTCTGGACGGTACCGGAATGCCGATCCGAACCAGACAGTACATGTTCACTAGAGAAGACGGTTTCATACTGATGTTGCAAGATCATTCGGCTGGCCACAAATTCGGCGAGAGCAACAAGAAAGGTGACCAAGGACCTCATTTCAACGTTCGTCCTGCAGATGATCCAAGAAATGGCAAGGTCGAAAATACTAATGAACATTATCCTTTCAGGAGATAAGCATGCAGTACTGGAACGACCTCGACGGTAGTACTTTTTTTTCCATGGTATTCAGTGGTCGCATTGAGATTGGGAACATAAAGCTTTTTTCCTTAAACATTGACACCAACCATTCCATAGTGACGATGGCATTCGACATCAAAGATCTCCCAGACAACCCACCGAGAAAGTGGCAATCAATGGAATATAACGCCTGCCGAATTGGAATTAGTTGCAGTGAAGTTGAGAGCGTCATGGTTAGAAATCTCCCAAATAGCGAACTTATGAAACTAACTATTCAGAAACACGGCTCCCACTTTGCCATCGCGGCTGTGTCTGAGCACTCTGCGATTGAGTTCACAACAGCGTTTCTGCACCTCCGGGACCCTTCTGTCTATCTGACAAATACTCCTATTTGAGTTGGAAACCACGAAATCAGGCACCTAGCAGTCGCCAGACATAAAAAAGCCCGGCAGCGCTACCGGGCTCTTTATTGGTTTACGACTGACGGGCGATGTTCGCCGTTGCAGCGTCAGGCTCATGGGTGGCTGACGCCGCTCCGTGAATCAGTGGCCCATACCGCCGACTGAATTCCCAGTTGTACGGCACCCGATCCTTGCTCACGCCGTTGTCCCAGTTCACCGACCAGGTCATCAAGCCCTTGATCGCCAGCCCTTTGACGGCCAGGCGCTTCATCGCATTACCGACCGCGTTTTTGTCGATCACGTAACCGGTCGCAGCGGCGTCGACGTTGGTGGGCAGGCCGATGACGAACTTGTCGGCCGGGATTTTGGTGAAGCCGCGTGTGCCGGTTACCAGACTTTCGGTCAGGTAGTACAGAAAGTCTTCCTTCAGCGCATCGTTGTTCTGCGCGATCCACGCGCCGCTGCCATTGTTGGCTTCCGGCACCCAGACGCCGTCGCCGCCCTGGTTATAGAACTGCGGGGCGATGAAGTCGTAGTAGCCTTCCAGCGCCCGCAAGTAGTCGACGTATTTGCCGTTGCTGGTCAGGTACGGAAACTCCGGCGCCATGCTGATGATGAAGTGTTTGCCCTGGCCGGCGTAGTGATCCTTGACCAGTTTCAGCGCGGCCGGCAGGACAGTCTTGTTGGCAGCGAAATCAATCGCGCTCTGTTCAAGATCGATGTCCAGACCATCAAAGCCGTAGGTTTCCACCAGACGGATGATTTCGTTGGCCAGCGGTTGTTCCTGACCGCTGCGCAACTCGATGTGCGCGTCGGCGCCGCCGAGGGAGATCAGCACCGCCCGCCCCTGACTGTTGAGCACACCGACCTGACGGCGGAACTCGGTATCGGAGAGGCTGTACGGTTTGAAGGTCGGGATCCCGCTGCCCTTCATGAAGGCCACCGCGACTACGTTGTAGTCCTTGGGCACATCTTCGAGCGCGATGTTGGCGAACTGACCGCGTTGGTAACCGTCGCTCGGCCCCGCCGGCCAGTTATGCCAGAAGCCCATGAGGATCTTCTTGCCGGCAATGCTCGGCATCAGCGAAGCGGCGTCGCTCGCCTTGTTTTGCAATAAGGTGAAATCGATATTCGACATGTTCTAATCCTTCAGAACGTGTGGGTTGGTGTTGCGGACTTATTTGAAGTCCACATCGAACGCTTGATAGAAAGCGTTGCCGGTGTTGGCAACGATCCACATCAGGACGATGACGTGGTGACCCTTCTTGTTGGCCGGAAGTTTCACCTCGTGATTGACCTTGGCCTTCAATTCCGCCGAATGACTGTAGTACGGAACCTGAGTGTAGAAATCCTCGGCGAACGGCTGCGCGTCCAGTTGCGCACGGCTGATGCGCTGCTGTGGATCCCAGCCATCCTTGGTGATCAGCCAACGGTAGCCACGGGTGGTGTGCGGTGCGGTGTACTCCCAATTGACCTTCAGAGTCTGGCCAGGCGTGACGTTGAGCAGCGGCCACTTAAACGGACGACCGAGTTTCTTGCTCATTTCCGCTGCGGTGAAGTTCACACAATCCCGGGCGTCATCCTTGCCGCCGCTGAGAATGTGACCGTCGGCCGGTGGCACTACGCTTGGGCTATCCGACTCGTAAGGCGCCGGGAACGGACCGGCCACCAGCGCCGGGAAGTTTTTGCCCCCTTCCATCTCGTTGACCTGCCAGCCGCCGAGCAATCCTTGATCGATGGCCACCGCGCCACGACTGGCCGGGGAGATGACGCGACCGTGTCGCAGTTGATTTTCAGCTTGTGGTTGATTCATGTTTTTCACTCCGTTGATTTAAGAACTCTCCTTTCCGAGGAGAGGCCTTCAACCTAACGGAGGTGGATTTTTTGTCCATTGGCGGATTTGTCGCGGTCGCAGGCACTGGTTCACGAAAACGCTGAAAACACTGGATATAAACACAGTGCTTTATGAGTAATCCTACTCGACATATGGAGAAAGGATTACACGCCGAGACCACATAAACCTGCATCCCGCGATCAAGCCAATTGAGCTTTGAACTCCTTTTGGTATTGCCCCGCGAGTTGCTCTTTCTGTTTTTCGTCGAGCAGTTTGCCGGCCATCTGGAAGAACTTTTGCTCCTCCTCCTTCAGATGGTGATGGACCTTGTCCGACAGCTTCTTCGCAGTCGCGAGCCAAGCCGGACTGGACATCTCGGTCTCGTCCAGTTCTTCCATCATCTCGTCCATTTCATGGTGTTCGGCGATGGCATGGCGGCTGAGGTCGACGCCTTGGTCCATCTCCATCAACGGGATATAGAAGAAGCGTTCCTCAGCGGTTTCATGGGCCTGCAACTCGGCTTTGAGCTGTTTGTAGGCCTCGACGCGTTCCGGGCTGTCGCCACTGGTCTCGATCAATGCCTTGGCGTAGGTGCGCTGACGGTCGTGGCTTTCGCGCAGGGCTTCGAAAATGTTCATGGAGTCTCCTCGGCTATGCGTTCTGAATTGACGCTGTAAATGCCTAGACCCCGGCGCGAGAGCAGCGGTTCCATACATGAATCGAGGGATAGAACAATTGGCTTGAGACAGCTAGGCTGCGGGTCTCTGCCATAAGGAAGTAGCACATGACGTTGCGGATCGAGCTGTCGCAAACCAACACGGAAGAAGAACGCCTGGCGATTCTTGCGCCGTTACATGCTTACAACGTTGCCAAGGCTGGAATTGCCAAATCCAAGCCGCTGACCCTGCTGGTGCGTGATGAGCAGGACGTCATACTCGGCGGTCTCTATGGACGACTTGTGTGCCAGTGGCTGTTCATCGATTTGCTGGCGGTGCCGGAGCAAGGCCGCGGGCAAGGTATTGGCTCGAAACTGATGCAAATGGCCGAAGACCTGGCGCGGGAAAACGGGTGCATCGGGATCTGGCTGGACACCTTTGATTTTCAGGCGCCGGAGTTCTACAAGAAGCTCGGCTTCAGCCAGTTCGGTGAGCTGGTGGATTATCCGCCGGGGCACAAGCGCCACTTCTTTCAGAAGCGCCTGAACAGCTGAGCCGGCGGATCTGCTGTGCTTTACAGACAGGTCGCCAACGCCGCCAATCGGCGCTTGGCGACAAAATCATCTTTCTGCGCGTAGTAGTTCAACAGGGTGCCAGAGGCATCACTGCTGACATCGACAAACGACTCTGCCGAACGGGTATAAACCGTCGAGCCACCCTTCTTGCCCGGTTGCAGATACGCGCCTGCATCCACACCAAACACCGCTTCGTCCTGCCAGGAAAATTGCACGCACTGGGCCACAACGTTCTCGGGTTTGTCCGAGTTCAACACCTTGTACGGGGTTTGGGTGCGGGCATCTTCCATCACCGAACCTGCGCAACCGGCCAGCATGCTCGCTGCCAGCGCTACCATCAGAATTCGCATTGCATTCGCTCATTCAGAAAAAAGCGGACTGTATCACCGCAGCGCCGCGAAACGTTCTGCTTTACTGCATTTAGCGCGCGACACATTGCGCCTGCTCCTGCACCCTATGGTCATCAAGCCCTACAAGGAAAGCCCATGGCGCCTACCGACCAGCGACACGAACACGCCTTGAAATTGTTTCTCGATGCGCGGCCCGAACTGCGCGAGACCCTCGATCATCTGAATCCGTTGTTGGCCCAGGCCAAGGGTGAAACCCAGGCGCAGTACCGCGAAGAACGCCTGCACGAAGCGTTTGAGGCCGAGGCTGAAAGCCTGAACCTGTTCGCCTGGGAACTGACGTTGAAATTGACCGCTGACACGCCTGAGGAATATCAGGCACAACGGCTGGAAGTGCATCGCGAAGTAGCGGAGATGGCCGGTATGGACTGGCTGGAGTATTGCGATTTGTACGGCATAGAGCCGTAACGCATCGCACGGACAACATCGACTTCGCCGCCCCGCCGAGAAAGCTTTATCATGGCCGCAGTTTTGCTGATCGAGTCCGTCATGAAGTTCGCCATTGCGTTGTTCTCCGCCGCCCACGCACCCTCCTCGCGCCGCGCCCTGCTGTTCGCTCAGGCGGCGCTGGCCGGGGGGCATGAAATTGTCCGGCTGTTTTTCTATCAGGACGGTGTGTTCAACGCCTCGGATGCGCTGGTCACCCCGCAAGATGAACTGGACTTGCCCAAGCAATGGCGGGCCTTCATCACCGAGCAAAATCTGGACGGTGTGGTGTGTATTGCCGCCGCCCTGCGCCGTGGTGTGCTGAATGACGAAGAAGCCAAGCGCTATCAGCGCGCAGCGGTCGCCGTCAGCGCACCGTGGGAATTGTCCGGCCTCGGTCAGCTGCACGATGCGGTGCAAGACGCCGACCGACTGATCTGCTTTGGAGGCGCGTGAGATGGCCAAATCCCTGTTGATCATCAGCCGCCAATCACCGTGGTCCGGCCCGAGTGCGCGCGAGGCGCTGGACATCGTGCTGGCCGGTGGCGCGTTCGATCTGCCGATCGGCCTGCTGTTTCTCGATGACGGCGTGCTGCAACTCGGCGCCGGGCAGAACGCCAAAGCCCTGCAACAGAAAGACCTGAGCGCCAATCTGCAAGCGCTGCCGATGTTTGGCGTTGAGGAACTGTTCTATTGCGCTGAAAGCGCCAACGCTCGCGGCATGGGCCAACTGTCGCTGGACGAAGCACAACCGCTTGGTGCCGCTCACATCACCGCCCTTATTGACCGTTACGACCAGGTGATCACCCTCTGATGTCGACTTTGCATGTGTTGTCTCATTCCCCGTTCGGCGACGACCGACTGACCAGTTGCCTGCGTTTGATCGGCAGCTCTGATGCCTTGCTGTTGTCCGGTGACGCGGTCTACGCGCTGCAACCGGACACCGCGCCGCTGGCTGCTTTGCAACGCCGTGAGGAAAATTTGTACGTGCTGGCGGAAGATGCCGAAGCCCGTGCGGTATTGGTCCCGCATTGGGCCGAAGTGATCGATTACCCGGGCTTCGTCGAATTGTCGATCCGCTATGACAAGGTCAACAGCTGGCTATGAATGTTTTGAACGTCGGCGCCCGCGCCATCGAACTGGACAAGGACGGCTTCCTGGTCGACCTCAGCGACTGGTCGGCAGACGTTGCCAGCGCCCTCGCCGCTGCCGAAGACATCAAATTGACTGCCGAACACTGGGAAGTCCTCGAACTGCTGCGCAGCTTCTACGCCGAATTCCAGCTGTCGCCAGCGACCCGGCCGCTGATCAAGTACACCGCGCTGAAACTCGGCGCGGACAAAGGCAACAGCCTGCACCTGAACCGACTGTTCAAAGGCACCCCCGCCAAACTCGCCGCGAAACTGGCGGGCCTGCCCAAACCGACGAATTGCTTATGACCGACTTTCCAGCGCTGACCCTCGAAACGCCCGCCGAACACCCATTCGCGCAATTCGTGCGGATTCTCGGCAAAGGCAAACGCGGCGCCCGCGACCTGACCCGCACCGAAGCCCGGGAAGCCATGGGCATGGTGCTCGACGATAAAGTCGAAGACACCCAGCTCGGCGCCTTCCTGATGTTGCTGCGCCACAAGGAAGAAAGCGCCGAGGAAATGGCCGGCTTCACCGAGGCCTTGCGCGAACGTTTGCAGGCGCCGGCATTGAATGTCGATCTGGACTGGCCGACCTACGCCGGCAAAAAGCGTCACCTGCCGTGGTATCTGCTGGCGGCCAAGTGCCTGGCGCAGAACGGCGTGCGCATCTTCATGCACGGCGGCGGCGCACACACTGCCGGGCGTATGTACTCGGAGCAACTGCTTGGCGATCTGAACATCCCGTTGTGCCGCGACTGGCAGCAGGTCGGCAGCGCGCTGGACAACGGCGGCCTGGCATTCATGCCGCTAGTGGACTGGGCGCCCCAGTTACAGAACATGATCGACCTGCGCAACACCCTCGGCCTGCGTTCGCCGATTCATTCGCTGGCGCGGATTCTCAATCCACTGGGCGCGCGTTGCGGCTTGCAAAGCATTTTCCACCCCGGCTATCAGGCAGTGCATCGCGATGCCAGCGGTTTGCTCGGCGACACCGCAATTGTGGTCAAGGGCGATGGCGGCGAAATCGAGATCAACCCGGACGCCGACAGCCATTTGTACGGCACCACTGGCGGTCAGAGCTGGGACGAGGAATGGCCGCAGTTGTCGGCACAACGCCACGTCAAACCGGCATCGCTGGACGTCGAGCATTTGAAAGCGGTTTGGCGCGGTGATGTGGTCGACAGCTATCCGCAAATGGCGCTGATTTCGACTATGGCACTGGCGCTGCGCGGTCTGGGCCAGAACCGCGAACAGGCCTTCGCGACCGCCGAGCAGTACTGGGCCGCACGCAACAAATCGATTTAACCGATCATTCACGCCCGATCTTTGCGCTTTTTGTTCGAACTCATCGGAATAGACTCGACTCCAACGAATTATTGATTTGTGGAGTCTTGATCATGGGTTTACTCGTCGATGGCCACTGGCAGGACAAGTGGTACGAAAGCAGCAAGGACGGTGCGTTCCAGCGCGAACAGGCGCAACGGCGCAACTGGGTCACCGCTGACGGCCAGCCAGGCCTGAGCGGTGACGGCGGTTTCGCTGCCGAGGCCGGACGTTATCACCTCTACGTTTCGCTCGCTTGCCCATGGGCGCATCGCACGCTGATCCTGCGCAAACTCAAAGGGCTGGAAAGTCTGATCGACGTCTCAGTCGTTAGCTGGCTGATGCTCGAGAACGGCTGGACCTTCGACCAGAACCTCGGTTCGACCGGCGACAAACTCGATGATTTTGACTTCATGCACCAGCGCTACACCGCCGACACCGCCGACTACACCGGCCGCGTCACTGTGCCGGTGCTGTGGGACAAACAGCTCAAGCGCATCGTCAGCAATGAGTCGGCGGAAATCATCCGCATGTTCAACAGCGCGTTTGATCATCTGACTGGCAACGACCTGGATTTTTACCCGGCGCCATTACGCGGTGAAATCGATGCCCTGAACGAGCGGATTTATCCAGCGGTAAATAACGGCGTGTATCGCGCCGGATTCGCCACTTCGCAGCAAGCGTATGAACAAGCTTTCGATGAGGTGTTTGCCGAACTGGATCATCTGGAGCAGGTGCTGGGCGCGAATCGCTACTTGAGCGGCGAATACCTGACTGAAGCGGATGTGCGCTTGTTTACCACGCTGATCCGCTTTGACGCGGTGTATCACGGGCACTTCAAGTGCAATCTGCGGCGGATTGCCGATTATCCGAACCTGTCGAACTGGTTGCGCGAGATGTATCAGGTGCCGGGTGTGGCCGAGACGGTGGATTTTCAGCACATCAAGCATCACTACTACGCTAGCCACAAGACCATTAACCCGACTGGTGTGGTGCCGAAGGGGCCGGAGCAGGATTTTACCGTGGCGCATGACCGCGAACGGCTGAGTGGCAAAGGCGTTTGGCGCCGGGGTTGATTGATTCGGTGTATTTGAGGGCCCCATCGCTGGCAAGCCAGCTCCCACAGTGATTTGTGTGATGCTGGAGATTACAGCTCCACTACGATTCCACAGGCCTTGGGTGATGCTGGAGATTGCAGCTTCAACGCAAAACCTGTGGGAGCTGGCTTGCCAGCGATGGGCGCGACTCGGTCTATCAGACCTGCGCCTGTGCGCCTTCAAACCATGCGAGTTTCTCGCGCAGTTGCACCACCTCACCGACGATCACCAGTGTCGGCGCATGCACTTCATGCTCCGCCACCAAGCGCGGCAAGTCGGCCAACGTCCCGGTAAACACCCGCTGATTGACGGTAGTGCCCTGCTGAATCAACGCCGCCGGGGTATCCGCCGCTCGACCATGCTTGATCAACTGCTCGCAAATCACCGGCAAGCCCACCAGCCCCATGTAGAACACCAGCGTCTGCGCCGGCGCGACAAGGTCCGCCCATGGCAGATCGGTGGAACCGTCCTTCAAGTGACCGGTGACGAAGCGCACTGATTGCGCATAGTCACGATGAGTCAGCGGAATCCCGGCATACGCCGCACAACCACTGGCCGCAGTAATGCCCGGCACGACCTGAAACGGAATGCCATGCGCCGCCAGTTCTTCGATCTCTTCGCCGCCACGGCCAAAGATGAACGGATCACCGCCCTTCAAGCGCACCACGCGTTTACCGGCCTTGGCCAGATCGACCAGTTGCTGGTTGATCTGATCCTGCGGCACAGCGTGTTCGGCACGACGTTTGCCGACGTAAACCCGCTCGGCGTCGCGACGACACAGCTCGAGAATTGCCGGAGCCACCAAGCGGTCATAGAGCACCACATCGGCTTGCTGCATCAAGCGCAAGGCACGGAAAGTCAGCAGATCCGGATCACCCGGCCCGGCTCCCACCAGATACACCTCACCGGTAGTGATGCTCGGTTCCCCGTCGATTTTCGCCTGCAACAGACGCTCGGCCTCGGTGCCCTGCCCGGCCAGTTGCCGATCGGCAATCGGGCCTTGAAACACGTCTTCCCAGAAACCGCGACGCTGCTGCACGTCCGGAAACAAGCCTTTGACCTGATTCCGAAAACGCGCAGCCAGTCCGGCCAACTGGCCGTAGGTTGAAGGAATCCAGGTTTCGATCTTGGCGCGGATCAGACGCGCCAGCACCGGCGCATCGCCGCCGCTGGACACCGCGATGATCAGCGGCGAGCGATCGACGATCGCCGGGAAAATCACACTGCACAGCGCAGGCGCGTCGACCACGTTGACCGGCACGCAACGCCGATGGGCATCGGTGGAGACTTGCGCATTGAGCATTTCGTCGTCGGTGGCGGCAATGATCAGCCCGCAATCGTCGAGATCCGTTTCGACATAACCGCGCAACAGGCACTCGCCACCGCTGGCAGCGACCAGTTCAGCCAATTGCGTTTCGATTTCAGGTGCGACCACCCGCAGCAGCGCACCGGCGTCGGCCAGCAGACGGGATTTGCGCAAGGCAATTTCCCCCCCACCGACGACCAACACACGACTGCCGCGCAGGTTGTGAAACAGCGGCAGATATTTCATTTAGCCGATGACCTCGAGGCCACCCATGTACGGCTTGAGAACGTCCGGCACGCGGATCGAACCGTCAGCCTGCTGATAGTTTTCCAGCACGGCAACCAGGGTACGCCCCACTGCCAGACCGGAGCCGTTCAGGGTATGCACCAGCTCAGGCTTGCCGGTTTCCGGGTTGCGGAAACGCGCTTGCATACGACGCGCCTGGAAATCGCCGCAGTTCGAGCACGAGGAGATTTCGCGGTACTTGTCCTGGCTCGGGATCCACACTTCCAGATCGTAGGTCTTGACCGCGCTGAAGCCCATGTCGCCGGTGCACAGCGCCAGAGTGCGGTAAGGCAATTCGAGCAGTTGCAGGACTTTTTCAGCGTTGGCGGTCAGGCCTTCCAGCGCTTCCATCGACTGCGATGGCTCAACGATCTGCACCATCTCAACCTTGTCGAACTGGTGCTGACGGATCATGCCACGGGTGTCGCGACCCGACGCACCGGCTTCACTACGGAAGCACGGGGTGTGGGCGACGAACTTGATCGGTAGCAGTTTCGAATCGACGATTTCGCCGGCGACGATGTTGGTCAGCGACACTTCCGCAGTCGGAATCAGGTACAGATCGGCTTCGCCTTCGCGAGTGATCTTAAACAGGTCTTCTTCGAACTTCGGCAGTTGACCAGTGCCTTGCAGCGCCGGCGCCTGAACCAGATAAGGCGTGTAGGCCTCTTCGTAGCCGTGCTCGTTGACGTGCAGGTTGATCATGAACTGCGCCAGGGCGCGGTGCAGACGGGCGATCGGGCCGCGCAGCAGGGCGAAACGTGCGCCGGACAGCTTCGCAGCGGTTTCGAAGTCGAGCCAGCCGAACTTCTCGCCCAGCGCAACGTGGTCCTTCACTTCGAAATCGAATGCAGTCGGCGTGCCCCAGCGGCGCACTTCGACGTTGTCTTCTTCGTCTTTGCCAACCGGCACCGATTCGTGCGGCAGGTTGGGAATGCCGAGCAGGATCGAATCCAGTTCAGTCTGGATTGCATCCAGTTCGACTTTACCGGCACTCAATTCGCCCGCCATGCGCTCGACGTCAGCCATCAGCGGCGCGATGTCTTCGCCGCGCTGCTTGGCCTGACCGATGGACTTGGAACGCGCATTACGCTCAGCCTGCAGTGCTTCGGTGCGGGTCTGGACGGTCTTGCGCTGTTCTTCCAGCGCTTCGATGCGCGCGACATCCAGGGCAAAGCCACGGGAAGCCAGGCGGTCCGCTACGTCCTGAAGGTTGCTACGTAACAGTTTGGAATCGAGCATGTCGGTTTCTCGTTATCAAAGTTTGGTCAGGGACAGGCCGGCCCAGGTGGCGAGCAGCCCGCCGAATACGCTGATCGCCGCATAGCCCAGGGCCAGCGGCACTTGCCCGCTTTCCAGCAAGCGCACCGTATCCAGTGAAAAGGATGAAAAAGTCGTCAGCCCCCCGAGGAAGCCGACCATCAACCCGGCACGCACCTCGATCGGCACCTCCGGGCGTAGCAAAAACAGGCCGTACAACACGCCGATCAGCAGGCAGCCCACGATATTAACGGCCAGCGTCGCGGTATAGAAGTGCCGCGGCCAATTGGCGTTGATCCAATTACCGGTGGCGAAGCGCAACAAGGTGCCGGCAACCCCGCCGGCCGAGACCGCAACGATCAATGGAAGCACTATTTTCTCCGCTGTCTTGGGCTTAAACGGTCGAGTTGCGCGAGGTGATTGAGCTTCTCGCCGATCTTCAATTCGAGGCCACGGGGCACCGGCTGGTAGAACGGAATCGGCTCGAGTTCGTCCGGAAAATAGTCTTCACCGGCGGCATACGCGTCTGGCTCGTCATGGGCGTAACGGTATTCATCGCCGTAGCCGAGCTGTTTCATCAGTTTGGTCGGCGCGTTGCGCAGGTGCAGCGGGACTTCCAGCGAACCGTGTTCGGCGGCGGCGCGCAGTGCGGTTTTGAAACCCATGTACACCGCGTTGCTTTTCGGCGCGCAGGCCAGATAGGTGATGGCCTGGGCCACCGCCAATTCGCCTTCGGGACTGCCCAGGCGTTCCTGCACTTCCCACGCTGCAAGACACAGGCTCAGGGCGCGCGGGTCGGCGTTGCCGATGTCTTCGCTGGCCATGCGCACCACGCGCCGGGCCAGGTATAACGGATCGCAGCCGCCGTCGATCATTCGCGCGAACCAGTACAGCGCACCGTCCGGGTTCGAGCCGCGGACCGATTTGTGCAGCGCGGAAATCTGGTCGTAGAAGGCTTCGCCACCCTTGTCGAAGCGTCGACGGGTGTCGCCGAGCAGGCTTTGCAGGAGTTCGCTGCCGATTTCGCTGTCGTCTTCGGCCAGATCCGAAGCGTTTTCAAGCAAATTCAGCAGACGCCGGCCATCGCCATCGGCTGCGGACAGCAGCATCTGGAAGCCTTCGTCATTCAGCGTCAGATTGCGCTTGCCCAGACCGCGCTCTTCGGTGAGCGCGCGCTGCACCAGTTTGCGCAACGCGGCTTCGTCGAGGCTTTTGAGTACATAGACTCGCGCCCGCGAAAGGAGCGCGTTGTTCAGTTCAAACGAGGGATTTTCGGTGGTAGCGCCGATGAAGATCAGCGTGCCGTCTTCAACATATGGCAGGAATGCATCCTGCTGGGATTTGTTGAAGCGGTGCACTTCATCGACGAACAAAATAGTGCGCTTGCCGTATTGCCCGGCTTGCTGCTTGGCGATTTCCACCGCCTGACGGATCTCCTTGACCCCGGCGAGCACCGCCGAGACCGTTTCGAAGTGCGCATCCGAGACTTCCGCGAGCAGCCGCGCCAGCGTGGTTTTACCCACGCCCGGCGGGCCCCAGAAGATCATCGAATGCAGGGCACCCTGCTCCAGCGCCTCACGCAGAGGCTTGCCGCGAGCGAGCAGGTGTTCCTGACCGACGTACTCATCCAGATTGGTCGCGCGCAAACGGGCGGCCAGCGGCTGGGCAATCGGTGCACTGCGAAACAGATCCATCACGTACCGTTGAAACCTCTGTGCTTATTCCTGAATCACATCGGCACCCTTGGGGATGTCGAACTTGAACTTCGATGCAGGGATCGCTGCGTTGGCCTTGACCCCGGTGAACAGGATATTGGTGCGTTGGCCGACGCTGTCGATCAGTTGCATGTCATTGACCAGACCGTTGCGGAACGACAGACGCAGGCTGTCGAACAGGGTGTCTTTGGTTTTCGGCTTCAGAGTGAAGTCGATCACGCCACCGGCTTCTTTGGCGCTGATGTCGAAGCTCTGGCTGATTTTCGATACATCATCTGACAGCAACAGCGCTGGAGTCTGGGTCAGGCGCGGATCAAGCTTTTTGATCGTGACCTGTTCCAGATCCGGGTCCCACAAGGTGACTTTCTTGCCGTCGGAGACCATGGTCTGCTCGTTAGGCGCTTCGGTGTGCCAGTAGAACAGGCCCGGACGCTGCAGGGACATTTCGCCGGTGGTTTCCTGCAACTGGGTGCCGCCGCCATCCAGCGTGAGCTGCGAAAAACGCGCGGTCAGGGTATTGGATTGCTCCAGCAATTGGGTCAGACGCGCCACGTCCTTGTCATCGGCGTGGGCTGTAAAAGTGGTCAGCGCCAGTACTGGCAGCAACATGCGGATAAGACGCATGGGAGTCCTCTTGAATACGCGTAGGAAAGTGGACGGCGCCTCATGCACCGTCCATTACATTTGAATCAGTCGCGCACCGGGCCAGGGGCCAGTACTTCACGCGAACCGTTGGTGTTCATCGACGTCACGACCCCGGCCATTTCCATGGCTTCGATCATGCGTGCGGCGCGGTTGTACCCAATCTTCAGCTTGCGCTGTACTGCGGAAATCGAGGCGCGGCGGCTTTCCAGCACGAACTGCACGGCTTCGTCGTACAGCGCGTCGGCTTCCGGATCATCACCGTCGCCACCACCACTGCTGCCTTCGAAACCGCTGCCCGCCTCTTCGACACCGTTGAGGATATCGTCGTTGTATTCCGGTGCGCCGCGCAGCTTCCAGGCTTCGACCACACGGTGTACTTCTTCGTCGGAAACGAACGCGCCATGAACCCGGATCGGCAGGCTGGTGCCGGGTGGCATGTAGAGCATGTCACCGTGGCCGAGCAATTGCTCAGCGCCGCCCTGGTCAATGATGGTCCGGGAATCGATCTTGCTCGAGACCTGGAACGCCATACGGGTCGGAATGTTGGCCTTGATCAGACCGGTAATCACGTCCACCGATGGACGCTGGGTCGCGAGAATCAAGTGAATACCGGCGGCACGTGCTTTTTGCGCAATACGCGCGATCAGCTCTTCAACCTTCTTGCCGACGATCATCATCATGTCGGCGAATTCGTCGACCACCACAACGATGGTCGGCAGCTTCTGCAGCAGCGGCGCTTCGTCGTGGATGCTTTCGCGCTTGTACAGCGGATCGCTCAGCGGCTCGCCGGCGTCCTGCGCTTCCTTGACCTTGGCGTTGAAGCCGGACAGGTTACGCACGCCCATTTTTGCCATTAGTTTGTAGCGCCGTTCCATCTCGGCGACGCTCCAGCGCAGGGCGTTGGCGGCGTCCTTCATGTCGGTCACGACCGGGCACAGCAAATGCGGAATGCCTTCGTAGATCGACAGTTCCAACATTTTCGGGTCGATCATGATCAGCTTGGCGTCTTCCGGGCCGGACTTGAACAGGATCGACAGAATCATCGCGTTGACGCCCACCGACTTACCGGAACCGGTGGTACCGGCCACCAGCAAATGCGGCATCTTCGCCAGGTCGGTGATCACCGGTTTGCCACCGATGTCGTGACCCAGCGCCAGGGTAACCGGCGACTTGAAGTTGTCGTACTCCGGGGTCGACAGCACTTCGGAGAAACGCACGATCTGCCGGTCTTCGTTAGGAATCTCGATACCGACGGTCGTCTTGCCGGGAATCACTTCAACCACGCGCACACTGGTCACGGCCAGCGAACGCGCCAAGTCTTTCGCCAGGTTGGAAATGCGGCTGACTTTCACGCCCGCGGCTGGCTGGATTTCGTAACGGGTGATCACCGGGCCGGGGTGAATCGAATCCACAGTGACTTCGACGCCGAATTCCTTGAGCTTGATCTCCAGCAAGTGGCCGACCGCCGCCAAGGATTCAGGCGAGTAATTGAGTTGTTTCTTTTCCGCAGGATCGAGGATCGAGATCGGCGGCAAGGTGCCTTCCACGGCGCTGTCGACGAACAATGGCGCCTGTTTCTCTTTCTGCACGCGCTTGCTTGGCTCAGGCGCTTTGACCGGGGCCGGTGCGATGACCGGCGGCACCTGCTTCTCGCGGTCGGACATGTGCTTGCTCAGAGCCTGCTCGCGCTCGATCAGGCGTTCCTTGACCTTGGCCTGCTCGCGCTTGTCGGTGACGGTCGGTGCGACCACATCATGCACGCGATCATCGACTTCACGCAGTTGCGCGACCAGTTGCTTGCGTTCGGTGCGTGCAGCCCACCAGCGATTGAGCGCGCCCTGGAACAGTTCGAACAGATCGAGCGTGATCTTGCCGGTGACGTCCATCACCTTGAACCACGACAGATCGGTAAACACCGTCAGGCCGAACAGGAACAGCGCTATGAACATCAGCGTGCTGCCCTGAATATTCAGTGCATTGCGCGCCAGATCGCCAAGGCTTTCGCCCAGCGCACCACCCGCGCCTGCTGGCAGACCGGTAGCAGCGTGGAAGTGAATGTGCGCCAGCGCAGCGCCGGACAGCACCAGAAACACCAGACCGATCAGGCGCCAGGAGAACAGCCAGCCGCTCCACTGCCACGGCTCGTGGCGCTGACGGAAGATCTGATAAGCCTTGACCGCCAGCAGCAGCGGGAAGATATAGGCGAAGTAACCCAGCACCATGAACAGGATGTCGGCGCTGTAGGAACCGGCCGGACCGCCGAAGTTCTGTACGTCGTCGATCTTGCTGTTGTGGCTCCAGCCCGGATCGTCCTTGCCGTAGGTCAGCAAAGCCATCATCAGGAACAGGCACAGGGCACCGATGGCGATCAATGCACCTTCCTTGAGCCGGTAGTGCAATTGCTGGCGCCAGAGCGGGACGACTGTTTTGGGTGCTGCGGTGGATTTCTTCAAAACGCTTCTTTTCCTGCGCCGTGGCGCGTCCATCTATTGAGTGACAATAAAAACTGCCCGATCCAGGCAGGTAAAAAAAGTGAGCAGGCGCAACTGGGACTACTTTTAACACTGCACGCCGGGATTAATAAACCGGGGCGCGTAGCGAAGATTCTAAAACAGCCCGGCATTGTACGGGTTTGCGCGTCCGATGCCATGTTTCACAGCATAGTCAAACGGGCAAAAGCTGCGGCTCAATTTGAGCATGCATTATGTTTTGTTACAAAGGCTTATGAGGGCTATTTGATGAACATCGCGATGAACGCGGCAAAGCACACATTGCGGGCGATCATGAAGTCCGCTTACGACCGCACATATCGCATCAAGTTGCAGCAGTGCATGCGTTGTGCAGGATCGGCAGGACATGGCCGCCATTTAACGGCACACTTGAGCGCGGGCCTGAGCGCCCACTACCCTCCCCTTCTGTAAGCCCGGACGCCATGCTGACTTGGTTGCAACGCAATTCCCTGAATTTTCCGCCACTGGAAAAGGCCATGCGCGATCCCAACGGATTACTGGCCGCCGGTGGCGATCTTTCTGCCGATCGCCTGATCCAGGCCTATCGGCACGGCTGCTTTCCGTGGTTCTCGGAGGGTCAGCCGATCCTGTGGTGGTCGCCCGATCCGCGCACCGTGCTGTTTCCCGACGAATTGCACGTCTCGCGCAGCCTCGGCAAACTCCTGCGCCAACAACGCTATCAAGTGACCTTCGATCAGGATTTCGATGCAGTGATCCGCGCCTGCGCCGCGCCGCGCGACTACGCCGACGGCACCTGGATCACCCAAGCCATGCAGGATGCCTACGTCGAACTGCACCAGCGCGGCTTCGCCCACTCGGTGGAAGTCTGGGATCAGGGCGAACTGGTCGGCGGCCTGTACGGCCTGGCGATGGGCCAACTGTTTTTCGGCGAGTCGATGTTCAGCCGTGCCGATAACGCCTCAAAATTCGGCTTTGCCACTCTGGTGCAGCATCTGAAAGACTCGGGTTTCGTGCTGATCGACTGTCAGATGCCGACCGATCATCTGCACAGCCTCGGCGCCCGCGCGATCTCGCGCTCGACATTCGCCGACTATCTGGGCCGTCATCTCGATCAACCCAATCGTGCCACCTGGGTTTGCTGAGCGACTTTTGCGCGCGTGGCTTACACTTGATTAACCAGCTTATCCCGAGGTTTGATTCATGACCGAGTTGGCGCGGTTGAAGTTCTATGCCACTCAGCCCCACTCTTGCAGTTATCTGCCCGAGGAGCAGGCGACAACCCTGTTTCTCGACCCTAGCCAGCCCATGGATGTGCACGTCTACGCAGACCTGTCGGAAATGGGCTTTCGTCGCAGCGGCGACCATTTGTACCGCCCACATTGCCAGAACTGCAATGCGTGTGTACCTGCGCGTATTCCGGTCGCGCAGTTCAGCCCGAACCGACAGCAGAAGCGCATCTTCAAGCGCAACGTCGACCTTCAGATTCACCCGGTCAAACCAGGCTTCAGCGAAGAATATTTCGATCTCTACCAGCGCTACATCGAACAGCGCCATGCCGACGGCGATATGTACCCGCCCAGTCGCGATCAATTCTCGACTTTTCTGGTACGTGACCTGCCCTTCTCGCGCTTCTACGAATTTCGTCTCGACGGACGGTTGCTGGCGGTCGCCGTGACCGATCTGCTGCCGAACGGCCTGTCGGCGGTCTACACCTTCTACGAGCCGGCGGAAGAGCGCCGCAGCCTCGGTCGCTACGCAATCCTGTGGCAGATCGCCGAGGCCCAGCGCCTGGGACTTGAAGCGGTGTACCTCGGATACTGGATCAAGAACTGCAAAAAGATGAGCTACAAGACCCAATATCGGCCCATCGAACTACTGATTAATCAGCGCTGGGTTGTCCTCAACTAAACGCAAGCCGTAAACCCCTTGGCGTAAACACCATTTTTCGGGCACAATGCACGCCGCTTTTGCCTGGCGCAGTTGCACCGGGCCATTCATTGGATACCGAGGGCTTTACTGCATGTCGAAAGAAGACAGCTTCGAAATGGAAGGCACTGTCGTCGACACCCTGCCCAACACCATGTTTCGTGTGGAGTTGGAAAATGGGCACGTCGTAACCGCGCATATTTCCGGCAAGATGCGCAAGAACTACATTCGTATTCTTACCGGTGACAAAGTGCGCGTCGAGCTGACGCCCTATGACTTGAGCAAAGGGCGTATTACTTACCGCGCTCGTTAATCAAGTCAATACAGAACGCCCGGGTTATTCCGGGCGTTTTTGTTTGTCTGCGATTTGGGCTTTTTTGGATTTGTGAGCATATCCGTTGCTGCGGTGATGGCTTCTTAGGGTTCCGCCCTTACGGCGGGTCACCTTTTTCAAACGCCAAAAAGGTAACCCAAAAGGCTTCTCCCTGACGTACGGCACCTCGCTTAGGCTCAGTGTTCCCTCGCTACGGCGCCCATCAGGGGCATCGCCTCCGGTTTGCTGCGCTGCACCTCCTCTCGATGAATGCGGCTGCGCCGCACGGCGCTGCGCGCCTACCCCTGATGGACGCCTACGCTCGGCCTGCCGATGGAGCTGGAGATCAAAAGCCACATCAAAAGCCGGATCAAAAGCCGGATCAAAAGCCCCTCACCCTAGCCCTCTCCCGGAGGGAGAGGGGACTGACCGAGTGGTTTGGCAGAGGTACGCCGACGTGCGATACCGCGTTGAACTCAGGTTTTGAAAAGCACACAAATCGGCCCCCTCTCCTAAGGGAGAGGGGTGAATCCACCGCAAAACCAAAGCCGAACACCCGCCTCTCACCACTCAACACAATGAGCGTTAGCTCGAGAGCAGCTCTTGATCTCGAGCGCCCGTCGGCAGGCTGAGTGGAGGGATTGATCCGGGGGTGGGAGCGCAGCGACCGTTTGGCGCAGCCAAACACATCGAGAGGAGGTGCAGCGCAGCAAACCGGAGGCGATGCCCCCGGATCAATCCCGGAGCGAAGGAACCCGAGCCACAGCGAGGGCCGAACGTCAGGGATACAGCGTTTTGGTTACTTTTGGGCGTTTGCAAAAGTGACCCGCCGTAAGGGCGGAACCCTAACTCGCCATCACCAAAAAAACGGATATAAACCCAAAACCAAAAAACCCCGCAAAACAAAAAAGGCGCCCGAAGGCGCCTTTCGCTTAACAACAATGTCAGGCCATTTCCGCCGTAGTCTCGAAGTCAAACGTCAACTCACCATCCTTGATGTCGATGTGTACCACACCGCCATGCTCGGCCAGCTCGCCAAACAGAATCTCCTCCGCCAACGGACGCTTGATCTTGTCCTGAATCAGACGCGCCATCGGACGTGCACCCATCGCCGCATCGTAACCACCCGCCGCAATCCAGCTACGCGCCGCGTCAGTCACCTCCAGCAAGACACGCTTGTCTTCCAACTGCGCCTGAAGTTCGGTGAGGAACTTGTCCACCACACTTTTGATGACCTCATGACTGAGGCGACCAAACTGGATAATGGTATCCAGACGGTTGCGGAATTCCGGCGTGAAACTCTTCTTGATCACTTCCATCGCATCGGACGAATGATCCTGATGCGTGAAACCAATCGAAGCACGCGCCGCAGTTTCGGCACCAGCGTTGGTGGTCATGATCACGATCACATTGCGGAAATCCGCCTTGCGTCCGTTGTTGTCGGTCAGCGTACCGTGGTCCATCACCTGCAACAGCAAGTTGAAGACTTCCGGATGCGCCTTCTCGATTTCGTCGAGCAGCAGCACGCAATGCGGTTGCTTGGTGATCGCTTCGGTCAACAGACCGCCCTGATCGAAGCCGACATAACCCGGAGGCGCACCGATCAGACGCGATACGGTGTGACGCTCCATGTACTCGGACATGTCGAAACGCACCAACTCGATCCCGAGCGCTTTGGCCAACTGCCGCGCCGCTTCGGTTTTACCGACACCGGTCGGCCCTGCGAACAGGAACGAACCGACTGGTTTGTCAGGCGACTTCAGACCGGCGCGCGACAGTTTGATCGCAGTCGACAGCGAATCGATCGCCGCGTCCTGACCAAACACCGTCAGCTTCAGGTCACGCTCGAGGTTACGCAACAACTCCCGATCAGAGGTGTTGACGTGCTTCGGCGGAATCCGCGCGATCTTGGCCACGATGTCTTCAACGTGCGGGACTTCGATGCGCTTGGCGCGCTTCTCGACCGGTTGCAGACGCTGGTAGGCGCCGGCCTCGTCAATCACATCGATGGCTTTGTCCGGCATGTGCCGGTCATTGATGTAGCGCGAAGCCAGTTCGGCAGCGGCACGCAAGGCTTCATCGCTGTACTCGATGTTGTGGTGCGTTTCGAAACGCCCCTTCAGACCGCGCAGGATACCGATGGTGTCTTCCACCGAAGGCTCCGACACATCGACTTTCTGGAAGCGCCGAGCCAAGGCACGATCCTTCTCGAAGATGCCGCGGAATTCCTGGAAGGTGGTCGAGCCGATGCAGCGGATATCACCGGACGACAGCAGCGGCTTGAGCAGGTTCGAGGCATCCATGACGCCACCGGACGCGGCACCCGCACCAATAATGGTGTGGATTTCGTCGATGAACAGGATCGCCTGCGGACGCTTTTTCAGTTCGTTAAGCAGGGCCTTGAAGCGCTTCTCGAAATCGCCACGGTACTTTGTGCCGGCCAACAACGCGCCAAGATCCAGCGAATACACCACGCTGTTCGCCAGCAGGTCGGGCACCTGGTTGTCGACAATACGCTTGGCCAGGCCTTCGGCAATCGCGGTTTTACCCACACCTGCTTCGCCTACCAGCAGCGGATTGTTTTTACGGCGGCGCGCGAGGATCTGCGCGACACGCTCGACTTCCATTTCACGGCCGACCAACGGGTCGATTCGACCCTGACGCGCGAGTTCGTTGAGGTTGCTGGCATAAGCATCCAGAGGATTGCCTGAAGAAGAAGACTCACCGCCCTCGTCGTCCTGCATATCTTGTTCACCTTCAGAGTGATCGCCGTGCCCTGGCACCTTGGAGATGCCGTGAGCGATGTAGTTGACGACATCAATGCGCGCAACGCTCTGCTGTTTCAGCAGGAACACTGCCTGACTCTCTTGCTCACTGAAGATTGCAACCAGCACATTGGCGCCGGTTACTTCGCGTTTGCCCGAGCTCTGTACATGAAAGACAGCACGCTGCAGTACACGCTGAAAGCCCAGGGTTGGCTGGGTTTCGCGATCTTCGTCGTGGACGGGGATCAATGGCGTGGTGGAGTCGATGAACTCCTGCAGATCATGCTTGAGTTTGTCGAGGTTTGCGCCGCAGGCACGCAAAACGGTGGCGGCAGCCTCATTATCCAATAGCGCCAGCAGCAGGTGTTCGACGGTCATGAATTCATGACGTTTCGAACGAGCCTCCTTGAAGGCAAGATTGAGGGTGACTTCGAGCTCGCGGTTTAACATAGCTTCACCTCATACCCAAGTGGTCGGCGATTAACCGTCCTTCTCGATTTCACAGAGTAGCGGATGCTGGCTTTCCCTGGCGTACTGGTTGACCTGCATGGCCTTTGTCTCGGCGATGTCACGGGTAAACACTCCACATACTGCCCGCCCTTCTGTGTGGACGGCCAGCATGACCTTGGTCGCCAGCTCGCGATTCAGGTTAAAAAACACCTCGAGCACTTCGACGACGAAATCCATCGGTGTGTAGTCATCATTAAACAAAACCACCTTGTACATCGGTGGCGCCTGCAACGCAGGCTTTGCTTCCTGAACAGCAACGCCCGCCGAATCGTCGTCGTGTTCCTCCGGATGATCCTTTTGGAAGGTCGGGCGATCCTGATTGAATGTTAGTCGAATCTGGCTGATTGCATGCATGGAAAGAAAGGTTCGTCAGTTGTGCAAATACAGTGGTGGGGGCGCTTTGGCACGTTTTCAACTCCGACTGCCCGGTCACCTTGACTATCGGGAAAACGGTGTTACAACCAATAGAACCCACAGTGGGTAAAAAAGATCCGCGGAGTCAATCTTTATATTATGAAGATGACTGCGGACTCATTGGATGATACTCCAGCGATGGAGACTGTTGCAGAGGGATTTGAGCATGGCGGTCGGCACGGTGAAATGGTTCAACAATGCCAAGGGGTTCGGATTCATCAATACCGATGCCCCGCAGGGTAAGGACGAGGACGGTAAAGACATCGATTTCTTTGCCCATTATTCCGCCATTGAAATGGACGGATACAAAACCCTCAAGGCCGGGCAAAAAGTCAAATTCGAAATGGTGCAAGGCCCCAAGGGTCTGCATGCGGTCAAAATTACTGCTGCTGAGGTCGCATCAGATGCCGCCTCGGTCGCCGCCGCGCACCAGAAGGTAACCAGCTAAAACGAATACAAACCACCTGCCAGAAAAAACCGCCCGACTCGATTACTCGAGCCGGGCGGTTTTGTTGTAGCTGATTATTACAGGGGCGTTTACATGTGCGAGATCAGCGCATCGCCAAAGCCGGAGGAAGACACCAGCTTCGCGCCGTCCATCAGACGTTCGAAGTCATAGGTCACGGTCTTGGCGGAAATCGCGCCATTGGTGCCCTTGATGATCAGATCTGCCGCTTCGGTCCAGCCCATATGTCGCAACATCATCTCCGCGGACAGAATCAGCGAGCCCGGATTGACCTGGTCCTTGCCGGCGTATTTCGGCGCAGTACCGTGAGTCGCTTCGAACATGGCAATGGTGTCGGACAGGTTGGCACCCGGTGCGATACCGATACCACCCACTTCTGCCGCCAGCGCGTCGGAGAGGTAGTCGCCATTGAGGTTCAAGGTAGCGATCACGTCATATTCGGCCGGGCGTAGCAGGATTTGCTGGAGCATGGCATCGGCGATTGCATCTTTGACCACAACATTCTTGCCGGTTTTCGGGTTCTTGAACTGCATCCACGGGCCACCGTCGAGCAGGGTCGCGCCGAATTCTTCGGCCGCCACTTCGTAGGCCCATTCCTTGAAGGCACCTTCGGTGAACTTCATGATGTTGCCTTTGTGCACGATGGTCAGCGAATCGCGGTCATTGTCGACCACGTATTGCAGTGCTTTGCGCGCCAGACGCTTGGTGCCTTGCAGCGAAACCGGCTTGACGCCGATGCCGCAGTTTTCGTCGAAACGGATCTTGGTGACGCCCATTTCTTCTTTAAGGAATTTGATGACCTTGGTCGCTTCCGGCGAGCCGGCCTTCCATTCGATACCGGCGTAAATGTCTTCGGAGTTCTCGCGGAAGATGGTCATGTCGACATCGCCAGGCTTTTTCACCGGGCTCGGCACGCCTTCAAACCAGCGCACCGGGCGCAGGCAGACATACAGATCGAGCTGCTGACGCAGCGCCACGTTCAGCGAGCGGATGCCGCCACCGACCGGGGTGGTCAGCGGGCCTTTGATGGAGACTACGTAGTCCTTGACCGCATCGAGGGTTTCCTGAGGCAGCCAGGTGTCCTGATCGTAAACCTGAGTCGCCTTCTCGCCGGCGTAAACTTCCATCCAGGAGATCTTGCGCTTGCCGCCGTAGGCTTTCTCAACGGCAGCATCGACAACCTTGATCATGACCGGGCTGATATCAACCCCAATGCCATCACCCTCGATGAAGGGGATGATCGGGTTCTCAGGAACATTGAGAGAATGGTCTGCGTTGACGGTGATTTTGTCGCCGACGGCTGGAACCTGAATCTTCTTGTAACCCATGCTGAACTCCATTGTTTGGATTGAACATCTGGCTTGGTCCGAGCGTAACCCAGTTAAATCAACACGCAAACCCCATGTTCCGGGCGCGGGCACAAAGCGTTTCGTACAAGCCTGAAAGCAAAGGGAAAAGCGCCAATCTCAAGCATTCGCAACGACTCTACGCCCCACCCTGCCCTGCGACCTTTAGACCAATGGACGAGAATCGTTGCATATGAACCATCGGCAGATTGCCAGCTACCTATGTATAATGCCGCCCGCTGACCACAGGGTCACGGCGGCTGGCCTCTCTAGAACGAGACTTTCCGACCTATAGGCAGGTTGTTATCGCAGCCTGACTGCTTGACGCTCTACTGATGCACCCAACATCACCGCGAAGAATCTCGACATTCGGTTCATGGCTGACTTTGAACGAACGCGCTTACCCGGCGCCCCTCGAGTTTCTGCGCATGCTTTAGCAAAGAAGAGAGAGTTAATCCGAATATGCCCACCCGCTCGAAGATCATCTATACCTTCACCGACGAAGCCCCGGCCCTCGCCACCTATTCCCTGCTGCCGATCATCGAGGCTTACACCGCCTCGGCCGATATCGCCGTGGAAACTCGCGATATCTCTCTTGCAGCGCGCATTCTGGCCAGCTTCCCCGAGCAACTGGGTGACAAAGCCGTAGCCGACCACCTCGCCGAACTGGGCGACCTGGCCGTTACGCCTGAAGCGAACATCATCAAGCTGCCGAACATCAGCGCTTCGGTTCCGCAACTGCAAGCCGCGATCAAGGAACTGCAAGCTCAGGGTTACAACCTGCCGGACTACCCGGAAACCGTAACCAGCGACGCCGACAAAGAAGCCAAGGCGCGCTACGACAAGATCAAGGGCAGCGCCGTGAACCCGGTTCTGCGCGAAGGCAACTCGGACCGTCGCGCTCCGCTGTCGGTCAAGAACTACGCGCGCAAGCACCCGCACAAAATGGGCGCCTGGGCCAAAGATTCCAAGTCCCACGTCGCTCACATGAGCACCGGCGATTTCTACGGCAGCGAAAAAGCTGCCCTGATCGACGCCGCTGACACCGTGAAGATCGAGCTGATCGCCAAGGACGGTAGCGCTACCGTTCTCAAAGAAAAAACCAGCGTTCAGGCCGGCGAGATCCTCGACTGCGCCGTGATGAGCAAACACGCCCTGCGTTCGTTCATCGCTGCTGAAATCGAAAGCGCCAAGCAACAAGGCGTGCTGCTGTCGGTGCACTTGAAAGCGACCATGATGAAGGTCTCCGACCCGATCATGTTCGGCCAGATTGTTGCCGAGTTCTATAAAGATGCCCTGACCAAGCACGCTGACGTGCTGGCTCAGATCGGCTTCAACCTGAACAACGGCATCGGCGACCTGTACGCCCGCATCAAGGCTTTGCCGGCCGAGCAGCAAGCGCAGATCGAAGCCGACATGGCTGCGGTCTACGCCGCGCGCCCGTCGCTGGCGATGGTCAACTCCGACAAAGGCATCACCAACCTGCACGTGCCGAGCGACGTCATCGTCGACGCCTCGATGCCGGCCATGATCCGTGACTCCGGCAAGATGTGGGGCACCGATGGCCAGCTGCACGACACCAAGGCTGTGATCCCGGATCGTTGCTATGCAACCATCTATCAGGCCGTGATCGAAGATTGCAAAGCCAATGGCGCTTTCGATCCGACCACCATGGGCAGCGTGCCAAACGTTGGCCTGATGGCTAAAAAAGCTGAAGAATACGGCTCCCACGACAAGACCTTCCAGATCAAGGCCGACGGCGTGGTTCGCGTGACCGACAGCAAAGGCACCCTGCTGATGGAGCAGGCTGTTGAAGCCGGCGACATCTTCCGCATGTGCCAGACCAAAGACGCGCCGATCCAGGACTGGGTCAAACTGGCCGTCAACCGCGCCCGTGCAAGCAGCACCCCGGCGATCTTCTGGCTCGACCCGATGCGCGCTCACGATGGCGTGGTGATCGAGAAAGTTCAGGCTTACCTGAAGGATCACGACACTGCCGGTCTGGACATCCAGATCATGGCGCCGGTCGACGCAATGAAGTTCACCCTGCAACGCACCCGCGCCGGCAAGGACACCATCTCGGTGACCGGCAACGTGCTGCGCGACTACCTGACTGACCTGTTCCCGATCATGGAACTGGGCACCAGCGCCAAGATGCTGTCGATCGTGCCGCTGATGAACGGCGGTGGTTTGTTCGAAACCGGCGCTGGCGGTTCGGCACCGAAGCACGTGCAGCAACTGGTCGAAGAGAACTTCCTGCGCTGGGATTCGCTGGGCGAGTTCCTCGCTCTGGCAGCCTCGCTGGAGCATTTGGGTGTGAACTACAACAACCCGAAAGCGCTGGTACTGTCGAAGACTCTGGATCAGGCCACCGGCCAGTTCCTCGACAACAACAAGTCGCCATCGCGCAAAGTCGGCAACATCGACAACCGCGGCAGCCACTTCTATCTGGCGATGTACTGGGCACAAGCCCTGGCCGCCCAGACTGAAGACGCTGCACTGCAAGCGCAGTTCGCGACCCTGGCCAAGACCCTGACCGAGAACGAAGCGACCATCGTCGCCGAGCTCAACGCCGTTCAAGGCAAGCCAGTGGACATCGGCGGTTACTACCACGCCAATGCCGAGCTGATCAGCAAGGCCATGCGCCCAAGCGCAACCTTCAACGCGGCGATTGCTGCGCTGGTGTAAGGTTGTAGCGCGGTAAACAAGCCCCGGCCCAGTGCCGGGGTTTGTGTTTCCGGGCTTTATGATCACCACAAAACCCTGTGGGAGCTGGCTTGCCAGCGATAGCGGATTATCATTCAACGATGATGGTGACTGACCCACTGCAATCGCTGGCAAGCCAGCTCCCACAGGGATCGGATTTCAATATTCAACAGTTGAGGACACCTATGGACTGGAAACCCCACATCACCGTCGCCACCATCGTAGAAGACAACGGCCGCTTTCTGATGGTCGAAGAGCACAAGGCCGGGCGCAACGTGCTCAATCAGCCCGCCGGCCATCTCGATCCGGACGAAACCCTGATCGAAGCCGCGATCCGCGAAACCCTCGAAGAAACTGGCTGGGATGTCGAACCCACCGGCGTGATCGGCATTTACCTGTACACCGCCCCAAGTAACGGCGTGACTTACCAACGCGTGTGCTTTGCCGCCAAACCCCTGAAACACCACCCGGATTATCAACTCGACGACGGCATCGTCGGCGCCAAGTGGTTGACCCGCGACGAATTGATCGCCCAGCGCGAGCACTGGCGCAGTGAGCTGATCATCCGCTGCATCGACGATTATCTGGCCGGCAATCACTTCAGTCTCGAACTGATCCGCCCTTCCCTTTAGCCTTGCGGGCGTGAGCCTGCTAGAATCGCGTCCTTTTTCAAGACACTCATTGAATCCCTATGCGTGATCCAGCCCCTTCTGACACATCCAAGAAGCGCGTCATTGTCGGCATGTCCGGCGGCGTGGACTCTTCCGTTTCCGCTCTCCTGCTGATCGAGCAGGGTTACGCGGTGGAAGGCCTGTTCATGAAGAACTGGGAAGAAGACGACGGAACGGAATACTGCACCGCCATGGACGACCTGGCGGATGCGCAGGCCGTGTGCGACAAGATCGGCATCAAGCTGCACACCGCCAACTTTGCCGCCGAGTACTGGGACAACGTGTTCGAGCACTTCCTGGCCGAATACAAGGCCGGACGCACGCCGAACCCGGACATCCTGTGTAACCGCGAGATCAAATTCAAGGCGTTCCTCGACTACGCCATGATGCTCGGCGCCGACCTGATCGCGACCGGCCACTACGTGCGCCGCCGTGATATCGATGGCCGCACCGAGCTGCTCAAAGGCCTCGACGCGAACAAGGATCAGAGCTACTTCCTGCACGCCGTCGGCGGCGAACAGATTGCCAAGACTCTGTTCCCGGTTGGCGAGCTGGAAAAGCCTGAAGTGCGCGCGATTGCCGAGAAATACGAGCTGGCCACCGCCAAGAAGAAAGATTCCACCGGGATCTGCTTCATCGGCGAGCGTCGTTTCAGCGATTTCCTCAAGCAATACCTGCCGGCGCAACCGGGCGAGATCAAGACCACCGAAGGCGAAGTCATCGGCCGTCACCACGGCTTGATGTACCACACCATCGGTCAGCGTCAGGGCTTGGGCATCGGCGGCTTGAAAGACGCCGGCGACGAGCCGTGGTACGTGCTGCGCAAGGATCTGGACACCAACGAGCTGATCGTCGGCCAAGGCAACAACCATCCGTGGCTGTTCTCCGGCGCCCTGCTCGCCTCGGAAATCTATTGGGTCAACCCGATCGATCTGAGCCAGCCACGGCACCTGACCGCTAAAGTGCGTTACCGCCAAGGCGATCAGGCTTGCGTCCTTGAGCAAACCGCGACTGGCTATCGCGCCGTGTTCGACGAACCGCAACGCGCAGTCACGCCAGGTCAGTCGGTGGTGTTTTATGACGGTGAAATCTGCCTCGGCGGCGGCGTGATCGAAGTCGCCGAGCCGTGGAGCGGCCAGGCATGAGCCCGACGCAAGAGCAACTGACGGCACTCGGCGGCGTGTTTCTTGCCGCTGTGCTGGTGGATCGCATCGCCAAGAGCGGCCAGACCAGCGAAGCCGGCCTGACCTGCATGCTCGGCAGCCTGCTGGTACGCGACCCGAAAGACACGCTGGACGTGTACGGCGGCGACGACCTCAATTTGCGTGAAGGCTATCGCGCATTGATCGGCGCCCTCGAACGCGATCCAAGCACCTTGCAGCGCGAGCCGCTGCGCTACGCCTTGGCGATGCTCGGTCTGGAGCGCCAATTGGCCAAGCGCGAAGATATGCTCGAGGTGATCGGCAAGCGTCTGCCGCAGATTCAGTCGCAGGTCGAGCACTTCGGCCCGGCCCATGAAAACGTGATTGCTGCGTGTGGCGCGCTGTATCAGGACACCCTGAGCACCCTGCGCCAACGCATCCAGGTGCACGGCGACATGCGCAACCTGCAACAGCCGAGCAACGCTTCGAAGATCCGCGCTCTGCTGCTCGCCGGGATCCGTTCAGCGCGCCTGTGGCGTCAGCTCGGCGGCCATCGCTGGCAGCTAGTGATCAGCCGGCGCAAGCTGCTCAAAGAGTTGTATCCGCTGATGCGCAGCGAATAAATCGCCTGCAACAAAAGTTTTGTAGTCTGTAACGCGTAATACGCCGGTCAGTTGGCAACGGACCGGCGGAATTTTTCATGTATGATACGCGCCCCATTTCGTTGCCCGACTGTCCGAGAACACCCCATGCAGCTTTCTTCGCTCACTGCGGTTTCCCCTGTTGACGGCCGCTACGCCGGCAAAACCCAGGCCCTGCGCCCAATTTTCAGCGAGTACGGCCTGATCCGTGCCCGCGTTCTGGTTGAAGTGCGCTGGCTCCAGCGCCTGGCCGCTCACGCCGGCATCCCGGAAGTGCCAGCCTTCTCCGCCGAGGCCAACGCCGTTCTGAATGAACTGGCGGAAAACTTCGCGCTGGAGCACGCCGAGCGCGTCAAAGAGATCGAGCGCACCACCAACCACGACGTAAAAGCCATCGAGTACTTGCTCAAAGAGCAAGCCGCCAAGCTGCCTGAGCTGGCGGCCGTCAGCGAATTCATCCACTTTGCCTGCACCAGCGAGGACATCAACAACCTGTCCCACGCCCTGATGCTGCGCGAAGGCCGTGATGATGTAATGCTGCCGCTGATGCGCCAGACCGCCGAAGCCATCCGTGAACTGGCGATCCGTTTCGCCGACGTGCCGATGCTGTCGCGCACCCACGGTCAGCCGGCGTCGCCGACCACTCTGGGTAAAGAACTGGCGAACGTGGTTTACCGTCTCGAGCGTCAAATCGCTCAGGTCGCTGCCGTTCCGCTGCTGGGCAAGATCAACGGCGCTGTCGGCAACTACAACGCGCACCTGTCGGCCTACCCGCAGATCGACTGGGAAGCCAACGCCCGCGCCTTCATCGAAGACGAGCTGGGTCTGGGTTTCAACCCGTACACCACGCAGATCGAGCCGCACGACTACATCGCCGAGCTGTTCGACGCCATTGCGCGCTTCAACACCATTCTGATCGACTTCGACCGTGACATCTGGGGCTACATTTCCCTGGGTTATTTCAAACAGCGCACCATCGCTGGGGAAATCGGTTCGTCGACCATGCCGCATAAGGTCAACCCGATCGACTTCGAAAACTCCGAAGGCAACCTGGGCATCGCCAACGCACTGTTCCAACACCTGGCGAGCAAACTGCCGATCTCCCGCTGGCAGCGTGACCTGACCGACTCCACCGTCCTGCGTAACCTCGGTGTCGGCTTCGCCCACAGCGTGATCGCGTACGAAGCCAGCCTCAAAGGCATCAGCAAGCTTGAGCTGAACGAGCAGAAGATCGCCGCTGATCTGGACGCTTGCTGGGAAGTTCTGGCTGAGCCGATTCAGACTGTGATGCGTCGGTACAACATTGAAAACCCGTACGAGAAGCTGAAAGAACTGACCCGCGGCAAGGGCATCAGCCCGGAAGCGTTGCAGACTTTCATCGACGGTCTGGACATGCCAGCCGAAGCGAAAGCCGAGCTGAAATTACTGACCCCGGCCAACTACATCGGCAACGCTGTGGCACAAGCCAAACGCATCTGATCGACTGCTGGACCCGTTTGAGACGCCCGGCAGCGCCGGGCGTTTTTATTCCCGTCTGAAAAATACATTTTTTCAATAGGTTACACATGAATCCTGATATTCCTCTTCAACTTCTGGGCGGCCTTACTGCGCGTGAATTCATGCGCGATTACTGGCAGAAAAAACCATTGCTGGTGCGTCAGGCGATTCCAGATTTCGAAAGCCCGATCGATGCCGATGAACTGGCCGGCCTGGCCCTGGAAGAAGAAGTTGAATCGCGCCTGGTGATCGAAAACGGCGAGCGCCCATGGGAGTTGCGTCGCGGCCCGTTCGCCGAAGACGAATTCAGCAAACTGCCGGAAAAAGACTGGACCCTGCTGGTACAGGCAGTCGATCAGTTCGTACCGGAAGTCAGCGAACTGCTGGAAAACTTCCGCTTCCTGCCGAGCTGGCGCGTCGATGACGTAATGATCAGCTTCGCCGCTCCGGGTGGCAGCGTGGGTCCGCACTTCGACAACTACGACGTGTTCCTGCTGCAAGGCCAGGGCAAGCGCAACTGGAAAATCGGCCAGATGTGCGATTCCGAGAGCCCGCTGCTCAAGCACGCGGACCTGCGCATCCTTGCCGAATTCGAACAGACCGAAGAGTGGGTGCTGGAACCCGGCGACATGCTCTACCTGCCGCCGCGTCTGGCGCACTGCGGCGTGGCCGTGGATGACTGCATGACCTACTCGGTCGGTTTCCGCGCACCGAGCGCCGCTGAAGTGCTGACCCACTTTACCGACTTCCTCGCCCAGTTCCTGACTGACGAAGAGCGCTACACCGACGCCGATGCGCAGCCGGTCAGCGATCCGCATCAGATCCAGCACGATGCACTCGGCCGCCTCAAAGCGCTACTCGCCGAGCACATGAGCGACGAACGCCTGCTGCTGACTTGGTTCGGCCAGTACATGACCGAGCCGCGTTATCCGGAGCTGGTTGCCGGGCCGGAAGAGGTCGAGGAAGAAGACTTCCTCAGCGCCCTGCAAGACGGCGCCATCCTGATCCGCAACCCGAGCGCGCGTCTGGCCTGGTCGGAAGTCGATGACGATCTGCTGCTGTTCGCCAGCGGCCAGAGCCGTTACTTGCCGGGCAAACTGCGCGAACTGCTGAAGCTGATCTGCTCCGCCGACGCCCTGCACACCGACAACCTCGGTGAGTGGCTGAACGACGAGGACGGTCGTGGCCTGCTGTGCGAACTGGTCAAGCAAGGGAGCCTGGGGTTCGCCGACGATGAATAAGATTCGCGTACGTGTTGCAGATTGGCAAAAGGACATCGCCGAGATCCGCCGCATTCGCGAAACGGTGTTCATTGCCGAGCAATCGGTTCCGCCTGAGCTGGAGTGGGACGCCGACGATGCAACGGCCGTGCACTTCCTGGCTTTCGAAGGCGACTTTCCAATCGGCACCGCCCGCCTGTTGCCCGACGGGCACATAGGCCGGGTTTCGGTGCTGAAAGACTGGCGCGGGATGAAGGTCGGTGATGCGCTGATGCAAGCGGTGATTGCCGAAGCTGAAGCGCGCGGACTGAAGCAACAGATGCTCAGCGCACAGGTGCAGGCCACGGCGTTCTATGAGCGCCTGGGTTTCAGCCTGGTCAGCGAAGAATTCCTTGAAGCCGGGATTCCGCATGTCGACATGGTTCGCCATTCGGCTTGATCAGCAGAGATCCTGTGAGCTCTGGAGATCCCCTCACCACAAAAAGCAGTAAGTGGACATCAGCAAACGCCCCGCCATCCTCGGATGCCGGGGCGTTTTGCTGTCTGGCATTCAACTTGCCCCACCCCGGGCCGACAAACTGGCAATATCAAGCCTTTCGAACGCGGAGATAACGGACATGTCCCTACGCACCCTGCTCACCACCCTGCTGCTTGGCTGCAGTTTTTCGGTGATGGCAGCCACAGAAATCGTACCCCTCAAATACCACACCAGCGCCGACATGCTACCGGTCGCACAGGAATTCATCGGCACGGACGGCAAGGTCAGCGCCTATGGAAATCAACTGATCGTAAATGCTGAACCGGGCAAGATCGAAGAACTCAAGAGCCTGCTCTCGCAGCTCGACACCGCACCCAAGCGCCTGCTGATCACTGTCGACACCAATGAAAACAACGGTCGCGGCGATGAAGGTTATTCGATGAATGGCTCGCAAACACGCATCATCAGCCGCAGCACCACCAGCCGTGACGGCGGCATTCAGCAAGTGCAGGCCAGCGAAGGCGCACCGGCGCTGATCCAGGTCGGCCAGAGCGTGCCGCTCACCAGCAGCCAGACCGATTCCTACGGCGATCAGCGCAGCCAGACCGAGTATCGCAACGTCACGCAAGGGTTCTACGTGACTGCCAGCGTCACCGGCGACATCGTTCACCTGTCGATCAGTACCAACCGTGACCGCATGAGCCAGGAACGTCCCGATGTAGTGAACGTGCAGAGTACCGACACAACTGTCACCGGGAGACTGGGCGAGTGGATCACTCTCGCCGGGGTCAACAGCCAGACCCAGGCCGACAAACAGGGCCTGACCCGCAGCTACTCTACTCAAGGCCGGGATGACATGACGTTGCGGGTAAAAGTCGACAGCCTGGACTAAAGCACCGAAAACTGACTGATTAGTCGTATTAGACGAAAGATGTAGTGCTTTAAAAAAAGCACTACAAAACGTTTGACGGGCCAAAAAAGCGAAGGCATGATGGCCTCGCTCCCGCTAATCAGGGGCCCTGGCAAGGGCCTTCGAAGCGACGTTCGCACCAACCCCGCGAACCGCTTCGTGTCTGTACCGCCCACAAGGTGTGTTTGACGAGGTTGCCGACTGGAACGAAGTTGTCCCGAGGGACGGAAGCGTAATTAGGTAGCCCGGCATCACACTGTAGTTCGTATAGAGGCCCACGACGCCCGAATGCGCCCGCCAGTACGCCTTTACCTGCTCACTTCCCCTCGAGCCCATCGTTCATCCCGTCGCCTGCCCCGCCGAACCCGACCTGACCGCCTAAGCTTCTGGTCAGCGAGCGCAAGGAATTTTCCACCGCAGAACAACTTTTCATAAAAGACGCGACGAGGTTTATCTCCATGGCACTGACACGCGAACAGCAAATTGCAGCCCTTGAAAAAGACTGGGCTGAAAACCCGCGCTGGAAAGGCGTGACCCGCGCTTACTCCGCTGCTGACGTCGTCCGCCTGCGTGGCTCGGTTCAACCAGAGCACACCTTTGCAAAACTCGGCGCCGAGAAGCTGTGGAACCTGGTCACCCAGGGTGCCAAGCCGTCCTTCCGTCCCGACAAAGATTTCGTCAACTGCATGGGCGCCCTGACCGGCGGCCAGGCAGTACAACAGGTGAAAGCCGGTATCCAGGCGATCTACCTGTCCGGCTGGCAGGTTGCTGCGGACAACAACTCCGCAGAATCGATGTACCCGGATCAGTCGCTGTACCCGGTGGACTCGGTTCCAACCGTGGTCAAGCGCATCAACAACTCGTTCCGTCGTGCCGACCAGATCCAGTGGAAAGCCGGCAAAGGCCCGGGCGACGAAGGTTACATCGACTACTTCGCGCCAATCGTGGCTGACGCTGAAGCCGGTTTCGGCGGCGTACTCAACGCTTACGAGCTGATGAAAAGCATGATCGAAGCAGGCGCCGCCGGCGTTCACTTCGAAGACCAACTGGCTTCCGTGAAGAAATGCGGCCACATGGGCGGCAAGGTTCTGGTGCCAACCCAGGAAGCTGTTCAGAAGCTGACTGCTGCACGTCTGGCTGCTGACGTTGCCGGTACGCCGACCATCATTCTGGCCCGTACCGACGCGAACGCCGCTGACCTGCTGACTTCCGACTGCGATCCGTACGACCAGCCGTTCGTGACTGGCGAGCGTACTCAGGAAGGTTTCTACAAGGTTCGCGCCGGTCTCGACCAAGCGATCGCCCGTGGCCTGGCTTACGCGCCGTACGCCGATCTGATCTGGTGCGAAACCGCCAAGCCGGATCTGGACGAAGCCCGTCGCTTCGCCGAAGCGATCAAAAAGGAATACCCGGACCAGTTGCTGTCGTACAACTGCTCGCCTTCTTTCAACTGGAAGAAAAACCTGGACGACGCGACCATCGCCAAGTTCCAGCGCGAACTGTCCGCCATGGGCTACAAGCATCAGTTCATCACCCTGGCCGGCATTCACAACATGTGGCACAGCATGTTCAACCTGGCGCACGACTACGCCCGCAACGACATGACTGCCTACGTGAAGCTGCAAGAGCAGGAATTCGCTGATGCCTCCAAGGGTTACACCTTCGTGGCGCACCAGCAGGAAGTGGGCACCGGCTACTTCGACGACATGACCACCGTGATTCAGGGTGGCTCGTCCTCGGTAACCGCACTGACCGGTTCGACTGAAGAAGAACAGTTCCACTGATCTGAGCAAACGGCCGCTGCGGACCGAATAAAAAGCTAACCGCAACGTCGCACATCTGACGCCCCGACTGGTTCGGGGCGTTTTTTTATCCGCGTTTTCTCCATCACTGCATCGGATCATACCGAGGTCGCGTAGCGGTTCCTCCTTGCAGCCAGCAGTAGGTAACCTCCCCCGAAAAAGATGCCCAACAGCCCGTAGAGACTCCAGCTCAACTGGAAACCGATACCGGTGATCAGCGAGGCGCCAATGCCTACGGACACCATCCTCGCCCCCGCCAGCAGTATAGGAATAAGGGAGAACAGACTCGCCTGGATTTGTAATGTGGTTTTCTGCGCAATCAACGCCGTGACGTAGGTAACGCCGAGAATCTCACCCAGCGTCCAGAAGAACACGAAAGAGAGGATCAGAAGGGTCTGCTCGAAAAAGGCATAGGCGCCAAATCCTATGCCGTAAAAAACTGCCGCCAGGGACAAATTACTCAGCGCCCCGAAACGCGACGTCAACGCAATCAGCGGTTGCGTCATCACCACCACCAGCAACGCATTGACGATACCTACCGCGCCGAACAGGCCGGCTGCCTTCCCCCCCGTCACCCCATCCAGCCATAAAGGCAGCTGATATTCCCGTTGCGCATCCAGCACCGACAACGCAAAGAACATGGCGCCCGCAACGATCACGATCCTAGGCACATCGACCAGTGCGCCAATGGAGCTCCTTCTGGCTTCAGTCACAGCGCTCTGTCGTTCCGGCAGCGCCAGAAAAACGCTCGCCAACAGGCACAACACACTGGAGACCATCGCAAACAGCACCAGATAGCGGCTTTCGATGCTGAGCAAGTACCCGCCGATCACGAACAGCAGTGCCCCTCCCAGATTGCTGGCCAGGTGTAAGTAGCCAAAAGAGGCGATGCGATTGCTTTCGTCCGACGCCAGGGACGTAAGAACACTGAATACCGGCGTGATCAGGCCCGCGCACAGCATGAACAACAGCACCATCGCAATGGATGCAATCGATGAACTGAATACCGCAGCGAACAACAAAAACAGCGATGAACAGGACGAGGTGCAAATCAGCAATGCCCGGAAGGAACAACGACCGATCAGCGCCCCACCCAACAGATTGCCCAGCAGATAACACGCCGACATCAGCGTGATCACCCAGGCCACCGCCGAGTTGTCGAGCTGGTAGTGCCGCTGGAAAAACAAGGCAGCAAAAGGCCCCAACGCGTTGGCCATGACGAACAGCAATCGGAGAAAAACAACATTGCGCATCCCTGCCGCCAGACCGCCCCCTTTCAACCAGCCCGTCACTTGAGGCTCGCCTTGACGCTGCGCAAGAGCGAAACGCTGGCCCGTTCGGCAGTCCGGCGCTCTATTTTCACATCGCACAAGCAAGCCGCACTGCCGCTCCCACGCAATATCGCCATCAGGAATGTTTTGAGATCTGATGACGAGGGAACGGCCACACGCAGCAAATTGTGGAGCAGATCGAAGCTGTGAGGATATTGCGAACAGTTACTTACGCGGATATTGGCCTGAGAAAAAGCGTTGGCCAGACGACCATCTTGCTCATCCTGGAGTAGCAAAAAGTTCGTATCGCTCTCGTACACGACGATCGAGTTGGCCCGACAGACTTCGATGATTTCACTCTTGATCTGCGCAAGACTATCGTGCGCCTGCTGCAAGACTTCCTGGTTCTGCAGGCAGAACAGCCCCGCTTTCACCGCCACATGGTTAACATCCCAAGGACCGCGCACTTTCATCAGTTCACGGATTGATTCCGGACGTGTGACTACATACCCCAGGCGCAACCCTGCAAGGCCGAAATACTTGGAGAACGAACGAATGACAAATAGCTGCCTGACCGCGCCAAATGTTTCCAGACACGATTGTTGCAGGTACTCAAAGTAGCATTCGTCAACGATTATTGGCTTGTCTTGCCTTACACAAGCCTCGACGAGAACGTTCAATTGCTCAGAATCGATGCGTACGCCCAAGGGATTATTGGGGTTACACAGGATCAGTCCCTGACTGGTTTGCAAGGATTGGAGTACAGCCTCGATGGGCAGCACGAATTTTTCGGTGTGCTTCTCAAAACCCACGATGACCGGCACCACGCCATTGACGTCGAGCATCTGGTAGTAAAAAGAAAAAACCGGAGAAGGAACCACTACCCGGTCCCCTGGCGAAAACAGTAACCGGATCACCAGGTCGATGGCCTGATCCGCCCCATTGGTCAGCAGTAAGCATTCGGTCGAAACCTTGCAATACTGGGCCAGCTCGTTAAGGAGCGGCTGATAATTGGGATAGGTGAACAAATCCCGGGGGGTCAATTCGTTGGCAATGAACCCTGCCAGAAACTTATGTAAAAACTGGTTTTCATTCAGATCCAGCAACATCGATGAAAGGTCGCGCTCCGGCGCCTTCCATGATCCGGAACACAAAATGTGATGATGGAACTTCATTTCTGCATCCCTCCATAGATCACCTGGTCGCCAGCCGCATACATCTGTCTGACTTCTTCGCTGCTGGCATACACCACCGCCTTCCCGGTGGCTGCCGCTAAATACTGGCTGGTAATCAAACGGCTGATTTCCGCCGTGAATGCCACGGCACGGTGAAACGCCTCGGACAGGTCGCGGCCAAAACAGGTAATGCCATGGCTGGGCATGACGATGCAGTTGGTGTCACTGGCGCAGCGGCCGATGGAACTGACGTCCAGTTCGATATTCACGCCTTCATCTAAAATGCACGGCGGCTTGCCCATGACCAGTGCCGTGTCGTTCGATACGTACTCCATCTCACGCCACTGCATGACAGCGAAGAAGGAGATGACTTCATTGGGATGAAGATGCACCGTTGCATTGACATCAGCACGACACTGCATGATTTCCCGGTGCATCTGATGCCCCAGACTGGGCCTGAAACGACCGTGCAACAGTTCATCGGACTGCATATCCAGCACGGCCAGTTGTTCAAGACCGCACTCCTCCAAGGAGACGCCGCGATGTTTGGTGTAGATCACTTCGCGCTGCCAGTACGGGCAGTGACTGCGAACAGCGATGTTCCCCAGCGTATTGACCAACAGCTGTCGCGCCGCCAGGCGCTGACCGTATAGAACAATGCTGTTGCCGATCGACACATCGAACCAGGCCGGCAATCCCACTCGGGAAGATTCGAGCCCTACACGTTTTAATTCACGCATACCCCTTCGCCTCCCCCGATACGCAATCGGGATTGACCACTGTATTGACTGTTTCCCCCTGTAGCAGACCAAGCATCGTTTCCAAGGCACTGGCCTTCAATTGCGCCAGAGAACGCTCGCTGTAAAACGCGGCATGCGGTGTCAGTAACACACGCTCATGTTCGATCAGGGCGCGGGGAGGTGCCGGCTCTTCCTGCGCGACATCCAGCAGTGCCATGGACACAATCCCGGACTGCAGGGCTCGCAGTAACGCGTCGGTATCGACGATGGAACCTCGTGCGGTATTGACCAGGATCGCACCGTGCCTCATCCGCGAAAATGTTGCATCGTTCAGCAAATGCACGGTGTCCGGGGTGAGAGGCAGATGTAGCGACAGGACATCTGCCGTAGCGAGCAGCGAATCCAGCGTGCCGCCCTGCGCAATACCTTCGACACAGCGCTCGACCCCGGGATCGTAAAAACGGACCTGGTACCCCATAGCCGCCGCTCGGCGCGCCAATGCCCGCCCTGTTGCGCCATAACCAATCAACCCCAGCACCGTGTCTGCGCAGGCTTTCACCTCGCCGGCATGGGCTCGCCAGCTCCAACCGCCTTGCCGGGTGTGTCTGGCATAGTCGAAAAGCTTGCGTTGGGAGAAGAGGATCAACGCCATGGCGTGCTCCGCGACTTCCTCAACCCCTACCGAGCCGATGTTGGAGCAAAGAATTCCTTTCGCGCTCAACGCCTCGACATCCACATCATCGAGGCCGATGGTTGCCTTAACCAGCGCCCGGCAACGCTGCATCCTGGCAACCAGTGGTGCATCGATAACTACCGAATGAAAAGCGATGATCCCGTCGGCTCGAGCCAGCTGCTCATCCGAGGGCCGAGTCGTCACCTCCAGGTTATAAAGCCGATGCTCCGAACTCGAGGCGTACTCCCCAGGGTCGACATAATTCACTCTCTGCGAATCGATCATCAGAATATTCATGGGCATCCTTTTCCTTCCCGAGTCGGTGTCACTACCGATCAAAATTTTGCGCCTGACGGTTCTCAGGCACTGAAGTAGTCGCACTGTTTGCCGATATGACCCGCCACAGCCGCGTCATACAGGCAGGCGGCAACCACCATGTCCTGACTGGCATGGCCAACGCTGCGGAAATAACTCAGACCTTCTTTGCGCGTGACTGGCGAAAGTTGCTCTACAGCCAAGGCACTGATCTCGCGGATGTCCTTGCGCTCGATCACCGACAACGCCAGCGCCTGGGCAATCTCGCCCGACTCTCGGCATGCAGCGTCCAGATGATCGACATGGACCTGCGCATTGCCTAGCAACCGGGGATCGATCTCGCACGCCCGCAGCGTACTGCCGCCAATCGCATTGATATGGGCATCGGGTTTGAGCTGATGCACCCCAATCAAGGGCTGCGGACTGTCATGGGAGGTCGTCGTGCAGACAATGTCAGCGTCTGCCAGCGCCTGCTCCATGTTTTCGACAGCCTCGACCGGCAGCAACAGCTCAATGGACAGGCACTCAGCCAACGCGATACTTCGGGCCAGGCAACGGGAAAATATCCTGACCTGACCAAGCTCCCTGATAGCGGCCATCGCCCTGATATGCGCTGCGGCCTGAGCCCCGGCACCAATCACCGCCAGATTTAGCCGCATCTGCGGGCAGAGCTTGTCCGTCGCCAACGCACTCAGGGCGCTGGTACGAATCGCCGTCAGGGCTGCACTGTCGAGCATCGCCAATAACCTCCCGCTTTCGACATCGATCAGCATGACCGCACCATTGACTGCCGACAGCCCGTGCACAGCGTTGCGGGGATGAAACGACGATACTTTGATGCCCAGTGTCTGGCTTGCAGGCAAAAAAGCCGGCATGAACAAAGAAAATGCTTTTTGTCGTTCGTGCGTGATGATCGAGCGTTGCGGAACCACGGGGGCCGAGCGTGCGAAGCCCCGGTGAGCTATTTCGAGTGCGCGAACAAGCGTTGGCAACTCGACGCAACGGCCTATATCTGCGCGATTAAGTAGCAGCATGGCTATTCCTCTTCCATCAAGGCTTTTTGAAACTACCGGCCATCCTGGTACCGGCAGCACAGACCTCTATCCGACCGGGTAGTCTTGGGAATGCCCCAGCTTTGGAACCAGAAAAGTGCGCAGGTAAGTGATCACAGGGGTGCCATCCTGCTTACGCCCAATCACCCGGATGGTGACGATGCCTTGGCCCGGACGTGATCGGGATTCACGCTTGGAAACAACCTCGCTTTCGGCGTACAAGGTATCGCCGACATAGACCGGATTGGGCAGCCGGATTTCATCCCAGCCCAGGTTGGCGATCGCCCGGGCACTCATTGTCGCGACCGTCATGCCGCTGACAATCGACAACGTCACGGAGCTGTTGACAAGCAACTTTTCGAATTCGGTGCGCTGTGCATAGGCAACATCGATATGTGCCGGATGGTTGTTCATGTTCATCAGCGACTGCCAGATGTTATCCAGCTCAGTCACCGTTCGGCCTGGGCGGTGCTCAAACACGTCACCTTCCACAAACTCTTCGTAATGCAGCCCATAAGACTCACGGTAGCGATTGGCACCGATACGCTCATGGGCCGGAATCATCGGCTCCATAGCTTTCTCCTCAAAGGCCCAGTTCACGAGCGCGCTGGATGAGTTTTCGGGCTTGCTTCACAAACGGCGGCCCCACCATGAGGTTCTTCAATCGGGTGATTTTTTCACCACTGCTTTGCGCAGCCTGCACAACCGCCAAGGCGTGCTCGTACTCAGCCATGGATGGGGTGAAAACCTGATTGATGACAGGTATCTGCCTTGGGTGAATGGAGGTCTTGCCACTGAACCCCAACTCCCGGGTGTCCTGGCACTCCTTAAGCAGCCCTGCTTCGTCGTCGAGATCGAAGTAAGCGGTGTCGAACGCAGGAATACCCGCTGCACTCGCGGCCGCGATAATGCTCCCTCGTGCATGCAGGATGTTGCTCCAGCCACCGATCGGCACTCCTAGGCTGGCCGCATAGTCGGCGGAACCGAAGATCAATCCGTCAGCGCTGGATGCGATGGCGTAAATGTCCCGCAGACAGGCCGGTGTTTCGACGGTGACCAGGATTTTCGGACTTTCGCCATCACGACTTAAATTGGCACGCACCACCTCTATCTCGGCCGCCGCTTCAGTCATTGCCAGGACGATGAACTCGGGCCGCTGTTCAAGTGATTGCACCAGCAGCAAATCGAGCAATCCTTGATTGTCCCTCAAGGGATTGATACGTAACGCCGTACGCTGCGGGACTTGGGATCGATAGAACTGCTCAACACACAACCGGGCTTCGGCTTTTCTGGGGAGTGGAACGCCGTCCTCCAGATCAATCACCATGACATCCGTTGTAGCACTCTTGGCATATTGATCAGGGTGCAAGGCGGAGCAATACAGCAAACTTCTTGGGATTGGATTAGTCATCGCAACCTCTCAACGCTGGGCAGTTTTCAGGTGCAGGCGCGCCACTTCGATTTCTGCCTGGACAGCGGAGCAGAAACTTCGGACATCGTCCTGGGACATGTCGGCACGCATCATCACGCGCAAACCGGATTTGTTCCTGGCCACGATGGGAAAGAAGACTGCCGAGGTGTAATACCCTCGTTTGAAGACACCCTCGGAAACGCCAACCGCCATATCCGGACTGTCCAATGGAATAACCCGAATTGGCAGACCTGACCCCGTGTGTTCCGTCTCGAACAAACTGTCGAACAAACGAATATTGGAACTGAGTTTTTCCTGAAGAACCCCAAGCTCACTGGTTTTATGAATATCCAGGGATGCCATGGCTGCGCCTATAGCGGCAGGATTGACATACTGAGAATAAGACATTGGCCCGCCAAAGCGCCGGAAAACACTCTGATAGTTAGCCTTCTCCGACATGAATATGCCGCCACCATTGGCACCAAATGCCTTGGCCAATGAATAAACCAGCAGGGTACGAGGATTGAGTTCAGGCATGAAAGTACGAATATAGCCCTCGCCCCGTTCGCCATAGGCACTTAATGAATGAGAGTCATCGAAGTAGAGAAACAGCCCATATTTATTCTGCAGCGCCAACAATCGCTCAATAGGTGCACTTCCGCCCATGCTGTATGCACCATCAGCAACATACGCGACCAAGGGATGACGCTTGCACATGTCCTCAATAAAATCGACATCATTGTGATTGCAAGTGACAACCTGCGTTTCGTCACCACAGATGGCCTTGACTTGATTCAGTGCGAAATGCGCATGTTTATCAAAGACCAGGACAGGGCGCTGCCCCTCGGTAAACATGCCAGCGGCCAGCAGAGGCAAAGACGCGACGATTCCTGCACTGCAGGAGGTCGCCGTAAATGCTCGACAACTGAAATGCTCAGACAAGGCGTCCTCAAGCTCATCGAGTTCTTTCAACCGTATTCTGATTCGCGAGGTGGGCAAATTCACCGTACCGCAGTTCAACACATAGTCCGCAGCACGTCGCGCCAAGCGCTTATCGACCTCAAGTCCCAAATATGAACAAGAGCACATATTCATGAACACATGACCGTCTTGATCCTGCATACGCCCATGGGGAGCATGCTTGACACTCAAATCGGTCAATCCCGAATTTTGCGCCAATGCCCAGGATGGATTACCAATATCGACGGACCTGGCGGTATTAATATACTTATTTCGCTGCTCTGACATACACGACCTCTATTGGAGTCTATATAACAGGAACACTTACAAGCTGGCACTCGCGACTGCTTCAATAACGAATACTCAATACAACACCCTCTGATTAGCGACAGAGCTTACCTGACAACGACTCACCATCAGCGTCATCACTTCAGTCGTCAGGCGCACTCAAGAGAATTCCTTCACTTATAAACGAATGAACTGTAGGACCTCTCTTAATAATCACCGTCCACATACGAAATGCGGCGAACGGTCTATGTTAAACCGTGCACGCATTCAACTTTCAGGTGTATGCCCTACAGGCTTGTATTACGGAGAATCACTTATGAATGGAAGATTAAGAGGCAAGCGAGCATTAATAACAGGTGCATCGTCAGGAATTGGAAGAGCGATAGCCGAGGCGTTCATTACCGAGGGTGCCGATGTTTTCATTACTGCTCGCACCGATGCCGCGGCGGCCCGTGAAGTCGTTGAGTTGGCTGAGCACCTGGGGCAGCACGCCAGTTTCACCCTCATGGATGCAGCGAGTATTTGCGCTGAAGCGCTGTTTGACGAAGCGCAAGCCGCCATCGGCCCCATGGATATACTCGTTAACAATCCTGCATTTATTACCCGCACTCCATTTCTGGAACTGAGCGGCGACGAGTACAACCAAACCCTGGCGGTCAACCTGCGCTTTCCTTTTTTCGCGACTCAACGCTTCGCAAAAGACTGTATTGCTCGCAACCAGGGCGGCAGCGTCATCAACATTTCATCCGTCAGCGCTTTCAGGGCAGTCAGCCGAATGTCGGCTTATCAAACCAGCAAGGCGGCACTCTCGATGCTCACAAGAAGCTGCGCGGTAGAACTGGCCCCCTACGGCATCCGAGTCAACACGATTTCACCCGGGCTGACCGCAACCCGCGGTAACGCCAACCAGTGGCGGGACGCCCCGGAGATATGGCAGGACAGAAAAAGGGACATCCCTATGCAGCGAGCCGGAATTCCTTCAGACATGGCAGGCGCGGCCATCCTACTGGCATCTGACGAGTCATCATGGATGACCGGTGCCGATCTGGTCATTGATGGGGGCCATAGCTCCATTTGAGCCCCGTAGGAGCGAGGCTTACCCCCGAAAAATGCGCCCCGGTGTCTTAGGCATACCGCGTTCTCGTTCCTCGCGGGCAAGCCTCGCTCCTGCAAAAGCGGCGGTAAAACCTTGATCCAGAGCACCGTCGCGATCAGAAAAATGCGCTAAAACGACCTCGGCTGCTATTTGCAGTAACGCCTATATAAGACAACTTCCCACCCACTCACCCGTTAAACAGTTTAAAAACCGACCCAAACAATATTGATTATCATTTAGACACAACTATGTTCGTTACATTCCCTACAAATCATAATTGATGAAATGGCGCCTAATGCCCGCACCGCATGGGCTACAGGGCTTTAGAGGTGCGCTATGTCCTTATTCCAATAAATAATTTCGCTATAGGAATTTTACTTGCCGGGTGTTTAGCCATAAAATCACCGCGATTGATTGCTGCGACATATCGTCACTGCTTTATTTCTTTATCAAGCTCAGAGACCTTTGCTCTCTGTTAAGGATTACCAGCATGCCCGAAGCGACAGGACTCATGGCCCACAACTGGGGCTTTGCCATTTTCCTTCTGGGCGTCGTCGGCCTGTGTGCCTTCATGCTTGGCGTCTCCAGCCTCCTAGGGTCAAAAGCCTGGGGTCGCAGCAAAAACGAACCGTTCGAGTCCGGCATGCTACCTACAGGTGGCGCCCGCTTGCGGCTCTCAGCCAAATTCTATCTGGTCGCGATGCTCTTCGTGATCTTCGATATCGAAGCCCTCTTTCTCTTTGCATGGTCTGTGTCCGTCCGCGAAAGCGGCTGGACCGGATTCGTCGAAGCTCTCGTTTTCATAGCAATTCTGTTGGCAGGTCTTGTCTACCTGTTCCGAGTGGGCGCCCTTGACTGGGCTCCGGAAGCTCGTCGCAAGCGGCAGGCGAAGCTGAAACAATGAGGCTTTGGCAATGCAATACAATCTCACCAGGATCGACCCCGATGCTCCTAACGAGCAGTATCCGATTGGCGAACGGGAAACCGTTTCCGATCCGTTAGAAGATCAAGTTCACAAAAACATTTTCATGGGCAAGCTGGAAGACGTGCTGAACGGCGCGGTCAACTGGGGACGTAAGAACTCCCTGTGGCCGTACAACTTCGGCTTGTCGTGCTGCTACGTGGAAATGACCACCGCCTTCACGGCGCCCCACGACATCGCGCGCTTTGGCGCCGAAGTTATCCGGGCATCGCCGCGTCAGGCCGACTTCATGGTTATCGCCGGTACGTGCTTCATCAAGATGGCGCCGATCATTCAGCGCCTGTACGAGCAGATGCTCGAGCCCAAGTGGGTGATCTCGATGGGTTCGTGCGCCAACTCCGGCGGCATGTACGACATCTACTCCGTGGTTCAAGGGGTGGACAAGTTCCTGCCCGTTGACGTCTACGTACCTGGCTGCCCACCCCGTCCGGAAGCATTTCTGCAAGGCTTGATGCTGTTGCAGGAATCGATTGGACAGGAGCGTCGCCCACTTTCCTGGGTCGTTGGTGATCAAGGCGTTTATCGCGCCGACATGCCTTCGCAAAAGGAACAGCGCCGCGAACAGCGAATCGCAGTCACCAACCTGCGCAGCCCCGACGAAGTCTGATCCAGATCTGTTTCAAAGAAACGAGAAGCTGGCTTCATTCTTTACGTTGACCGAAAGCGAAAAAATAACCATGACTACAGGCAGTGCTCTGTACATCCCGCCTTATAAGGCAGACGACCAGGATGTGGTCGTCGAACTGAACAATCGTTTTGGCCCTGAGGCGTTCACCGCCCAGCCGACCCGCACCGGCATGCCGGTGTTGTGGGTGGCGCGTGCCAGACTCGTCGAAGTCCTGACCTTCCTGCGCAACCTGCCCAAGCCGTACGTCATGCTTTATGACCTGCACGGCGTGGACGAGCGTCTGCGCACCAAGCGTCAGGGTTTGCCGAGCGACGCTGAGTTCACCGTGTTCTATCACCTCATGTCGCTGGAACGTAACAGTGACGTGATGATCAAGGTCGCCTTGTCCGAGAGCGACCTCAGCTTGCCGACCGTTACCAGCATCTGGCCGAACGCCAACTGGTACGAGCGTGAAGTTTGGGACATGTTCGGTATCGACTTCAAAGGTCACCCGCACCTGTCGCGCATCATGATGCCGCCGACCTGGGAAGGTCACCCGCTGCGCAAGGACTTCCCGGCACGCGCCACTGAATTCGATCCGTACAGCCTGAACCTCGCCAAGCAACAGCTTGAGGAAGAAGCCGCGCGCTTCCGTCCTGAAGACTGGGGCATGAAGCGTTCCGGCCCGAACGAGGACTACATGTTCCTCAACCTCGGCCCGAACCACCCTTCGGCCCACGGTGCGTTCCGCATCATCCTGCAACTCGATGGCGAAGAAATCGTCGACTGCGTTCCGGACATCGGTTACCACCACCGTGGCGCCGAGAAGATGGCCGAGCGTCAGTCCTGGCACAGTTTCATCCCGTACACCGACCGGATCGATTACCTCGGCGGCGTGATGAACAACCTGCCGTACGTGCTCTCGGTCGAGAAACTCGCCGGCATCAAGGTGCCGGAGAAGGTCGACGTCATCCGCATCATGATGGCCGAGTTCTTCCGCATCACCAGCCACCTGCTGTTCCTTGGTACGTACATCCAGGACGTGGGTGCCATGACCCCGGTGTTCTTCACCTTCACCGACCGCCAGAAGGCGTACACGGTGATCGAAGCCATCACCGGTTTCCGTCTGCACCCGGCCTGGTACCGCATCGGTGGCGTCGCCCACGACTTGCCGCGCGGCTGGGAAAAACTGGTCAAGGACTTCGTTGAATGGCTGCCAAAACGCCTCGACGAATACACCAAGGCGGCCCTGCAGAACAGCATCCTCAAGGGTCGGACCATCGGCGTTGCCCAGTACAACACCAAAGAGGCCCTGGAATGGGGCGTCACCGGTGCCGGCCTGCGTTCGACCGGTTGCGACTTCGACCTGCGTAAAGCGCGTCCGTACTCGGGCTACGAAAACTTCGAGTTCGAAGTGCCGCTGGCCGCCAATGGCGATGCCTACGACCGCTGCATGGTGCGCGTAGAAGAAATGCGCCAGAGCATCAAGATCATCGACCAGTGCATGCGCAACATGCCGGAAGGCCCGTACAAGGCGGATCACCCGCTGACCACGCCGCCACCGAAAGAGCGCACGCTGCAGCACATCGAAACCCTGATCACGCACTTCCTGCAAGTTTCGTGGGGCCCGGTCATGCCGGCCAACGAATCCTTCCAGATGATCGAAGCGACCAAGGGCATCAACAGTTATTACCTGACGAGCGACGGCGGCACCATGAGCTACCGTACCCGGATCCGCACTCCAAGCTTCCCGCATCTGCAACAGATCCCTTCGGTGATCAAAGGCAGCATGGTCGCGGACATGATTGCGTACCTGGGTAGTATCGATTTCGTTATGGCCGACGTGGACCGCTAAGCATGAACAGCACGCTTATCCAGACAGACCGTTTCACCCTCAGTGAAACCGAGCGCTCGGCCATCGAGCACGAGCTGCATCACTACGAAGACCCGCGCGCGGCGTCGATCGAAGCCCTGAAGATCGTTCAGAAGGAACGTGGCTGGGTGCCGGATGGCGCCTTGTACGCGATCGGCGAGATCCTCGGCATCCCGGCGAGCGATGTTGAAGGTGTGGCGACGTTCTATAGCCAGATCTTCCGTCAGCCAGTCGGCCGTCACATCATCCGCGTCTGCGACAGCATGGTCTGCTACATCGGCGGCCACGAGTCGGTGGTCAGCGAAATCCAGAACAATCTGGGCATCGGCCTGGGTCAGACCACCACCGACGGTCGTTTCACCCTGCTGCCCGTCTGCTGCCTCGGCAACTGCGACAAGGCCCCGGCGCTGATGATCGATGACGACACCTTTGGCGATGTCCAGCCTGCCGGCGTCGCCAAACTGCTCGAGGGCTACGTATGACCCTGACATCTTTCGGCCCGGCCAACCGCATCCAGCGTTCGGCCGAAACTCACCCGCTGACCTGGCGCCTGCGTGACGACGGCGAAGCCGTGTGGCTCGACGAGTACCAGGCCAAGAACGGTTACGCCGCTGCGCGCAAAGCCTTCGCCGACATGGATCAGGACGCCATCGTCCAGACCGTGAAAGACGCAGGTTTGAAAGGTCGCGGCGGTGCAGGCTTCCCCACTGGCGTTAAGTGGGGCCTGATGCCCAAAGACGAATCCATCAACATCCGCTACCTGCTGTGCAACGCGGATGAAATGGAGCCGAACACCTGGAAAGACCGCATGCTGATGGAGCAACTGCCCCATCTGCTGATCGAAGGCATGCTGATCAGTGCCCGCGCGCTGAAAACCTACCGTGGCTACATCTTCCTGCGTGGCGAATACACCACCGCCGCCAAGCACCTCAATCGTGCTGTGGAAGAAGCCAAGGCTGCGGGCCTGCTGGGCAAGAACATTCTCGGTAGCGGCTTCGATTTCGAACTGTTCGTGCACACCGGCGCCGGGCGTTATATCTGCGGTGAAGAAACCGCACTGATCAACTCCCTCGAAGGCCGCCGCGCCAACCCGCGCTCCAAGCCGCCCTTCCCTGCCGCCGTTGGCGTGTGGGGCAAGCCGACTTGCGTGAACAACGTCGAAACCCTGTGCAACGTGCCGGCGATCATCGCCGACGGCGTTGACTGGTACAAATCGTTGGCCCGCGATGGCAGTGAAGACATGGGCACCAAGCTCATGGGCTTCTCCGGCAAGGTCAAGAATCCCGGCCTGTGGGAATTGCCATTCGGCGTTACCGGTCGCGAGCTGTTCGAAGACTACGCCGGCGGCATGCGCGACGGCTTCAAGCTCAAGGCTTGGCAGCCAGGCGGCGCCGGCACCGGTTTCCTGCTGCCAGAACACCTCGACGCACAAATGTATGCCGGCGGCATTGCCAAGGTCGGGACCCGGATGGGTACTGGCCTGGCGATGGCGGTGGACGACAGCGTCAACATGGTCTCCTTGCTGCGCAACATGGAGCAGTTCTTCGCTCGCGAGTCGTGCGGTTTCTGCACCCCGTGCCGCGATGGCTTGCCATGGAGCGTCAAGCTCTTGATGGCCATCGAAGAGGGCCGCGGTCAGCCGGGCGATATCGAGACCCTGCTGGGTCTGGTCAACTTCCTCGGCCCGGGCAAGACCTTCTGTGCTCACGCACCGGGTGCCGTGGAGCCTTTGGGCAGTGCCATCAAATACTTCCGTCCAGAGTTCGAAGCCGGCATCGCGCCTACCAGCGCCGCCGTCCCGCCTCTGGCAAAGCCGATCGTAGTCGGCGCGTAAACGCTTAACAAAGACGCAGGGTCCGTGCCCTGCGTCTTGCGTCCGATGACGCCTTTCGGGGCTGGTTGGATTCGGACCGATAACAAGATTCCATTAGCCACGCCCGCTGACACCGGGCCAACGAAGACCTTTGAACCATGGCCACTATCCACGTAGACGGCAAAGCGCTCGAAGTCGACGGGGCAGACAACCTGTTACAGGCATGTCTGTCGCTGGGCCTCGACATTCCATATTTCTGCTGGCACCCCGCGCTTGGTAGCGTCGGGGCCTGCCGCCAGTGCGCGGTCAAGCAGTACACCGACGAGAACGACACCCGTGGTCGCATCGTCATGTCCTGCATGACCCCGGCCACCGACAACACCTGGATCTCCATCGAAGATGACGAGTCCAAGGCGTTCCGCGCCAGTGTTGTCGAATGGCTGATGACCAACCACCCGCACGACTGCCCGGTCTGCGAAGAAGGCGGTCATTGCCACTTGCAAGACATGACCGTGATGACCGGCCACAACGAGCGCCGTTATCGCTTCACCAAACGTACCCACCAGAACCAGCAACTGGGCCCGTTCATTTCCCACGAAATGAACCGCTGCATCGCTTGCTACCGCTGCGTGCGTTTCTACAAGGACTACGCCGGCGGCACCGACCTCGGCGTATTCGGCGCCCACGACAACGTGTACTTCGGTCGCGTTGAAGACGGCACCCTCGAGAGCGAGTTCTCCGGCAACCTCACCGAGGTCTGCCCGACCGGTGTGTTCACCGACAAGACTCACTCCGAGCGCTACAACCGCAAGTGGGACATGCAGTTCGCCCCGAGCATCTGCCATGGCTGCTCCAGCGGTTGCAACATCTCCCCGGGCGAGCGTTACGGCGAGCTGCGTCGCATCGAAAACCGTTTCAACGGTTCGGTGAACCAGTACTTCCTGTGCGACCGTGGCCGTTTCGGTTATGGCTACGTCAACCGCACCGACCGTCCACGTCAGCCGCTGCTGGCCGACGGCACCAAGCTCAGCCTGGATGCCGCGCTGGATAAAGCCGCTGATCTGCTGCGCGGGCGCAACATTGTCGGTATCGGTTCGCCGCGTGCCAGCCTCGAAAGCAACTACGCGTTGCGCGAACTGGTGGGTGCCGAGCACTTCTACTCGGGTATCGAAGCGTCCGAACTGGAACGCATCCGTCTGGTCCTGCAAGTGCTGAATGACAGCCCGCTGCCAGTGCCGAACATGCGCGACATCGAAGACCACGACGCGATCTTCGTCCTCGGTGAAGACCTGACTCAGACCGCCGCCCGTATGGCGCTGGCCCTGCGTCAATCGGTCAAGGGCAAGGCTGAAGACATGGCCGACGCCATGCGCGTACAGCCGTGGCTCGACGCCGCCGTGAAGAACATCGGTCAGCACGAGCTGCACCCACTGTTCATCGCCAGCCTGGCTGAAACCAAGCTCGACGACATCGCCGAAGAGTGCGTACACGCCGCTCCCGACGATCTGGCACGCATCGGTTTCGCCGTGGCTCACGCTCTGGACGCCAGCGCTCCGGCCGTTGAAGGTCTGGACGCCGAAGCTCTGGAACTGGCCAAGCGTATCGCCGACGCCCTGCTCGCAGCCAAGCGTCCGTTGATCATCGCCGGTACTTCGCTGGGTTCCAAAGCGCTGATCGAAGCCGCCGCGAACATCGCCAAAGCCTTGAAGCTGCGCGAGAAAAACGGTTCGATCAGCCTGATCGTGCCGGAAGCCAACAGCCTCGGTCTGGCCATGCTCGGTGGCGAATCGCTGGATTCCGCGCTGCAAGCCGTGATCGACGGCAAGGCTGACGCCATTGTTGTGCTGGAAAACGACCTGTACACCCGCACCGACAGCGCCAAGGTCGATGCTGCGCTGAATGCCGCGAAAGTGCTGATCGTTGCTGACCATCAGAAGACCGCAACCAGCGACCGCGCACATCTGGTTCTGCCAGCCGCAAGCTTCGCTGAAGGCGACGGTACGCTGGTCAGCCAGGAAGGTCGCGCCCAGCGCTTCTTCCAGGTTTTCGATCCGCAATACATGGACGCGAGCATTCTGGTGCACGAAGGCTGGCGCTGGCTGCACGCCCTGCGCGCCACCCTGCTGAACCAGCCAATCGACTGGACCCAGCTCGACCACGTCACCGCTGCCGTTGCATCGAGCACCGCGCAACTGGCACGTATCGTCGATGCCGCGCCATCCGCTTCGTTCCGCATCAAGGGTCTGAAGCTGGCCCGTGAACCGCTGCGTTACTCGGGTCGCACCGCAATGCGCGCCGACATCAGCGTTCACGAACCGCGCACCCCGCAAGACAAAGACACTGCGTTCGCCTTCTCCATGGAAGGTTACTCGGGCTCCGCCGAACCGCGTCAGCAAGTGCCATTCGCCTGGTCGCCGGGCTGGAACTCGCCACAAGCCTGGAACAAGTTCCAGGACGAAGTCGGCGGTCATATCCGTGCTGGCGACCCGGGCACGCGCCTGATCGAAAGCACTGGTGACGCGCTGAACTGGTTCGCCAGTGTTCCGCGCGCGTTCAACCCGGCTCCAGGTACCTGGCAGGTTGTGCCGTTCTTCCACTTGTTCGGCAGCGAAGAAAACTCTTCCAAAGCCGCTCCGGTGCAAGAGCGCATTCCAGCCGCTTACGTCGCGCTGGCCAAGTCGGAAGCCGATCGCCTGGGCGTCAACGAAGGTGCCCTGTTGAGCTTGAAGGTTGCTGGCCAGACTCTGCGTCTGCCGCTGCGCATCAACGAAGAACTGGGCGCGGGCCTTGTGGCCTTGCCGGCGGGTATCGCCGGCATCCCGCCAGCGATTTTCGGTAAATCCGTTGACGGTCTGCAGGAGGCAGCGCAATGACCTGGTTCACCCCCGAAGTGATCGATGTGATCCTTACGGTCGTCAAAGCCATCGTCATCCTGCTGGCCGTGGTGGTCGCAGGGGCCTTGCTCAGCTTTGTCGAACGTCGCCTGCTGGGCTGGTGGCAGGACCGTTACGGTCCGAACCGCGTTGGCCCGTTCGGCATGTTCCAGATCGCTGCCGACATGCTCAAGATGTTCTTCAAGGAAGACTGGACGCCGCCGTTTGCCGACAAGGTGATCTTCACTCTGGCACCGGTTGTGGCCATGTCAGCCCTGCTGATCGCCTTCGCGATCATCCCGATCACCCCGACCTGGGGCGTGGCGGATCTGAACATCGGCCTGCTGTTCTTCTTCGCCATGGCCGGTCTGTCGGTCTACGCGGTGCTGTTCGCCGGTTGGTCGAGTAACAACAAGTTCGCCCTGCTGGGTGCCTTGCGTGCCTCGGCGCAGACCGTGTCCTACGAAGTGTTCATGGGCCTCGCGCTGATGGGCATCGTGGTGCAGGTCGGCTCGTTCAACATGCGCGACATCGTCGAGTACCAGGCGCAGAACCTGTGGTTCATCATTCCGCAGTTCTTCGGCTTCTGTACCTTCTTCATCGCTGGCGTCGCCGTGACTCACCGTCACCCGTTCGACCAGCCGGAAGCGGAACAGGAACTGGCCGACGGTTACCACATTGAATACGCCGGCATGAAATGGGGCATGTTCTTCGTTGGCGAATACATCGGCATCATCTTGATCTCGGCGCTGCTGGTCACCCTGTTCTTCGGTGGCTGGCACGGTCCGTTCGGCATCCTGCCGCAACTGTCGTTCCTGTGGTTCGCCCTGAAGACCGCGTTCTTCATCATGCTGTTCATCCTGCTGCGCGCTTCTATCCCGCGTCCGCGTTATGACCAGGTGATGGACTTCAGCTGGAAATTCTGCCTGCCACTGACCCTGATCAATTTGCTGGTGACCGCTGCGGTGGTGTTGTGGAACACGCCCGCGGTTGCGGTTCAGTGAGGATTTGACCCATGTTCAAATATATTGGCGACATCATTAAGGGTACCGGTACCCAGTTGCGCAGCCTGGTCATGGTCTTCGGCCATGGCTTTCGCAAGCGCGACACCCTGCAATACCCGGAAGAAGCGGTCTACCTGCCACCACGTTACCGTGGCCGCATCGTCCTGACCCGCGACCCCGATGGCGAAGAACGCTGCGTTGCCTGCAACCTGTGCGCCGTGGCTTGCCCGGTGGGTTGCATCTCGCTGCAAAAAGCGGAAACGGATGACGGTCGCTGGTACCCGGAATTCTTCCGTATCAACTTCTCGCGCTGCATTTTCTGCGGTCTCTGCGAGGAAGCCTGCCCGACCACCGCAATCCAGCTGACACCGGATTTCGAGATGGCCGAGTTCAAACGTCAGGATCTGGTGTACGAGAAAGAAGATCTGCTGATCTCCGGTCCCGGCAAAAATCCTGATTACAACTTCTATCGTGTTGCAGGGATGGCCGTTGCCGGTAAGCCGAAAGGCGCCGCACAAAACGAAGCCGAGCCGATCAACGTGAAGAGCTTGCTGCCTTAAGGAAGAACGATGGAATTCGCTTTCTATTTCGCATCGGGTATCGCTGTTGTGTCCACCCTGCGTGTGGTCACCAACACCAACCCTGTGCACGCCCTGCTCTACCTGATCATTTCGCTGATCGCCGTGGCCATGACGTTTTTCGCCCTCGGTGCACCGTTTGCCGGTGTGCTCGAAGTGATTGCCTACGCCGGTGCCATCATGGTGCTGTTCGTGTTCGTTGTGATGATGCTCAACCTCGGCCCGGCCGCGGTTCAGCAGGAACGCGTATGGCTCAAGCCCGGCATCTGGGCTGGCCCGGTACTCCTCGGCGCGCTGCTGCTGGCCGAACTGCTGTATGTGCTGTTCGCTCACCAGAGCGGTCAGGCCATAGGTCACACCACCGTCGATGCAAAAGCCGTGGGCATCAGCCTGTTCGGCCCGTATCTGCTGGTGGTCGAACTCGCCTCGATGTTGCTGCTTGCCGCAGCCGTCACGGCGTTCCATTTGGGCCGCAACGAGGCGACGGAGTAACTTATGCCTGCTATCCCTCTTGAGCATGGTCTGGCGGTTGCCGGCATCCTGTTCTGCCTAGGCCTCGTCGGCCTGATGGTTCGCCGCAACATTTTGTTCGTGTTGATGAGTCTGGAAGTGATGATGAACGCCTCTGCACTGGCCTTCATCGTCGCAGGCGCCCGTTGGGGCCAGCCGGATGGACAGATCATGTTCATCCTGGTGATCAGCCTTGCAGCCGCCGAGGCCAGTATTGGTCTGGCGATCCTGCTGCAACTGTATCGCCGCTTCCACACGCTCGATATCGACGCTGCCAGTGAGATGCGCGGATGAACCTGATCTTCCTGACTTTCGTATTCCCTCTGATCGGATTCCTGCTGCTGTCGTTCTCCCGTGGACGCTGGTCGGAAAACCTCTCGGCGCTGATCGGCGTGGGTTCCATTGGCTTGTCGGCGATTGTTACCGCCTACGTCATCTGGCAATTCAACGTCGCACCTCCGGAAGGCGGTCACTACACCCTGGTCCTGTGGCAGTGGATGGCGGTCGAAGGCTTCAAGCCGGACTTCGCCCTCTACATCGACGGCCTGTCGATCACCATGCTCGGCGTGGTGGTTGGCGTGGGTTTCCTGATCCACCTGTTCGCCTCCTGGTACATGCGCGGCGAAGCCGGTTACTCGCGCTTCTTCTCGTACACCAACCTGTTTATCGCCAGCATGCTGTTCCTGGTGCTGGGCGATAACCTGTTATTCCTGTACTTCGGTTGGGAAGGCGTGGGCCTGTGCTCGTACCTGTTGATCGGTTTCTACTACAGCAACCGCAACAACGGTAACGCCGCACTCAAGGCCTTCATCGTGACCCGGATCGGCGATGTGTTCATGGCCATCGGCCTGTTCATCCTGTTCCAGCAAGTGGGCACGCTGAACATCCAGGAACTGCTGGTGCTGGCACCGCAGAAATTCCAGGTCGGCGATTTCTGGATCACGCTGGCGACCCTGATGCTGCTGGGTGGCGCTGTCGGTAAATCCGCGCAACTGCCGCTGCAAACCTGGCTGGCGGACGCGATGGCCGGCCCTACCCCGGTTTCGGCACTGATCCACGCTGCAACCATGGTAACTGCCGGTGTCTACCTGATCGCGCGTACCCACGGCCTGTTCACCTTGGCACCGGACATCCTGCATCTCGTCGGTATCGTTGGCGGTGTAACCCTGGTGCTGGCAGGTTTTGCCGCACTGGTGCAGACCGACATCAAACGTATCCTCGCCTACTCGACCATGAGCCAGATCGGCTACATGTTCCTGGCGCTGGGCGTTGGCGCATGGGACGGCGCGATTTTCCACCTGATGACCCACGCCTTCTTCAAGGCGCTGCTGTTCCTTGCTTCTGGTGCGGTGATCGTTGCCTGCCACCACGAGCAGAACATCTTCAAGATGGGCGGCCTGTGGAAGAAACTGCCGCTGGCCTACGCCAGCTTCATCGTCGGCGGCGCGGCACTGGCTGCCCTGCCACTGGTGACTGCAGGTTTCTACTCCAAGGACGAAATCCTCTGGGAAGCGTTCGCCAGCGGCAACCATGGTCTGCTCTACGCAGGTCTGGTCGGCGCATTCATGACTTCGCTGTACACCTTCCGCCTGATCTTCATCACGTTCCACGGTGAAGCCAAGACCGAAGCACACGCCGGTCATGGTATCGCTCACTGGCTGCCACTGTCGGTACTGATCGTGCTGTCGACCTTCGTCGGCGCAATGATCGTGCCACCGCTGCACGGCGTACTGCCGGAAAGCGTTGGTCATGCCGGCGGCGAAGCCAAGCACAGTCTGGAAATCGCCTCGGGCGCCATCGCCCTGGCCGGTATCCTGCTGGCGGCCCTGCTGTTCCTCGGCAAGCGTCGCTTCGTGACGGCGGTTGCCAACAGCGGCATCGGGCGTTTCCTTTCGGCCTGGTGGTTCGCTGCCTGGGGCTTCGACTGGATCTACGACAAACTGTTCGTCAAGCCATACTTGGCGATCAGCCATGTACTGCGCAAAGACCCGCTCGACCAGACCATCGGTCTGATCCCGCGTATGGCCAAGGGTGGTCACACTGCCCTGAGCCGCACCGAGACCGGTCAACTGCGTTGGTACGCTGCTTCGATGGCTGCTGGTGCCGTGCTGGTAATCGGCGCCATCGTGCTGGTAGCGGTCTGATATGAACCTTGCGAATTTGCGAAAGGAAACGAGCCCGTCATGATTCTGCCTTGGCTAATCCTGATCCCCTTCATCGGCGGCCTGCTGTGCTGGATGGGTGAGCGCTTCGGCGCCACCCTCCCCCGCTGGATTGCGCTGATCACCATGTCCCTGTTGCTCGCGATCGGCCTCTGGCTGTGGGCTACCGGCAACTATTCATTCGCCCCGGCGCCTGGCGCCGATCCGACCTGGGCGCTTGAGTTCAAGCACATCTGGATCCAGCGCTTCGGCATCAGCGTGCACCTGGCCCTCGACGGCCTCTCGCTGCTGATGATCCTGCTGACCGGTCTGCTGGGTATCCTCTCGGTACTCTGCTCGTGGAAAGAGATTCAACGTCACGTTGGTTTCTTCCACCTGAACCTGATGTGGATCCTGGGCGGCGTGGTCGGCGTGTTCCTCGCCCTCGACCTGTTCATGTTCTTCTTCTTCTGGGAAATGATGCTGGTGCCGATGTATTTCCTCATCGCGCTCTGGGGTCACAGTTCTTCGGACGGCAAGAAAACCCGGATCTACGCGGCGACCAAGTTCTTCATCTTCACTCAGGCTTCCGGCCTGATCATGTTGGTGGCGATCCTCGGTCTGGTACTGGTCAACTTCAACAACACTGGCGTGATTACTTTCAACTACGCCGATCTGTTGAAAACCAAGATGTCGATGACCACCGAGTACATCCTGATGCTCGGCTTCTTCATCGCCTTCGCGGTCAAGCTGCCTGTCGTACCGTTCCACTCGTGGTTGCCTGATGCTCACGCCCAGGCGCCGACTGCGGGTTCCGTCGACCTCGCCGGTATCTTGCTGAAAACCGCCGCCTACGGTCTGCTGCGTTTCGCCCTGCCGCTGTTCCCGAACGCTTCGGCCGAGTTTGCGCCGATCGCCATGGCCCTTGGTCTGGTCGGGATCTTCTACGGTGCGTTCCTCGCTTTCGCCCAAACCGACATCAAACGTCTGATCGCCTTCTCCTCCGTTTCCCACATGGGTTTCGTGTTGATCGGCATCTACTCCGGCAGCCAACTGGCCCTGCAAGGCGCAGTGATCCAGATGCTCGCGCACGGTGTTTCGGCAGCGGCGCTGTTTATCCTCAGCGGTCAACTCTACGAGCGTCTGCATACCCGTGACATGCGTGAGATGGGCGGTCTGTGGTCGCGTATTGCTTACCTGCCGGCGATCAGCCTGTTCTTTGCAGCCGCATCCTTGGGCTTGCCGGGCACCGGTAACTTCGTCGGCGAGTTCCTGATCCTGATCGGTTCTTTCGCCAGTTGGCCCTGGATCACTGCGATTGCCACCTCCGGTCTGGTGTTCGGTTCGGTCTACTCGCTGATCATGATCCACCGTGCGTACTTCGGCCCGTCCAAATCGGACGCGGTCCTGCACGGCATGGACGCTCGCGAACTGATCATGGTGCTGGGTCTTGCGGTGCTGCTGATTTACCTCGGCGTGTACCCGCAACCGTTCCTCGACACCTCTGCCGCCACGATGCATGGCGTGCAGCAGTGGCTCGGCACCGCCTTCACTCAACTCGCTTCGGCCCGGTAAGAGCGCTATGGAATTCACGATTCAACACTTTATTGCGCTTGCGCCACTGTTGATCACCAGCCTCACCATTATCGTGGTGATGCTGGCGATCGCCTGGCGCCGCAACCACTCGCAGACCTTTCTGATTTCGGTGGCGGGTCTGAACCTGGCCTTGCTGTCGATCCTGCCGGCTCTGAAAGTCGCGCCTCTGGCCGTGACCCCATTGCTGCAGATCGACGCCTTTGCCTGCCTGTACATGGCGCTGATCCTGGTCGCCACCCTCGCTTGCGTAACCCTCGCCCACGCCTACCTCGGCGATGGCGGTTCGGGTTACCCGGGCAACCGTGAAGAACTGTACCTGCTGATCCTGATGGCCGCCGCCGGTGGTCTGGTGCTGGTCAGCGCGCAGCACCTGGCCGGCTTGTTCATCGGTCTGGAACTGCTGTCGGTGCCGGTCTACGGTCTGGTGGCTTACGCCTTCTTCAACAAGCGTTCACTGGAAGCCGGCATCAAGTACATGGTGCTGTCGGCCGCCGGTTCCGCGTTCCTGCTGTTCGGTATGGCCCTGCTGTACGCAGACGCCGGTTCGCTGAGCTTCACCGGTATCGGTCAGGCGCTGGCCGCCACTGGCCTGCCTAGCCCGCTGGCGCAATTGGGCCTGGGCATGATGCTGATCGGTCTGGCGTTCAAGCTGTCGCTGGTACCGTTCCACCTGTGGACGCCGGACGTGTACGAAGGTGCTCCGGCACCGGTTGCGGCATTCCTCGCGACCGCTTCCAAGGTTGCCGTGTTTGCGGTGATGGTGCGTCTGTTCCAGATCTCCCCTGCTGCCAGCAGTGGCGTACTGAGCGACGTGCTGAGCGTGATCGCCGTCGCCTCGATCCTGTTCGGTAACTTGCTGGCCCTGACCCAGAGCAACCTCAAGCGTCTGCTCGGTTACTCGTCCATCGCGCACTTCGGCTATCTGCTGATTGCATTGGTGGCGAGCAAGGGTCTGGCAGTAGAAGCTATCGGCGTGTACCTGGTCACCTACGTGATCACCAGCCTTGGCGCCTTCGGCGTGATCACCCTGATGTCCTCGCCGTACAAAGGTCGTGACGCCGATGCCCTGTACGAGTATCGCGGCCTGTTCTGGCGCCGTCCGTACCTGACCGCCGTACTGACCGTGATGATGCTGTCGCTGGCCGGTATCCCGCTGACTGCCGGCTTCATCGGCAAGTTCTACATCATCGCCACCGGTGTCGAATCGCACCAATGGTGGCTGGTTGGTTCGCTGGTACTGGGCAGCGCCATCGGCGTGTTCTACTACCTGCGCGTGATGGTCACCCTGTACCTGATCGAACCGAACCTGCGCCGTCACGACGCGCAACTGCACTGGGAACAGAAAGCAGGCGGCGTAATGCTGCTGGCCATCGCCTTGGTCGCGTTCTTCCTCGGCGTCTACCCGCAACCGCTGCTGACGCTGGTGCAGCAGGCCGGTCTGGCGGGCTGATCGCTCGGCGACATCTGGCTACAAACAGAAACGGCACCTTCGGGTGCCGTTTTTGCGTTTGTGGGATTTGTTACTGGTACCGCCCTCTCTTTCCACGATCCCAGAAAGCTCTCACCAGACTAGTCGATTCGTCCTACAGGTGTTTTTACGAGCGGGGTCTACCGTTGAAAAAGGGACGAAAAGGAAGGCTTCGAAGCCTTGACCAATTCGGTTATCGGGACAACACTATACGTAGGTAGCGTACAGAACATGGATGCTCTTTTTATCGAATTGCCTGCGTTTCAGAAACACCGAGAGGATTATCTGGATGACGAGTTGTTTCGCAGTTTTCAGCTGGAGTTGCTGAAAAACCCCGAAGCCGGGGATCTCATCGAAGAAACGGGCGGGCTGCGCAAAGTCCGCTTTTCGGACAAGCGACGTGGCAAAGGTAAGCGCAGCGGGCTACGAGTGATTTATTACTGGTGGTCCGGTTTCGACCAGTTCTGGCTGTTCACCGTTTATGGCAAGAACGAGCAAGACGATCTGTCGCCCTCTCAAAAAAAGCTGTTCAGACAATTGCTGGATAGAGAAATCAACACGAGAACCCACTATGAAACGTGACATTTTTACTGAATTGATGGATGGCCTCGAAGCCTTGGCCGACGAGCGCCAAGGCAAGATCACACTGCGAACCCACAAGGTTGAGTTGCCGAAACTGATGCCCATTACCGCCGAGGAGGTGGTTGCCATCCGCCAACAACTCAACCTCTCACGGTCGGTGTTTGCGATGTACCTGCGCACCAATACTCGAACCCTCGAAAATTGGGAACAGGGACGCGCAACGCCAAACGCTCAAGCCACCACGCTGATTCGGCTGGTTGAGCGCTTTCCGCAAACTATCGAACAACTCGCAGCCTTGACCTGAACGGTCAAGACTTCAACTCCAACCACATAACCAAATTGTAATTCCCCCATCACCCTCGCGTTATCCGCAGCTTGCAACGATGTCACCCGGCGACCATGCCGGCGGGCCCCTGCCTGCCGAACAATAAAAACCCACGCCGAAGCACGTTCCCGTTCTGCCGAACCCGAGGAGTGATGGATGCTTAACAACACAAAAATATCGATGGCCGCGCTGGCCGTGGTGGTTGGGTCAGGGCCGTCCATGGTGCTGGCCGAGGATAAGGCCGAAGGCTTTGTCGAAGGCAGCAGCCTGACGGTGCTCAACCGCAATTACTACTTCAACCGCGATCACGGCAACGGTCAATCCAGCCCCACCGGCAACGGTTATTCCGAAGCCTGGTCCCACGGCGTGATCGGCAAGTTCGAATCCGGATTTACCCAGGGCACCGTCGGCGTCGGGGTCGATGCCTTTGCGATGATCGGCCTCAAGCTTGATACCGGTGACGGGCGCAACGGTGGCCGAAGTTCGTTCGATGTACTGCCGGTCAACAGTAAAGGCCAGGCGCGTGACGAATACACCAAGGTCGGCGGCGCCGCCAAGGTGCGTGCCTTCGATACCGTGGTGAAGGTCGGCGATGTGTTCCCGGCCAACCCGGTGGTCGCAGCAGGTGACTCGCGATTGCTGCCGGAAAGCTTTCGTGGTGTCACGGCGACCAACAACAGTATCGAAGGCCTGTCGATTCAGGGCGGCCGCTTGCATGCAATGAGCCAGCCGGTGTCCAGCGACATGCGCGAGAACTTCGCAACTTTCTACGCCGGCCCGGTCAACTCGCCTTGGATCGCCTACGGCGGCGGCGACTATGTCCTGAACAAGCACCTCAGCTTCAGCCTGTATTCCAGCCGACTCAAAGACGCCTGGAATCAGTACTACGCCGGCACCGCCTGGACCTATCCGTTGGCGGACGACCTGTCGCTGTTCGGCGGCCTGAACTATTACAAGGCAGTCGATGAAGGCAAACAACTGCTCGGCAAATTCGACAACAACATCTGGAGTGGTCGCGTCGGCGTGAAACTCGGCGCGCACTCCGTGGCCTTGTCGCACCAGCGCAACAACGGCAACGACGACTTCGATTATCTGCGCCAGTCCGACTCGATCTTCCTCGACAACTCCATCCAGTACAGCGATTTCAACTCACCCAAGGAGCGTTCATGGATGGTGCGCTATGACCTCGACATGAGCACTTACGGCGTGCCCGGTCTGTCGTTCATGACCCGCTACGCGCGTGGCACCGACGCTGACTATTCCAACGCCAACTCGGTGTACATGCGCCGCGATGCCGAGGGTAATCCGATGACCGACCAGAAGCGCTGGGAGCGTGATATCGAAGTCAAATATGTGGTGCAGAGTGGCTCGCTGAAAGACCTGTCGCTGCGCCTGCGTCAGGCGAACACCCGCGCCACGGCATTCGAGTCGGATCTGGATGAAGTGCGGGTGATTGTCGAGTATCCGTTGGCGATTCTTTGATTGAACGGTAGATGCAAATTCACCTTTAGAAGCTCCTTGCTCCTTTGGTAAGAGGTGAATCTTTTGGCGTCCTTCGGGGCGCTTTTTTTTGCGCCACTGAATTGAACCAGCCTAAGGTAGACCGCATACCAAAGCATTACCGAAGCGGGAGCATAAGTGTGATGGGCGAGATTTCCGGACACCGCAGAAATCCCGCGTACTTGATGTAAAAATTGGTCAGTTGCTCGTTAAGTGGGTGCACGATGATTGCGCAAGAACCAACGGCCTCAGATGCAGCTATCGAACGCTCGATTGCATCTTGCAACAAGTCGACGGCAAAACCCTGCCCTTGAGCCTCAAGAGTTATGCCCATACGACCCAATAGTGTTACGGGGTGGACGCTTGGCGAATTGCGTTGATGACCTCGCGGAACGACGTGAGCGCGAGCAATCGAGCCACTCGACAGCGTGAAATACGCCATTACGAACTGTGTCCCTTTGCGGCGACAAACATAGACAACAGCTTGTTTGGCGGCTTGCGCTTTATGTGCCTGTTTTTGCAGGTAGTCGTTGATTGACGCTTCACCACACTCAAACTGCTCCAGAATGTGCCGGCCATTCAGCTTTTCCGGTGCGGTCAGCTCCAGCGTTTTGGACGTTCGAGAAGTTTGTGAAGACATTCGTTACCTCGTATCGGGTTCGCTTCAATGGCTTGTTCAAATGCGTCAAATGCAGCCTCATCAAGGAGGAACAATCGTTTGTCCAAGATGACCTCTTCTGCCTTCTGACAAGCTGCTTCCAGGATGAAGCTCGTTCGATCGCGACCGGACAGAGCAGCAGCCAGATCGATCAGGTTTCGTTTCTTTTCATCCGTGCGCATGTTGATTGGAACGGGTTTGGTTTTCTCGACGCTTTCAGTTCTGCTGGGCATTGTTCTGTTTCCTGGCTAGATAGTGGTGTTGGAACCGCGGCCTCCTTATGGCATAAGCACATCAGTTATCTCTAATCCGCATTTTTCGACTCCTTGAATGGCCGGGACAATTTCGGGCCACGCTGCTAAACGAGAGACATCTAACGTTTGAAGCAGATGGCCGAGACGGCGTTCGAGTCGATTCTATACCCCGCGTATAGCCAATGCATACACGCGTGTAGCTTTCTGATATACGGTCACTTGCTGGCAAGTACGGATACAGACTAGAGAGCGGCCGTCCGACGGACAACCTGAAAACACCGTGGGAAACTTCAGCATTTCTCCAACGGCATTAAACATTTCAACCCAAATACACGGAGCCTTCATCCCCCACGCTTACGACAATCCCCCGCCACGCTATACCTGACGGTATTCAGCCGCCCCTTGGAATCCTCGTAAGTCATCGCCGTCGGCACCACAGCGCACGCAGCTTTCGGCCGCACAACGCTGACCACTTTCACCACATCCAGCTGCATCCCGTACTCATACTCCTTCACCTCCGGCGCCGGTTTACCCTGGCTGGCGGCGTATTGCTGCATGGCTTTGGCGTTGGCGCTGAAGGCGCGTTCAAACGTCCGGTCGCCGCCGCCCTCAGCGGACACGTTCAGCGACACTGCAACTACGCCTGCGGCGATCATCAACTTAAACACGTTCATATCCATCTCCTGCAAATCCGGCTCATAAAAAAGCCCGGCATCGATGCGCGATGACGGGCTGGTTCAGATGCGACACGCTTACAAGTCTTGAGTCTTCTCGTCCTTTTTCTCGTGGACGACGACCGGATCACGCGCCTGCTCTCGGGCGACAAACAGCTCCACCGAGCGGTCATTGGCGGTCATCATTTTCTCGAAGGTGCGGTCGCCGCCCCCTTCAGCCAAGGCCACGGAAGACATCAGCAGCGCTGCGGCAAAAGTACTGATTTGTGCGAGTTTCATGTTTGATTCCTCGTTTAAGTAACTGACGGGATCAAGGTAACAATCCGAACCTATCGTGACGGTGGCGGGGAAATTACATATCCGTTATCTCCTCATCCCGCCGATGCGCGAGTTGGTACAACGCCGGCAATATCAGCAGCGTGAGGATGGTCGAGGACAGGATTCCGCCGATCACGACCGTCGCCAACGGACGCTGCACCTCCGCACCGGTGCCGGTCGCCAGCGCCATCGGGATAAAACCCAGGGACGCCACCAGCGCGGTCATCAGCACCGGGCGCAAACGTGTCAGCGCGCCTTCGTTGATCGCGTCAGACAGCGAACGCCCCTCCTCGCGCAGATTGCGAATGAAGGCAATCATCACCAACCCGTTGAGCACCGCCACCCCGGACAGCGCGATAAACCCTACACCCGCCGAAATCGACAACGGAATATCGCGCAGCCACAGCGCCATGACGCCACCGGTCAATGCAAACGGGATTCCGGTAAACACCAGCAAGCCGTCCTTGAGGTTGTTGAACATCATGAACAGCAACCCGAACACCAGCAGCAACGCCACCGGCACCACGATTTGCAAGCGCTTGGCCGCCGACTGCAACTGCTCGAACTGCCCGCCCCAGTTGATCCAGTAACCGGCCGGGATCTGCACATCGCGCTCAATCGTGGTGCCGGCCTCGCTGACGAAAGAGCCGATGTCACGCCCGCGCACGTTGGCGCTGACGATCACCAGGCGCTTGCCGTTTTCGCGGCTGACCTGATTCGGCCCCAGCACCAGGTCGAGGCTGGCGACTTCATTCAACGCGATAAACCCGATCTGATTAGCCGCGCCATTAATAGCCGGCACTGGAATCAATAACGCCGACAGTCCGTCAATGTCCTTGCGCATCGCATCGGACAAACGCACCACCATGTCGAAGCGGCGGTCGCCTTCATACAACGTACCGGCCTGACGTCCACCGACCGCTACGGCAATCGTGTCTTGCACATCGCCAACGTTGAGCCCGTAACGCGCAGCCTTGTCGCGGTCGATGTTGATGGTCAGCACTGGCAGTCCGGTGGTCTGCTCGACCTTGACCTCAGAGGCGCCATTGACCTTTTGCATCGCCGTAGCGATCTTGGTGGCCGTGGCGTTGAGCACCGCCATGTCATCACCAAACACCTTCACCGCCACATCACTGCGCACCCCGGAGATCAGTTCGTTGAAGCGCAACTGGATTGGCTGCGACAGTTCATAGTTGCTGCCCGGCAACGTCGCCGCCGCTGCCTGCAACTCGGCCATCAGCGTCTCGCGCGACTTGTCCGGGTCCGGCCACTGATCTTTCGGCTTGAGCATCACGTAACTGTCGGAGATGTTCGGCGGCATCGGATCGGAGGCGATTTCGGCGGTGCCGGTGCGAGCGAATACGCGCTCGACTTCCGGTACTTTGTTGAGAATCACGGTTTCCAGACGCTGCTGCATGTCCACCGATTGCGTCAGGCTGGTGCCCGGCACACGCAAAGCTTGCAGGGCGAAATCGCCTTCACTGAGACTCGGCACAAACTCGCTGCCCATGCGGCTGGCCACTGCACCACTGAGCACCACCACAACCAATGCCGCAGCCACCGCAAAACGCTTGTGGCCCATGACCCAGTTCAACGCCGGAGCGTACAACTGACGCGCACCGCGCATCACCACACCCTCTTTCTCCTGGACTTTGCCGGTGACAAACAACGCAATCGCCGCCGGCACAAAGGTCACCGACAGCAGCATCGCGCCAAGCAACGCGATGACCACGGTGAAGGCCATCGGGTGAAACATTTTCCCTTCGACACCACTGAGGGCAAAGATCGGCAGGTAGACGACCATGATGATCAACTGGCCAAAAATCAGCGGCCGCCGCGCCTCTTTGGCCGCTGCAAACACTTCATGGAATCGTTCACTGCGCGTCAGCAAACGCCCGTATTTCTGTTGCGCATGAGCCAGCCTGCGCAAGGTGTTTTCGACGATCACCACCGCGCCATCGACGATGATGCCGAAGTCCAGCGCGCCGAGGCTCATCAGGTTGGCGCTGACCTTGTTGGTGAACATGCCGGTGAAGGTGAACAGCATCGACAGCGGAATCACCATCGCCGTAATCAGCGCCGCGCGGATGTTGCCGAGGAACAGGAACAGGATCGCGATCACCAGAATCGCGCCTTCGATCAGGTTCTTTTTCACCGTGGCAATGGCTTTGTCCACCAGATGCGTGCGGTCGTAAACCGGCACCGCGATCACGCCTTTGGGCAGCGAACGGTTGATCTGTTCCAGCTTGCTGGCGACGGCTTGCGAGACCGTACGGCTGTTTTCGCCGATCAACATGAACACCGTGCCGAGTACCACCTCCCGACCGTTTTCAGTGGCGGCGCCGCTGCGCAGTTCGCGGCCGATGTCGACGGTGGCGACGTTACGAATCCGGATCGGCGTGCCATCGACATTGGCCATGACGATATTGGCGATGTCCTCGGTGCTGGCAACCTGGCCCGGCGCGCGAATCAGCAACTGCTCGCCACTGCGCTCGATGTAACCGGCGCCGACGTTGGCGTTGTTGCGTTCCAGCGCCGTCACCAGATCGGTGAGGGTCAGTTTGTAAGCGGCAAGTTTCTTCGGATCGGGCGCGATCTGATATTCCTTGGCAAACCCGCCGATGGTGTTGATCTCGGCCACACCTGCGACGTTGCGCAACTGCGGCTTGATGATCCAGTCCTGAATCACCCGCAGATCGGTCGGCGTGTAAGGCGTGCCGTCATCCTTGCGCGCGCCCTCCTGCGCTTCCACGGTCCACAGGAAAATCTCGCCGAGGCCGGTGGAAATCGGCCCCATCACCGCGTCAACGCCTTCGGGCAGTTGCTCCTTGGCGGTCTGCAAACGTTCGTTGACCAACTGCCGGGCGAAGAACAGATCAGTGCCGTCCTTGAAAATCACCGTGACCTGCGACAGCCCCGAACGCGACAGCGAGCGGGTCTGTTCCAGCGCAGGCAAACCGGCCATCGCGGTTTCGATCGGAAAGGTAATGCGCTGCTCGGTTTCCAGCGGCGAGAACCCGGCGGCGCCAGTGTTGATTTGCACCTGAACGTTGGTGATATCCGGCACGGCATCGATCGGCAACTTTTGATAGCTGGCGATGCCGAGGCCGGCCATGAGCAAAACGGCGAGCAGCACGATGATGCGTTGCTCGATGGCAAACTGGATCAGGCGTTCGAACATGAGAATCTTCTCGTCGAGGGGCGGATCAATGGGAATGCTCGGCCGAAGCCTTGCCCAGTTCCGATTTGAGAACGAAGCTGCCGGCGCTGGCGATTTGCACACCGGCATCCAGCCCTTGAGTGATTTCCACCTGACCGCCCGCGCGATTGCCGAGCGTCACCACTTGCGTCTTGAAGCCGTCGGCGGTGCGCACGAACACCGTGGGTTTGTCCTCGACGGTTTGGATGGCGGCTTCGGGCACCGCGACCTTCACTTGACGGCTGTCGGTGGCGACCAGTGCGGTCACAAACAAGCCTGGACGCCAGGCGCCCTGCGGGTTGGCGAGAGTCACACGGACCGTCGCAGTGCGCGTCTGCTCGCCCAGCAGGCTGCCGACGTAAGCCACCGTGCCTTCGACTTCGGCATTGAGCTCAGCCGCGCTGATCGTCACCGGTTTGCCCACCTGGACCCGATTCAAATCCTTGGGTGAAACGCCAAACGTCACCCAAACGCGCGATAGATCGGAGAGCGTGAACGCGGCACTGGTTTCATCAACCACCTCCCCTGGCGTCAGGTGTTTTTCCACCACCACGCCGTCGAATGGCGCGCGCAGTTCATAACGATTGCCGCCATTGGCGGCCGTGCTGCCACTGAGTACGCCGTTTTTCTGCCGAGCGTTGTTCAAAGCAATTTCTGCTTCCTCCAACGCTTGGCGCGCCTGAAGGAAATCCTGTTCGGCGGAGATCTTGTCCTGCCACAAGGTTTTCTCGCGCTCATAAGTCGTGCGCGCCAGTACCAATCGACGCTGCGCGGCAGCCTGTTCGCTGCGTTGATCGGAGATCTGCTGACTGGCGATCACCGCCAGCAACTGGCCCTTTTTCACCGATTGCCCGAGATTGACCGCCACCGACTCAACCACCCCCGGCACCCGAGGCACCACGTGCGCGGTGCGATCTTCGTCAAAGCGCACTTCGGCCGGGAACGGCAACGCCAGGCTGATGTTCTGCGCCCGCGCTTGCGCCAGGCCAATACCGGCCGCCGCAATCTGCTCATCAGTCAAAGTCAGGTGGCCTTCTTCACTTTCGCCTTCGACATGCTCTGCGCTCTGCGCTGCGTGTTCGTCGGCGTGATCGGCGTGCTCCGCCGCTTCATCAGCATGCGCGTCGTTGGAGGAATGCGCTGAATCGCCCATCCACGTCGAGCCAATGCCAATCCCCAGCGCCAAAGTCGCCACAGCGACCACTATCAGTTTTTTGTCCATGCAAACTCCTCTGCGTCAGGCCAGCGCGCAGTGCTTTGAAAGTGAGATTCAGGGGCTGACGCCGAACGCGCCGAGGTCACCGAAGATGCGTTCGATGCGCACGCGGGCGTCGGTCGCTTCGGCGACGGCCTGGATGTATTGGGCGCGCGCGCTGATCAAGGTGCGTTGGGCGTCGAGCACATCGAGAAAGCCGAACTTGCCCATTTCGAAACCGCGCGTTGCACTGTCGACGGCACTCTGCGCGGCCGGCAACACGGTCTGGTTGAATGCACTGGCCTCGCCATTGGCGGTCTGCCACTGCGCCAGCGCGGTCTGGATTTCAGTGCGCAGGCGCAGCTCGGTGGCGTTGCGCAGATCGCGCGCCTGATCGCTGCGTCGGGCGGCGGCCAGAACGTTGCCCTGATTGCGGTTGAACAACGGAATCGGCATCGACAAGCCGACCACGTTGACTCGCTCGCGCTCAAGTTCGCTGTACTGACTGCCGACGCTCACCGTCAGATCAGGAATCCGCTGGGCTTTTTCCAGTCCCAACGAAGCCTCACGCTGATCAATCTGCAACGCCGCCAGACGCAGGTCGGCGGTTTGGTTCAGACGTTCCAGCAAGGTGGTCGAGGACGGTGCAGCCGGAAGGCTTTGCGTGGCGCTCGGCACAACGGTCGAAACCGCTAATGGCGCGCCCATGACCTGCGCCAATTGCTGATAGGCGTTGGCCTGATCGCGCTCGGCCCGGCTCAACTCCAGACGCACCTCGGACAGTTGCACCTGCGCCCGCGTGCCTTCGACCGGCGAGGATTTTCCTGCCGTGATTCGTCCTTGGGCCACGCGCAAACTGTGCTCGGTCAATGCCAAAGACTGACGCGACAATTGCAGGCGCTGCTCAGCGGTTTGCACGCTGGAAAACGCTTGAATCACATCCGCGCGCAAGCCATTGCGCTTGCGCTCCAGTTCAATCCCGGCGGCATCCTGCGCACGGCTGGCGACATCGATGCGCGCACCGCGCTTTCCGCCCAGTTCAAGCGGCTGGCTGAGCATTACCGTGGTGGTGCGCGATTCGCGGCGAGTGTCCTCGGCTTCCCAGGACACCTCGGGATTGGGGATCAAACCGGCCTGACGCCGATCACCCTCAGCGATGCCGATCTCCCACTGCGCCGCCGCCAGATCCGGGTTGCCGGCGAAGGCCGTTTGCAACGCCTGATCAAGGGTCAATGTGGCGCCTGACGCAGCGGTCGGGCCGGTCAGCATTAACAGGCAGGCGACAGTTATCACCTGCCGCGTTTTTTTCAGGCGTGAGCGCGCCGTCAGTTCTATTAAACCGGGCAATGGCGTATTTCCTTTAAATCAGGATTCGATTGCCGCCACGGTAGAGTTTTGAACTTATCGACAAGGTGACTGCAACATTACAAATCCGTTATCCAGAGTTGCAGCGAACTGTTTTGCACTAGCATGCGCAGAGTTTGTCGAGCATTTGGCAATACAAAGAAACAAATGGATTGTCGCAGAGCGCTGATTTAACGGCAGTTCTGTTGACTCTGTAGCCACTACAGCCTTTACCTTGCGCGCCTGCAAACCGAAGAAACAGCTGTAGGACAACAGAACTAAACCGTTCGGAAGCCCATACAAAAACAATAACTTTCCCGACCACCTTAATTACGGATCCATTAAATAAAAGTGGTGATTGATCATGCGAATCCTTGTCGTCGAGGACGAGCTTAAAACTGCCGAGTATTTGCATCAGGGTCTGACCGAAAGTGGTTATATCGTCGACCGTGCAGCCACCGGCGCCGATGGACTGCATCTGGCGCAACAGCAGGTTTATGACCTGGTGATCCTTGATGTGAATTTGCCAGAGCTGGACGGTTGGGGCGTGCTCGAACAACTACGGCGCACGCGCTCCACGCGGGTGATGATGCTCACCGCGCGCGGGCGTCTGGCCGACAAGATTCGTGGACTGGATCTGGGCGCCGACGACTATCTGGTCAAACCCTTCGAGTTTCCCGAATTGCTCGCGCGGGTGCGCAGCCTGATGCGTCGCAGCGAAAACATTCCGCAGCCGCAAGTCTTGAAAGTCGCCGATCTGGAACTCGATCCTGGACGCCACCGCGCCTTTCGCGGCGAGCAGCGCATCGACCTGACCACCAAGGAATTCGCCCTGCTGCATCTATTGATGCGCCAATCCGGGGAAGTGTTGACGCGCACTCAGATCATTTCGCTGGTGTGGGACATGAACTTCGACTGCGACACCAACGTGGTCGAAGTGTCGATCCGCCGTTTGCGAGCGAAGATCGATGACCCGTTCGACAGCAAATTGATCCACACCCTGCGCGGCGTCGGTTATGTGCTGGAGGCGCGAGAATGAAGCCGGCCAGTCTGTCGCTGCGCCTGGGTTTGACGGTGAGTATTCTTGGGGCGCTGCTGGTGGTGTTCCTGGCGATCCTGGCGTATTTCGCCCTGACCCATGAATTGAATGCGCTCTCCAGAGACAGCCTGCAAAAGAAGATGGAGCAGGTCGAACACAGCCTGTCGCTGTACGCCGACGTCGGCGAAATCAGTGCGAAACCGCATATTCTGCTCGATCAGGTAATGGGCCACGACAACCTGACACTGACCATTTATGACCAGCACAAATTGCGCACGCCGCTGCTCAAATCCGGCTCCGGCATGGCCGATCCGCGCCTGGAACTGAAAGCGGTGCGCGCCTCCTCCGAGCAACTGCTTTACACCAGCAGCACCGATGCCGAGGGCGCAAAATTCCTCACTGCCTCAAGGCTGATCGCCATCAAGAACGGCAACCGCGTCGCGGTGCTGTTATCCACCGACAACGCTCATGATCAGGCACTGCTCAGTGCCTATCTGCGCTCGACGCTGATTGCCTTGCCGTTGCTGCTGATCTTCATCGGCCTGAGCGCGTGGGGCGCGGTGCAGCGCGGGCTGGCGCCGTTGCGCGAATTTCGCAAAGTGGCGGCGCGGGTGACCACGCAGGATCTGGATCATCGGCTATCGATGGTGAACATGCCGCAAGAGTTGAGCGAGCTGGCACGCGGTATCAACTTTATGCTCGATCGCCTCGACAGCGGCGTGCAGCAGTTGTCGCAGTTCTCCGACGACCTCGCCCACGAACTGCGCTCGCCGATCAACAACCTGATGGGCAAGGCGCAGGTGACGCTGTCGCGCGAGCGCACACCGGATGAGTACAAAGACGTGCTGGTGTCGTGCATCGAGGAGTTGGAGCGCGTCGCGCGGATCGTTTCCGACATGCTGTTTCTGGCGCAGGTCAGTCAGCCGATGGCGCTCGCAAGCTTTGAACCGGTCGCACTGGAAGTGGAAGCATTGAAGGTCGCAGAACTGTTTTCGCTGTCGGCACAAGACAAGCACATCAGCCTGAATGTGCAGGGCAGCGCATCAGTACGGGGGGATCGGTTGATGATCCAGCGGGCGATTTCCAATCTGCTGTCCAACGCCTTGCGCCATTGCCCGGCCGGACATGCTGTCTCATTGGTGATTGAACGCAGCGCTACGCAGATTTCACTGAGGGTGAGCAATCCCGGCCCAGGCATTGAAGCCGAACATCTGCCGCATCTGTTCGACCGTTTTTATCGGGTCGACAGCAGTCGCTCGCGCACTCAAGGCAGTACTGGCCTCGGTTTGGCCATCGTACGCTCGATCATGAGCCTGCATCAGGGAGAAGCACAGGTTGCAAGCGTGCCGGGCGGGATCACGGCGTTCACGCTGGTGTTTCCTGGCTACGAACAAGCCGATTTTTGTGCGCAGAACTCTCGCTCCCTATAGGAAAAATCATCGCGTACGCCGTCCAGATTCAGGTGCAAATGACTTCGCGCGATTCTGCTGCCCCCCTCAGCTGAAATGTCTTACGCACTTCGGAACCAAAACCGCGCCGGCAGTTAATCCTTGCGATGCAGCGGGGGCTTATTTGTCGCTCAACCGGATTCGCTGTTTACTCGCGGCAGCGTGCGCCAGAGAGGCTTCGAGCCACCCGAACCGGGCACCTGGCAAGCGTCAATTCACGGATTATCAGTACATATTTCGACATGCTGAAAATCCCGAAACTGAAACGTCTGGACATTTTTGACCGTTGCTCCGCTGCGCCTTTAGATTTGGCTCGTGCTTGAAACAGCACATCCAACCAACCGAAAAGGAGCAACACACATGGGCTACATGGGAAGCGCCAACGCCAATCCGATCGTTGAACTCGACGAGGAACAAACCCCGACACCGGAGCAGATCGAAGCGCTGCAACTGACTGAAGAAGAGCGCACCGAACTGGACGCCGAGTAACAAAAAAACGGGGGCTTCACGCCCCCGTTTTCTTTTACAGGAAGGGAATCATGGACAACACAAGGATTGCCGAGCGCGAGCTGACGGCGGATCAGGCACAACAGCGTATCGATGCCGAGCTGTTCCGGCTGGGCATTGCTTCGACCACCCGGACACTCGGCCGCAACGTCGTCTGCGTACAGGCGATCTTGCGCGACAGCCATGGTCGCCAGGCCCGCGGAGCAGGCAAAGGCTATGCCGAACACGCGCGCCTCGGCGCACTCTACGAAACCCTCGAACATTATTGGAGCGACGACCTGCGCCCTGCCGATGCGCACTATCAAACAGGCCGCTATTTTTCCGACACCTCGCTGTTTGCCGATGACTCGGTACTGCGTCTGGTTGCCGGGCAGCAAAACCGTGGGATTGCTTGTCGCACCTACACCTGTCCAGCACAAACAGTCGAGTTTTCCTATCCGCTGGCCCTTACCTCGCCTGCGTATATCCAGCAGCGCTTTACCCGAGACACCACCAACTACCGTGCTCTGCAACGCTACGCCAGCAACAGCGGCACCGCGATCGGCGCGAGCTATTACGAAGCGGTACTGCACGCTGCCAATGAATGCATCGAACGCGATGCGCTCTCGCTGTTCCTGCTGAATCACTTTTACTACCAGAACCATTTGCCGCTACGCCGGGTGGCACGCCTCGATCAGAGCGACAGCCTCGGCCGTTCATGGGCGGATGCCGAGCAAGAGATCGGCGGCTCTATCGTATTGCTGGATATCAGTAACGAATTCAAGGCGCGAACCTTTTTGGCCTTCTCCAGCGCACCCGGCGCGCTGCCACGTGTGTTTGGTACCGGTTGCTCACTCGATGCCCGCCACGCGGCATGGCGGGCGCTGAGCGAACTGGTGCAACTGCATCTCGCTGCGACGCAAACCGAATACCGAAAAGCTTTGGGCAATGCACAGCGGCATCTGGTGCCTTTCCCGCGACTGCTGCGCTGCGTACGGTTCGATCCGCATGCATTACTGCATGTGTGCCCACATCGCGAGGTGACACTGCGCGATCCCGTTGAACAAGCGTCCCTGGCCGAGCAGGTTGACTACTTGTTGCGCGATCTGCACAACCACGGACGCACGCCAGGCGTCTGCATTCTCAAGCAGACCGAACTGGGCACCACGCTGGCCAACGTGGTCATTCCGGGCCTTGAGCGCTTCTTTGTGGTGTCCAGCGGCAACGTTGTCATCCCGCAAGTCCGCGGTCGCCGTCTAGAGGCACACCGCCGATGAACGTGGAAATCGATCACGCTCGAGAGCGTGCGCTGGGGCTGTCCATGGCAAGCCACATCAAAAAGTCCGCTGCGTTGAGTTGCTATATCGAGCCTGTGGCCAACGGGCTACACCAGGTGTTTTTCCTGCGCGTGGCGGGTCGCGACTGGGTTGGCCGCAAAGTTCTTCAACGCGCGGACAACGGTCGTTGGCATTCGAGCAGTGCGCTGAAACCCTCGATGTTGCTGGGGCCGCATGTCGAGTCGCAGTGGGGAAATGAAGGTCTGGCGATGTACTTTCAAACGGTCTCGCCATCGGAAAAAATCGCGGCGCTGGATGCCGCACGCGGCACGCCTGGCAGTGAGATTCAGTTTCCCTTTGCATTGATTGACCGTGTTGACCAAGAGGCCGTTTGCCCGCCCGGGTTCTGGCAATGCAGCGAGGCGCTGGCCACAGGACTGAACGCTGACGAAGCCCATTTGCGCGAGTATTGCGCTGCGTTGCTGCGGACACTGGTGACGCCAGGTAGATTGATTTATGACCCGGCCTGCTCGACTGGCGAATTCATTGCGCATCTGGCAAGTTCGCTGCCCGCCTGCCGCTTCCTCGCCTCTGACCGTTCAGCTTCGATGATCGAACATGCGCGACAGCAGCACGCGGCATTGCCGATCGACTTTCGCTGCCTGGATGCCGGTGATGCCGTCGATGCCGGCATCCATTGCGACGTATTGATCCTGCGTTTCCTGAACGCCGAAGTCTTGACTCGCCGGCAAGCCCAGTGCGTATTCGAGTCGCTGGTCCACTGCGTGCGGCCTGGCGGCACGATCCTGATCTTCGGCCATACGCCGGTATTGATTGCCGTGTCCTGGCTGGCCGCGACACTCAATCTGCACTTGCAGTCGTGCGTCGCGGGGCGCTCTGGCCAGGCCGAACTGTTCCAGTTCTATCGCCTGACGGTGCCAACAACATGACCTGCTCAACGCACAGTCGAGGCTGCTACATGACCAGTGACCGCCATCAACTCTACTGGGAACGCCATGGAACACCTGGCGCCGAACCGGTGTTTTTCCTGCATGGCGGGCCCGGCGGTCGCTGCAGCCTGCATCATCTGCAATTCTTCGATTTGCGCTGCTTCGACATCGTCCTGAGCGACCAGCGCGGCTGCGGTCGATCAATGCCTTCCGGCGAACTACGCGATAACAACACCGGCCTCTGCGTCGAGGACATCGACGCCTTACGCGAGCATTTCGGCTTCGAAAAAATCAGCGTGCTGGGTGTCTCATGGGGCAGTTGGCTGGCGATTCAGTACCAACAGCGCTACCCGCACGCGGTGCTGAAAACCACGCTGGTGTCGCTGTTTGTACCGTTTCCGGCCAACGTCCGCGCATACGATCAAGCGCTTGATGCGGGGTTATCGGAAGTCACTCCGGGCTCCGCGCACCATCGTGCCAAAGACCTCTATCGGATACTCACCGACGGCTGCCCGACACAACAACATCACGCCGCCATCGAATGGTTGAAGGCGATCATGCGCCGCTCCGGGCAAACCATCCAGGACAGCACCATCGAGGACTTTGCCGACGAACATGCCGTTCGCGCGATCCGTCTCGAATTGCACTATCACTTGAACGGTTACTTCTTCACCGCGAAGGACGAAGACCTGAGCCTCAACGAAAACACCCTGATCATTCAAGGCATCCGCGACGTCCACGGCATGGCCAGCGTGCGCTGGTTGCGCCAGCGCATGAACATCCATTGCCGGTTGCTGCACGCAGGGCACAACGCCTTCGAGAACGCCATCCTGAAAACCGTGCGGCGAGCGTTGAAGCGTGAAATCGAGCGCTAAAAAAACGGCACCTCTCGGTGCCGTTCAGTCCCACAAAAAACGCTTACTTGCGCGCCGCCTCCCACGATTTCAGGAGTTCGTTGTAGCTCACGGTTTCGCCTTTCGGCTTCTCGTTGGCCAGTTTCGGTTTTGGTGCGCCCGGTTGATCGAACCAGTATTGCGCGTCGCGCTCGGGGTTCATTTTCGGACCGCAGGTCGGTTGCACTTTAGAGCGTTCCAGACGGGCCATGATCGCGTCCTGATCCTTGGCCAGGCCGTCGAGCGCCTGTTGCGGGGTCTTGTCGCCGCTGGCGGCTTCCGCGATGTGGCTCCACCACAATTGCGCCAGACGTGGGTAGTCCGGCACGTTGGTGCCGGTCGGCGACCACTGCACACGCGCGGGGCTGCGGTAGAACTCGACCAGACCACCGAGTTTCGGCGCGAGGTCGGTCATGGCTTGCGAGTTGATATCCGACTCGCGAATCGGCGTCAGGCCGACGATGGTTTTCTTCAGCGATACGGTTTTCGAGGTCACGAACTGCGCGTACAGCCAGGCCGCAAGTTTCTGTTTTTCAGGCGTCGATTTGAGGAACGTCCACGAACCCACGTCCTGATAACCGAGCTTCATCCCCTCTTCCCAGTACGGGCCTTTCGGCGACGGCGCCATACGCCATTTCGGCGTGCCGTCGGCGTTGACCACTGGCAAGCCCGGTTTGGTCATGTCGGCGGTGAACGCGGTGTACCAGAAGATTTGCTGAGCGATGTTGCCCTGAGACGGCACCGGGCCGGACTCGGAGAAGGTCATGCCCGCCGCTTCCGGTGGCGCGTATTTTTTCATCCAGTCGACGTACTTGGTGGTCGCGAACACCGCCGCCGGGCCATTGGTATCGCCGCCACGGGTCACGCTGGAACCCACCGGATGGCAGTCCTCGACGCGAATACCCCACTCGTCCACCGGCAAGCCGTTGGGCAAGCCTTTGTCGCCGCCGCCAGCCATGGAGAACCAGGCATCGGTGAAGCGCCAGCCCAGCGACGGATCTTTCTTGCCGTAGTCCATGTGCCCATAGATGCGCTTGCCGTCGATTTCCTTGACGTCTTCGCTGAAGAATTTGGCGATGTCTTCATAGGCCGACCAGTTCACCGGTACGCCCAATTCGTAGCCGTACTTTTCCTTGAACTTGGCTTTCAGATCGGCGCGTTCGAACCAGTCGGCGCGGAACCAGTACAGGTTGGCGAACTGCTGGTCGGGCAATTGGTAGATCTTGCCGTCCGGCGCGGTGGTGAACGAGAGGCCGATGAAGTCTTTGAGATCAAGGGTCGGAGAAGTGAAGTTCTTGCCTTCGTTGGCCATCAGGTCGGTAATCGATTCGGTCTTGCCGTAGCGAAAGTGCGTGCCGATCAGATCCGAATCGTTGACCCAGCCATCATAAATCGTCTTGTCCGACTGCATCGCTGTCTGCAGTTTTTCCACCACATCGCCTTCTTGCACCAGGTCGTGAGTCAGCTTGATCCCGGTGATTTCAGTGAAGGCCTTGGCCAGTACCTTGGACTCATATTCGTGGGTGGTCAGGGTTTCCGAAACCACCTTGATTTCCATCCCGCGAAACGGCTCGGCGGCCTTGATGAACCACTTCAATTCCTCAAGCTGTTGCTCGGCCGTCAGGGTCGAGGGTTTGAATTCACTGCCGACCCATTTTTTCGCCGCATCTTCGTAGGCATCGGCCCACGCGGATGCGCTCAAACCGCTGAGTGCCAGCATGGCTGCCAATGAAATGCTATGTCGCAGCTTATTGTTTTTGTCGAACATAGAGACCTCCTGTTTAAGTTGTGGAGCACAGTTGCCGAGCGATTCGACTAGCCCCAACGCATCACAGCCAACAGCCACACCAGGGACAACGCGGACGCTACCCAGATGCTCCAGTCGGTGACGCCGATTACCAGCAAATGCAGGTAGGCGCTGCCGAGAAGACCGATAAACAAGCGATCGCCACGGGTAGTGGCAATCGGCAAAAATCCGCGCCGCAGAATGCTCGGCGAGCGCAGTTCCCAAGTGGTCATGCCCACCAGGATCAAACCAATCACAATGAAAAATATGGCCGTGGGGACGGTCCAGCTCATCCATTCCATCATCAGATCCTCAGACCCGGCCCAGGGCAAAGCCCTTGGCCACGTGGTTGCGAACAAACCAGATCACCAGCATGCCGGGGAGAATAGTCAACACTCCCGCCGCCGCCAGTACACCCCAGTCGATACCCGACGCCGAGACCGTGCGCGTCATTACCGCCGCGATCGGCTTGGCATTCACCGAAGTCAGGGTGCGCGCCAGCAACAGTTCGACCCAGGAAAACATGAAGCAGAAAAACGCCGTCACCCCGATGCCGGAGCCGATCAGCGGGATGAAAATCTTCACGAAAAACTTGGGAAAACTGTAGCCGTCGATATAGGCGGTTTCGTCGATTTCCTTGGGTACGCCGGACATGAAGCCTTCAAGAATCCATACCGCCAGCGGCACGTTGAACAAGCAGTGCGCAAGTGCCACGGCGATGTGCGTGTCGAACAAGCCAATCGACGAATACAGCTGAAAGAACGGCAGCAGAAACACTGCCGGCGGCGCCATGCGGTTGGTCAGCAGCCAGAAGAACAGGTGCTTGTCGCCGAGAAAGCGATAACGCGAGAACGCATACGCCGCCGGCAACGCCACACTCAGGGAAATCACGGTGTTGAGACTGACGTAGTACAGCGAGTTGAGATAACCGGTGTACCAGCTCGGGTCAGTGAAGATCACCTTGTAGTTCGCCAGCGTGAAATCCTGTGGGAAAAGTGTCAGACCGCTGAGAATTTCGGTGTTGCTCTTGAACGACATGTTCAGCAGCCAGTAGATCGGCACCAGCAGGAACAGGATGTAGATCAGCAACGGAATCAGCTTTCTTTTGCTCATGGCCGGGCCTCAGCGGTTGGCATCGTTGTGGGTCATGGCGGTGTAGAACAGCCACGAAACCAGCAGGATGATCAGGAAGTACACCAGCGAGAATGCAGCCGCCGGCCCCAGGTCGAATTGCCCTATAGCCATCTGGGTCAGGGTCTGACTCAAGAAGGTCGTGGCATTACCCGGCCCGCCGCCGGTGAGCACGAATGGCTCGGTGTAAATCATGAAACTGTCCATGAAGCGCAGCATCACCGCGATCAGCAGCACGCTTTTCAGCTTGGGCAACTGAATGTGGCGGAACACCGCCCAGGCCGAGGCCCGATCAATCCGCGCGGCCTGGTAATACACGTCGGGAATTGCGCGCAGTCCGGAGAAACACAGTAGCGCCACCAATGAAGTCCAGTGCCAGACGTCCATCACCAGCACCGTCACCCAGGCGTCCATGGTGTTGGCCGCGTAGTTGTAACTGATGCCCATCGCGTTAAGGCTCGACCCGAGCAAACCGATATCGGCGCGGCCGAAGATCTGCCAGATCGTGCCGACCACGTTCCACGGAATCAGCAGCGGAATCGCCAGCACGATCAACACCACCGACGACCAGCGGCCCTTGGTCGGCATGGTCAAAGCGATGCCGATGCCCAGCGGAATTTCGATCAGCAGCACGCACGCCGAATAGATGAACTGGCGCAGCAGCGAATCATGCAGGCGTGGGTCGAGCAGCACCTGCTTGTACCAATCGGCGCCGACAAAGTAGCGGCTCGACTGATCAAAGATGTCCTGCACCGAATAGTTGACCACGGTCATCATCGGGATCACCGCGCTGAACGCCACCAGCAGGAACACCGGCAACACCAGCCACCAGGCCTTGTTGTTCTGCACTTTGTTCATGACAGCACCTCGTTGTCGCCGGCGGTATCGAGCAGGACTTCATCGGCATACACCATCAGCCACTGCGCCGGAAAACTGATGTACGCCGTGCCCTGCGGCACCGGTTTGTCTTCAGCAAGACGCACCTTCAACGGTGCGCCGTCGAGGTCGAGGGTCATGATCTTGTAGGTGCCGAGGTCTTCGACGTGTACGACCCGTGCTCGCATCGCGTCATCAAACGGCTCGTCCCATACATGAATGAACTCGGGACGGATGCCGACCTTGAGGTTTTTCCAGTGGCCGTGCTCGATATGCCTTTGCAAGCCGTCGGACAGTGGTAGATGCGTGGAGTTGAAACCAACGCCGCCGGGTTGAGGCTGCACCTCAATCAGGTTCATCCCCGGACTGCCTATGAAATAGCCGACAAAGGTGTGGCTCGGGCGCTCGAACAATTCCCGGGGCGTACCGAACTGCACGATCTGGCCGCCGTACATCACCGCGATCTTGTCAGCGAAGGTCGAGGCCTCCAGTTGATCGTGGGTGACGTAGACCATGGTGATGTTGAACTGCTCGTGGATCTGCTTGAGCTTGCGCCGCAGTTTCCACTTCAGGTGCGGGTCGATCACCGTCAGCGGCTCATCGAACAGGATCGCCGATACGTCGTCGCGCACCAGTCCACGGCCCATGGAAACTTTCTGCTTTTCGTCGGCGGTGAGGTTGCTCGCCTTCTTGCTCAGCAGGTTTTGCAAGTCGAGGACTTCGGCAATTTCCTGCACCTTGCTGTGCACTTTTGCCTCGGCCATGCCCTGATTGCGCAGAGGGAATGCGAGGTTATCGAACACGGTCATGGTGTCGTAGACCACCGGAAACTGGAAAACCTGCGCGATGTTGCGCTTCTCCGGCGTAAGGTCGTTGACCTCTTTGCCATCGAACAAAACTTTGCCTTGGGACGGACTTAGCAGGCCGGAAATGATGTTGAGCAAGGTCGATTTGCCGCAACCGGAAGGACCGAGCAAGGAATAGGCGCCGCCCTGCTGCCAGATGTGATCCATCTCGCGGATTGCGTAATCCTCAGGTCCCGCCGGGGTTTTGCTGTAGCTGTGGGCGAGGTGGTGCAAACGGATCTCGGCCATCAGGCAACCCTCGCGATACGCCGGCCCGGTGCCTGAACCAGTCGGCCCTGCGCATCGAACACAAACAGTTTATGGGTGGGAATGTAGATGCGAATCGGCGCGTCGACGTCGTATTCGTGGACGCCGGGCAGGTGCAACACCAGCAGGAAATGCTCGTTACGCACATGCAGGAAGGTTTCCGATCCGCTGATCTCGGCCACTTCGACAGTTACGGCCAGTTCCAGATCGTCGTCGTTGCTTGGTACCAGCGAGATATGGCTTGGGCGCACGCCAAAACGGAACTCGCCCTCGCCCACCGGACGCAGATCGACGTTCAACGGGAAGTGCACGAAATTGGCAAAACTCACTTCGTTACCGGCAATCCGCCCCGGCATCAGGTTGATCGGCGGCTCGGAGAACAACTCAGCCGCCAGCACCGTTTGCGGCTGGTGATAGACCTCGGTCGACACACCGCTCTGGATCACCCGGCCTTCGTGAAGAATGGTCGTGGTGCCGCCCAATGCCAGTGCTTCGTTGGGCTCGGTGGTGGCGTAGATGGCGATGGTGTGGCGCAGCTTGAACAGCTCGCGCATTTCCTGACGCAGCTCTTCGCGCAGCTTGTAGTCAAGGTTGACCAGCGGCTCGTCGAAGAGAATGAGCTCGGCATCCTTGACCAGCGCCCGCGCCATGGCCGTGCGCTGTTGCTGACCGCCGGAGAGTTCCAGCGGGTAGCGCTGGAGAAACTTGTCGATGCGCAGCATCTTCGCGGTTTCCAGCACTTTGCTATGGATCTGTTCGTTGGAAATCCCGGCCTGACGCAACGGCGAGGCGATGTTCTCGAACACGGTCATGGTCGGGTAATTGATGAACTGCTGATACACCATCGACACGTTGCGCAAACGCACCGGACGTTGGGTGACGTCGACGCCGTTCATCAGGACGCGGCCGCTGTCGGGCTTGTCCAGCCCGGCCATCAGGCGCATCAGACTGGTCTTGCCGGACAGCGTGCGCCCGAGCAAAACGTTGAACGAACCGGGTTCGAATTTCAGGCAGGCATCGTCGATCCAGATCTGGCCTTCGACGGTGCGGCTGACGTGCTCCAGGGTGAGTGACATGGCTCGGCCTTTTTATTATTGGAGTCAAGCGACCTGTGCACTAGAGCGACATTCGTGCCAGAAAAGGCAAGCTGTTGATTTGTCGTGAAAATCGCCGAAACGGCGGTTAAACCACCTTCATTGCTGAACACATTTGAACAGTTCAGCGATTGACAATGAACAATAGTGAACAACACTCTATGCACTGCCGCGCCCCGCAGGCGCTGTGCAATAACAATAATAAAAATGCCCATCAGAGGCTGACTGCCATGGTCGCTCCCGCTTCCGCGTTATCCCACGACGCCATCGTCCAGGATTCCTGGTCACGTTGCCGCGCGTTCGGTCTCGATCATCAAAGCACGCCGTCGTTCGATCAACTGCCCGCCGCTGGCATCGCGCAGCTGCTCGAAAGCCATCACTCACTGGTGCAGACCACCCACCAGGAAGTGCTGCCCTACTACGAAAACATTCTGAGCAATTCCAACTGCCTGATCATGCTCGCCGACAATCAGGGCCAGGTGCTGACGTCGTGGGGCACGCAACGCTTTATCGAACCGAGCCTGGCGCGCGGGTTTCAGGCTGGTGCCAGTTGGATCGAACGCGCGAGCGGCACCAACGCGATCGGCACGGCGCTGGCCTGCGAGCAGGCGGTGCATATCGAACACGATGAACACTTTCTCAAGGCCAACCGCTTCATGACCGGGTCCGCCGCGCCGATCTTCGATGCCGAACGCAAGGTTATTGCGGTGCTGGATGTGTCCAGCGACAGCTACCTGCCGCCCTCGCACACCCTCGGAATGGTCAAGATGATGAGCCAGACCGTGGAAAACCGGCTGATCCTCAACCTGTTCCACGGCCAGCACTTTCAACTGACTTTCAACACCGGTTTGAACAACCTCGACAGCCAGTGGGCCGGCTTGTTGATCTTCGATGAGAGCGGCCAAGTGCTTTCGGCCAACCGCCGAGCCGATAACCTGCTGGGCGTGCGGCTGTCGCGGGTCAGTGTCGAGAGCCTGTTCAAGGTGTCGTTGCTGGAATTGCTCAATCAGCCTGAAGGTTTGCCGTTTGCCTTGCAGACGTCTGGCCGCAACCGTTTTCAGTGCATGTTGAAGCGCCCTAAACAGGTGCCGATTCAACCACGACTGTTTGTTGAACCGACGGTCGCTGCGTCGAACGCGATCAGCCTCAACACCTTGCATTTCGGCGACAGCCGCGTGGAAAAAGCCGTGCGTCAGGCTGAGCGTTTGCTGGAAAAAGATATTCCGCTGCTGATCCACGGCGAAACCGGGGTCGGCAAGGAAGTGTTCGTCAAAGCCCTGCATCAGGCCAGCTCGCGCAGCAAACAGGCATTTATTGCGGTGAACTGTGCAGCGATCCCCGCCGAACTGGTCGAATCGGAGCTGTTTGGTTATGAGAAAGGCGCGTTTACCGGCGCCAATCAGAAAGGCAGCATCGGCCTGATTCGCAAGGCTGACAAAGGCACGCTGTTCCTCGACGAGATTGGCGACATGCCGTTGCCGACCCAGGCACGGCTGCTGCGGGTGTTGCAGGAGCGTTGCGTGCAGCCGGTGGGCAGCAGCGAGGTGTTTGCGGTGGATTTGCGGATCATCTCGGCGACCAACCGTTCTTTGCGTGAACAGGTGCAATTGGGGCGGTTTCGCGAGGATTTGTATTACCGGATTGGCGGTCTGACTCTGGAATTGCCGCCGTTGCGCGAGCGTTCGGATAAGGAAGCGTTATTTAAACGGCTGTGGGAACAACATCGCGAGCCGTCGCAGTGGGCGGGCCTGAGCCGCGAGGTGCTGGACTTGTTCGAGCGGCATCCGTGGCCGGGGAATTTGCGTCAGGTGAGCAGCGTGATGCAGGTGGCACTGGCCATGGCCGAGGAACAACCGGTGCGGCCGGAGCATTTGCCGGATGATTTTTTTGTTGATCTGGAGATGGAGCCGGTTGAAGTGGCACCGCCACTGGCGGTGGATCTGAATGATGTCGAAGCGTTGAATCGGGAATTGCAGTTGGCCGGGGGGAATATTTCCCATCTGGCGCGGCGGTTGGGGGTTAGCCGCAATACTCTTTACAAGCGATTGCGCCACCCTCACCCCAGCCCTCTCCCCCAGGAGAGGGAGCCGACCGAGGTGTCTGGCGTTTTACATCGACCTGAAAAAACCAGTTGATTATGGATTCAGAGCAAGACTTTCAGGTCGCCAGATTTCGTGAGCATCCCCCAATCAGTCCCCTCTCCAGGGGGAGAGGGCTAGGGTGAGGGGAAATTCCGAATACTGCCAATTATTAATGGACCGCCTCAACCCTCGTAGTTGAGACCGCACCCAATGTACGCAACCCAACCAGCACAACCACCATCATCATCCCCCCTGCACCAATCGCCACGCCAAACCCCGCCCGCGCCCCATAAGCATCGATCACCGGCCCCGAAAGCATGCCTCCCAGCGCCACGCCAATGCTGATGCCGGTGGTCATCCACGTCAGGCCTTCGGTGATCCGCGACGGCGGAAGAATGATCGTGCCCAGATTCATTACCACGACCATGGTCGGCGCAAACGACATTCCGGCAATAAACAGCATCAGCGACAGGACATAAACGTCCGTTGAGAAAATCGGCAATACGCCTGTGACGGCGGTAACCAATATCCCGATGAAGAACTGCTTTTCTATCGGCAAGGAAATCCTCAACGCACCAAACGTGAGACCTGCGACCAACGAACCGAGCGCGTAGGACGCAAGGATGAACGTGGCGGATTCGGGCCAGCCCTGTGCATTGGCGAACGCCACAACCGCCACGTCGATCGCCCCACCAATCACGCCCATCGCCAGCAGCGCGAGAACGATGGTGCGCACGCCGGGAATAAGCAGCGTGGAGCCTTTGCTGCCGCGATTGCCCACCACCACTTTCGGTTCGGTCCGGCGCTGCATCAGAAACGCCGTCACCCCGACCGCCAGCAACACAACCGCTACCAGCGGCCCGGCTTCGGCAAAGAAGCTCACGCTCAAGCCAATCGCCAGCGGTGGGCCGATGATGTAGGCGAGTTCAGTCAGCACGGTGTCCAGAGAGAACGCCGTGTGCAACAGCGGCTTGCCACGGAACAGCTGCGACCAACGCGCTCTGATCATCGACGGCATGCTCGGCATCGTTCCTGCCAGTGCCGCCAGAATAAACAGCAGTACGGTGGGCGCCTTGAGGTACACGGCGAGGATCAGCGCCAGCAACATGCCAATGCTGAACGCCGTCACGACGGGCAGCACGCGACTCTGGCCGCGTTGGTCCACCAGTTTCGAGATGTATGGGCCGAGCAGTGCATTGGCCAGGGTGAACACACCGGCGACCGCGCCGGCCAGCCAATACACACCGGTTTGTTGCACCAGCATGGTGATGATACCGATGCCGATCATTGCCTGAGGCAGACGGGCGATGGCGCTCGCGAGCACCAGCCCGGTGGCGCCGGGGGTTGCCAGAAGTTCGCGATAGTGATTGGCCATGATTTTTTTCCCTTTCATGATCGTCGCTGTTCAGCATCCGGCTGAACGCGTGGCCGACATCAAGACGTATGCGGACACCGAAAGCAACCCCCTCACCCCAGCCCTCCCGAAACGTCGGACCGCCCGGAGGGAGAGGGAGCCGACCGAGGTGTCTGGCGCTATACATCGACCTGAATGACCGAGTTGATTATGGATTCAGCACATCAGTTTCAGGTCGATGTATTTCTGAAGCATCCCCCAATCAGTCCCCTCTCCTGGGGGAGAGGGTTAGGGTGAGGGCGTAATCTCAGAACAGCACAAATCCCCCAACCAGCAGAAAAACAAAAACCCGCACACGGCGGGTTTTGTCTTCAACAACCACAACAATCAGTCAGCCAGACGCCACGTAGTCCCGCCCTTCCCGTCTTCCAACACCACGCCCATGGCGGTGAGCTGGTCGCGGATGCGGTCGGATTCGGCCCAGTCTTTGCCGGCACGTGCGGCCAGGCGCGCAGCAATCAGCGCGTCAACTTCAGCGGCATCAACCCGCCCTTCAGCGCCGGCCTGCAAGAAGTCATCAGCCTCAAGCTGCAACACACCGAGCACGCTGGCCAGTTCTTTCAGACGTGCCGCCAGACCGGCCGCCGCGTTCAGATCGCTCTCACGCAGACGGTTGATCTCGCGCACCATCTCGAACAGCACGGCGCAGGCTTCGGGTGTGCCGAAGTCGTCGTTCATCACGTTGGTGAAACGCTCGACGAACGCTTCGCCGCCGGCAGGAGCGACGTTCGGCAGGCCTTTCAACGCGTGGTAGAAACGCTCGAGTGCGCCTTTGGCGTCCTTGAGGTTGTCTTCCGAGTAGTTGATCGCGCTGCGGTAGTGGCTCGACACCAGCAGGTAACGCACGACTTCCGGGTGGTACTTGTCGAGCACGTCGCGGATGGTGAAGAAGTTGTTCAAGGACTTGGACATCTTCTCGCCATTGATGCGAATCATGCCGCAATGCATCCATGCGTTGGCGTAGGTCTTGCCAGTGGCCGCTTCGCTCTGGGCGATTTCGTTTTCGTGGTGCGGGAACTCAAGATCGCTGCCGCCGCCATGAATATCGAACGTCTCACCCAGGCAGCAGGTGGACATCACCGAGCACTCGATGTGCCAGCCCGGACGCCCGGCGCCCCACGGCGATTCCCAGCTTGGCTCGCCCGGCTTGACGCCCTTCCACAGCACGAAGTCCAGCGGATCTTCCTTGGCTTCGTCGACCTCTATCCGCGCACCGATGCGCAGGTCTTCGATCTTCTTGCGCGAGAGCTTGCCGTAACCCATGAACTTGCCGACGCGGTAGTACACGTCGCCATTGCCCGGGGCGTAGGCGTAACCCTTGTCGATCAGGGTCTGGATCATCGCGTGCATACCCGGGATGTGATCGGTGGCACGCGGCTCCATGTCCGGCTTCTGGATGTTCAGGCGCGCTTCATCTTCGTGCATCGCGGCGATCATGCGCTCGGTCAACGCTTCGAACGATTCACCGTTCTCGTTGGCGCGATTGATGATCTTGTCGTCGATGTCGGTGATGTTGCGCACGTAGGTCAGGTCGTAACCGCTGAACCGCAACCAGCGGGTCACCAGGTCGAACGCGACCATGCTGCGGCCGTGGCCGAGGTGGCAGTAGTCGTACACGGTCATCCCGCACACGTACATGCGCACCTTGTTGCCATCCAGCGGCTTGAAAACTTCTTTGCTCTTGGTGAGCGTGTTGTAGATCGAAAGCACGTTCATTCCTTAAGACTGAATCACTGGCCCCACGAATCGCGCAGGGTCACGGTACGGTTGAATACCGGCGCGCCCGGTTTCGAGTCCTTGATATCCGCGACGAAGTAACCTTCGCGCTCGAACTGGAAACGGTCTTCCGGCTGTGCGTTGCCCAACGAAGGCTCGGCACGACAACCGGTGAGGACTTGCAGTGAGTCAGGGTTGATGTTGTCGAGGAAACTCGCGCTGTCTTCAGCCTTCTCCGGGTTTGGAGAACGGAACAGACGATCGTACAGACGCACTTCGCACTCGACGCTGGCAGCAGCCGGCACCCAGTGCACCACGCCTTTGACCTTGCGGCCTTCAGGATTCTTGCCGAGGGTTTCCGGGTCGTACGAGCAACGCAGCTCGACGATGTTGCCGTCGGCGTCTTTGATTGCCTCGTCGGCACGGATCACGTAGCTGCCACGCAGACGCACTTCGCCGTTCGGTTCCAGGCGCTTGTAGCCTTTTGGCGGCTCTTCCATGAAGTCATCGCGGTCGATGTAGATTTCACGGGCGAACGGCAGAGCGCGCACGCCGAGCTCTTCTTTCTGCGGATGACGCGGCAGTTCGAGGTTCTCGACCTGGCCTTCCGGATAGTTGGTGATCACTACCTTCAACGGACGCAGCACGCACATGGCACGCGGGGCGTTCTGGTCCAGGTCCTGACGGATGCTGAACTCGAGCATGCCGAAGTCGACCACGCCGTCGGAACGGTTAGTGCCGACCATGTCGCAGAAGTTACGGATCGACGCCGGGGTGTAGCCGCGACGACGGAAACCCGACAGCGTCGACATGCGCGGGTCATCCCAGCCAAACACGTGTTTCTCGTCAACCAACTGCTTGAGCTTGCGCTTGCTGGTGATCGTGTAGTTCAGGTTCAGACGGCTGAACTCGTACTGACGCGGGTGCGCCGGCACTGGCAGCGCATCGAGGAACCACTCGTACAACGGACGATGGCTTTCGAATTCCAGGGTGCAGATCGAGTGCGTGATGCCTTCGATGGCGTCCGACTGACCGTGAGTAAAGTCGTAGTTCGGGTAGATGCACCACTTGTCACCGGTCTGATGGTGATGCGCGTGGCGGATGCGGTACATGATAGGGTCGCGCAGGTTCATGTTCGGCGAAGCCATGTCAATCTTCGCGCGCAGCACACGGGCGCCGTCCGGGAATTCGCCGGCACGCATGCGGGCGAACCAGTCGAGGTTCTCTTCGACCGAACGGTCGCGGAACGGGCTGTTCTTGCCCGGCTCGGTCAGGCTGCCACGGTATTCCTTGGCTTGCTCCGGGGTCAGGTCGTCGACGTAGGCTTTGCCGGCCTTGATCAGCTCGACCGCCCAGTCGTGCAGCTGGTCGAAATACTGCGAGGCGTAGCGCACTTCGCCGGACCATTCGAAACCCAGCCATTTGACGTCGCTTTCGATCGCGTCGATGTATTCCTGGTCTTCCTTGGCCGGGTTGGTGTCGTCGAAACGCAGGTGGGTGACGCCGCCGAACTCCTGGGCCAGGCCGAAGTTCACGCAGATCGACTTGGCGTGACCGATGTGCAGGTAGCCGTTGGGCTCAGGCGGGAAACGGGTGACGATCTGCGTGTGCTTACCCGAGTCCAGGTCCGCCTGGATGATCGGGCGCAGGAAATTGACCGGCGTGACAGGGCCGGTCTTGGAATTCGAGGTAGGGTCGACAGTGGGCTTGCTCATAGGATCCTTGAACGTACGTGCGCGGCCGGGACACAGGCCTGACAAAACAAAGCCGCTATCATAGCCGATGCTGTCAAGCACCTGACAGAGCAGGGCCTAAAAGGTATGCATTTAATCGCCGGGATTTGAAAAACAGCCTCGAAATTCGCGCCTGTCACGCTAAACTGCGCACCTTGGCCCTTGCGGGCTGAACCGGTAAAGGGCCTGTAGGTCCCAATACCCACGAATTCCTTATAAAGAGTAGCGATCATGACTCAAGTTAAATTGACCACTAACTTCGGTGACATCGTCATCGAACTGAACGACGAAAAAGCCCCGATCACCGTGGCCAACTTCATCGAATACGTTAAAAAGGGTCACTACGAGAACGTCGTGTTCCACCGTGTGATCAAGGGTTTCATGATCCAGGGCGGCGGTTTCGAGCCTGGCATGAAGGAAAAGAAAGACAAGAGCCCAAGCATTCAGAACGAAGCTGACAACGGTCTGAAGAACGAGAAGTACACCCTGGCCATGGCTCGCACCATGGACCCGCATTCGGCATCGGCGCAGTTCTTCATCAACGCCACCGACAACAGTTTCCTCAACCACACCGCCAAGACCGCTCAGGGTTGGGGTTACGCGGTATTCGGTAAAGTGGTTGCCGGCACCGACGTTGTCGACAAGATCGAAGGCGTTTCCACCACGTCCAAGGCAGGCCATCAGGACGTACCAGCAGACGACGTGATCATCGAGAAAGCCGAGATCATCGAAGCGTGATACTGCTGATTTCAGACTTGCATCTGGAAGAGGAGCGCCCGGACATTACCCGGGCGTTTCTGGATTTGCTCGCCGGACGCGCCCGCTCGGCGAGTGCGCTGTACATTCTTGGCGACTTTTTCGAAGCGTGGATTGGCGACGACGCCATGACGCCCTTCCAGCGTTCCATCTGCCAGGCCCTGCGCGAACTCAGCGACAGCGGCACGGCGATATTTCTGATGCACGGCAATCGCGACTTCATGCTCGGCAAGGCCTTCTGCAAACAGGCCGGCTGCACATTATTGAAGGACCCGAGTGTCGTGCAGTTTTACGGCGAGCCGGTGCTGCTGATGCATGGCGACAGCCTGTGCACCCGCGACGTGGCTTATATGAAGCTGCGCCGTTACCTGCGCAACCCGCTCAGCCTGTTCATTTTGCGTAACCTGCCATTGCGCACCCGGCACAAACTCGCGCGCAAACTGCGCAGCGAAAGCCGTGCGCAGACACGGATGAAGGCCAATGACATTGTCGATGTCACGCCGGAGGAAGTGCCGCGGATCATGCAGGAATTCGGTGTGAAGACGCTGATTCATGGGCATACCCATCGCCCGGCGATCCACAAGTTGCAGCTTGGTGATCAGGCGGCGAAGCGGATTGTGCTGGGGGATTGGGATCGGCAGGGTTGGGCTTTGCAGGTGGATGAGAACGGATTTGCACTGGCGCCGTTTGACTTCTCGCCTCCGCTGGCTTTGTCTAACGGCTGAGAACCTACCCCCTCACCCCAGCCCTCCCGAAACGTCGGACCGCCCCCAAGGGGGCGAGGGGGAAAGGGAGCTGATCTTCACGCTATTCAAACCTGAGTTCGACTGAAGTCTGTCAGGTCGATGTAGCTCGAACATTCAACTCGGTCAGTCCCCTCTCCCTCCGGGAGAGGGCTAGGGTGAGGGGCTTTTGGCTTTTGACCTTAGTGCCCGGAAGCAGCCGGCCCTGCTTTAGCGGCAAACGGCGGCTTCGCCAGCCACACAATCAATATCAACCCCATAAAACCCCAGCCCAACAACGTGAAGTAATCCACAGTCGACAACATATACGCCTGACTCGTCAGAATATGATCCATCTGCGCGTAAGCCGATTGCCCTGCCCCACCCAACGAATTCAAAGTCTCCCGCGTCGCCGGCTCATAGGTGCTAATGCTTTCGCTCATGTACGCATGGTGCTGATCGGCCCGACGAATCCAGATCCAGGTAGTCAAAGACGCCGCAAAGCTACCGCCCAACGTACGCAGAAAAGTCGCAAGCCCGGCACCGTCGGCGATCTGGCTCGGCGGCAAGTCCGACATCAGGATGCTCAGGGTTGGCATGAAGAACAGCGCCACACCAATGCCCATGAACAGTTGCACCAGCGCGATGTGCTGGAAGTCCACCTCGTTGGTGAACCCGGCGCGCATGAAGCAGCTCAGGCCAATCGCCAGGAATGCAAGCCCGGCCAGCAGTCGCAGGTCGAACTTGTGCGCGTACTTGCCGACAAACGGTGACAGCAGCACCGGCAGAATGCCGATTGGCGCCACGGCCAGGCCGGCCCAGGTCGCGGTGTAACCCATTTGGGTTTGCAGCCACTGCGGCAGGATCAGGTTGATGCCGAAGAACCCGGCGTAACCCAACACCAACACAATCGTGCCGATGCGGAAGTTGCGGTGGGCGAACAGCCGCAGGTTGACCACCGGATGCTGGTCGGTCATTTCCCAGATCACGAACACCGCCAGCGCCACCACCGAAATCGCCGCGCCAATGATGATGAAGTTCGATTCGAACCAGTCGAGGTCATTGCCCTTGTCGAGGATCACCTGCAACGCGCCGACGCCGATGATCAGCGTGATCAGTCCGACGTAATCCATCGGTTGATGGCTGGTAACCACCGGACGCTTGGCCAACTGCGAGCGCACCACCATCACCGCGAAAATGCCGATCGGCACGTTAATGAAGAAAATCCACGGCCAGCTGTAACTGTCGGTGATCCAGCCACCGAGAATCGGCCCGGCAATCGGCGCGACCACCGTGACCATCGCCAGCAACGCCAAGGCCATGCCGCGCCTGGCGGGGGGATAAACCGCGATCAACAGGGTTTGCGTCATCGGATACAACGGCCCGGCTACCAGCCCTTGCAGCACACGGAAGCCGATCAGCTCGGGCATCGACGTGGAAATACCGCAGAGGAACGAGGCCAGTACAAACAAGACGGTGGCCCATAGAAACAGCTTCACTTCGCCGAAGCGGCGGCTGAACCAACCGGTCAGCGGCAGGGCAATCGCGTTGCTCACGGCAAACGAAGTAATGACCCAGGTGCCCTGCTCCGAACTCACCCCGAGGTTGCCGGAAATAGTCGGCAGCGCCACGTTGGCGATGGTGGTGTCGAGCACTTGCATGAACGTCGCCAGCGACAGACCGATGGTGCTGAGCAACAGGCTGGGCGGCGTGAAAGAAGCGTTATTGCTCATCGCGAATCCTTTGGAACCGGGTTGGCGCTACGGAACGGACTTTTGTGGCGAGGGGATTTATCCCCGTTGGACTGCGCAGCAGGCCCTCTTTTCTGGATCAAAAGCGGGGCCGCTTCGCGACCCAACGGGGATAAATCCCCTCGCCACAGAAGTTCTCACTCACAGGAAGTGGTATCAGCGTTGCGCGGTTTTGCTGGCCGCTGCGCTGTTGTCGTGGATCAATTGGGCGATCATCGCGTCGGCTTCGGCCAGTTGGCGGTCGTAGACGTTGGTGCTGAAAGAGGCCTTTTGCGGCGGCTGTTGCGCCAGCACCGGGCCGCTCTGGTCGTGCAGGTTGACCTCGACCGTGGTCGACAAGCCGACGCGCAGCGGGTGTTTGGCCAGTTCTTCGGCGTTGACGTGAATCCGTACCGGCACACGCTGGACGATCTTGATCCAGTTACCGGTGGCGTTCTGCGCAGGCAATAGAGCGAACGCGCTACCCGTACCGGCGCCGAGGCTGTCGATGGTGCCGGTGAATTTCACGTCGCTGCCGTAGATGTCCGATTCGATGTCCACTGGCTGACCGATGCGCATGTCACGCAGCTGGGTTTCCTTGAAGTTGGCGTCGATCCACAGTTGATCCAGCGGAATCACCGCCATCAGCGCGGTGCCCGGCTGTACCCGCTGACCCAGTTGCACGGTGCGTTTGGCAACGTAACCGGTGACCGGCGCAATCAGAGTGCTGCGCGCATTGGTCAGGTAGGCCTGACGCAGTTGCGCGGCGGCGGACATCACGTCCGGGTGCGACGAAACCACGGTGTCATCGACCAGTGCGCTGGTGGTTTTCAGTTGTTGTCTGGCGTTGGCCAGCGCATTTTGCGCCGAGGTCAGATCGTCGCGAGCGTGGGACAGTTCTTCCTGGGAAATCGCCCCGCCAGCCGCCAGATTTTTCCGGCGGTTGAAGTTGTCCTGCGCTTTTTGCACTTCAGCCTGTTGCGCGTTGACCTGGGCTTTCATGCCATCAACGTTGCTGTACAAGCCGCGCACCTGACGCACGGTGCGCGCCAGATTGGCCTGAGCACTTTGCAGACCGACTTCAGCGTCGTTCGGGTCGAAGTTGATCAGCACCTGGCCTTCATGCACCAGATCGCCATCATCGGCACCGATGCTCACCACCGTGCCCGTCACCAGCGGCGTGATCTCGACCACGTTACCGTTGACGTAGGCATCATCGGTGCTTTCGTTCCAGCGCCCGATAAATTCGTGATACGCCCACACGCCGGCAATGGCGAGCAGCACCACAACGGCCAGCGTCAGCAGCATCACTTTGCGTTTGCGCGGGTTGCCGGTGTCGGGCGTTTTATCTTGAGCTTGAGTGTTTTCGGCAGTGGCCATGACAGATACCTTGAATTAGTTGTGCGGCGTGGCTGGGGTGGCGTTGGCTGCGGTCAGGGTCTCACCCTGAAAGCCACCGCCCAGCGCTTGCATCAGTTGAATCGACAGATCGATCTGCTCGGCATTCAGGGTGGCCAGTTGGCGCTGGGCCTGAAGCAGTTGCTGCTCGATGCTGAGTACGTCCAGGTAGTTGCCGATGCCGGAACCGTAACGCTGGACCACGGTGTTGTAAGAATCCTGGGCAATCTCGGTCGCGTGCTGCTGAGCGCCGATCTGCCGGCCGATGTCACGCAACTGGTTAATCGTGTCGCTGACATCGCCGAGGGCTTTCACCAGGTTTTTGTTGTATTGCGCCACCGCCAGATCGTAATCGGCGTCACGCGCATCGAGGTTGGCGCGCAGGCGTCCACCGTCGAAGATCGGCACCGAAACGGTCGGCGCGATGTTGAAGAAACGGCTGGCGGAACCGAACATTGCGTCACCTAACAACGATTCCGCACCAGCGGCAGCCGACAGGTTCAAGTTCGGATAGAACTGGGTTTTGGCCGAAGCAATGTCCTTGCTTGCAGCCTCGACCCGCCAGCGCGCAGCGACCAGATCCGGACGCCGACCGAGCAGTTCTGCCGGCAATACCGACGGCAAGGCCACGGCGCTGGCCTGGAGGATTTTCGGCCGGGCGATTTCGTTGCCGCGATCCGGGCCTTTGCCGAGCAGCACGGCCAAGGCGATTTTGGCGCTGTTCAGGCGTTTTTCCGCGTCGATCAGGCTTGCTTCGGAGCTGGCTTCCAGACTTTGCGTCTGCTGGAACTGGTAGTTGCTGTCGATCCCCGAACTAAGGCGGCGCTGGCTCAAATCGAGCATCTGCTTGGTGCGCTTGAGGTCGTCGTTGGCCAGGTCATACACGATGTGCGCCTGGCCGAGATCGCTGTAGGCTCGGGCGACGTCGGCGGCGAGCGTCAACTGCGCAGCCTGACGATCGACTTCAGCGGCACGCGCTTCACCGAGCGCGGCTTCCCACGCATCACGCTGGCCGCCCCACAGGTCGAAGTTGTAATTGAAACCGGCGCTGATATTACGCACGGTGGCGTAAGCATCGCCTTGCCCGCGCGGGTCCTGATCCTTGGCCAGACGCGAGCGGGTAATCCCGGCGCTGGCATCGAGGGTCGGATAGCGCGCGGCATCGGCGGCGTACGCGGAGGCGTTGGCCTGATGCGCGCGAGCGCTGGCGATCTGCATGTCCGGGCTGTCACGCAGGGCTTCGCGGATCAGACCGTCGAGCTGCGGATCGCCGAGGCTGGTCCACCAGTCACTTTTTGGCCACGCGGCTGGCGACAGGCTGACTCCGTTGAGCGATTGCCCGGCTTGCAAGGTTTTCGCATCGAGGTTGCTGTTGCTGGTATCGAGGCCGCTGTAATTGGCGCAACCGGCGAGGATCATCGCCGACAGCAGCAGTGTCAGGCTGCTGCGCAAGGTTTTACCGCTCATTGTGTTCACCTAAGCGCTGGATAGTGATCGGGTCACCGGCTGCCAGCAGAATTTTCTTGAGGAGGTACTCCAGGGTCTTCAATTCTTCCCGGGAGATGGCGCCGGCCAGTTCATTCATGGCGTCGGCGCCGATGTGTGGCAGGCGATCAGCCAGTTGCTGGCCTTGCCCGGTCAGTTTGAGTTGCACCTGACGGCGATCGCCTTCGCTGCGTTGGCGCACCAGAAAGCCCTTCTGCTCCAGACGATCGAGCATGCGCGTCATCGAACCGCTGTCCAGCGACAGGTGCCGGCACAGCTCGGCCGGGGTGTCGACGCCGAACTGGGCCATGATGATCAACACCTTGAACTGCGCGGCGGTGATGCCGTGGGGTTCCATGTGGGTGTCGATGATCCGGTCTTTGAGCAACGCCGCACGACCGAGCAGCAGGCCGAGATGGCAATGCTTGAATTCGTCTGGGGTGAAATGCTTCATGTGCGCACCTGATAACTGCCTAGGCAGTGAATGTATGTCGGGATGTTACTGCCTAGGCAGCGAATGTCAACGTAATAGTTAGCAGGCTTGGTAATTAGCTGGCTAATGGGCTGGGGTTTTGTGGTGCATAAGAGGACGCCATCGCTGGCAAGCCAGCTCCCACAGGTTTTTGTGGCGTACGTGAATTTTGCGTACGACACACACCCTGTGGGAGCTGGCTTGCCAGCGATTGCAGCGACTCGGATCAGGATTTGTCGGAGGGATTGTCCACGGATGGCGGTTGCACGGGATGCACGTCGCGGCCACGCAACGCCGTTGCCACATAACCGCAAGCGCGCTTGGCTCCCGCGAAAATGCCGTGCCAGCCCGGCGGTGCCGGCTCGATGGCGGCGTGCAGCGCCCGCGCGTAATCGAGCACCAGCCCCGGCGTCCACGCCATGGCCTCGGCGCGTTTGCGCACTTGGGCCGCGACCCAGAATTCCGGGCTGATGATGATCCGGGCGAAATCGAGCATGCTCGAATGACCACGATTCATCGCGCCTTCCAGCGCTGCTTCAAGGCTATGCGCAACCGCGCTGGAACAGTTGCGGCTGGTCAGGTTGTAAGTGCTGTTCTGCCTGTAAGCCGCCCAAAACGCATTCAGTCGCCGGGCGTCGTAACGGGCAAAACTGACCTGCACCGATGACGGACACCAGTCACCGACCTCGCTGGCGTAGTCAGGCAAAAACCTGCCCGGCACATCGTTGTTCGGCGTGGCTCGCAGCAGCCGCACGAAATCCCCCGCCGAGCGATCAATGTCATCTTGCGGGTAGTGGCTGATGTAAATGTCCGGGCCACATTCCAGTGCCGCATGGCCGGCAGAAATCACACCGTTGATATCAACCGCCGCGATATAGCGGTTGAGCAGCCGATTGCGCACCAACGTGTCGTCAACCGTGCCGCTGGGGGTCCAGACATGGATCACCAGCGCATCGCTGCAGGCTGGCGCACTGACCGTGGAAGGCGTGACGAACGACTGCCAGTTTTTGAAGCGCCACGCCTGGCGAAACAACGCGCAGCCCGAAAGGAAAATGCTCATGCCAATGCAGAACGGCACCGTGCCCTTGTACAGCGTCGGATACGGTTCAAGGATGAACAGGCCAAAGCCGATTTCGAACAACCCGGTCAGCAATGACACTGGCCAACCGACAAACCGTACCACCATCGCAGCCGCCAGACGAAACCCGCCATCGATCAGGAACGCCCCGCCAAACAGCAGCGCCAGAATCAGGCTGGCGGCGTGTTGCCGGTCGACGATCAGCAGCCCCAGCACCAGGAACACCAGACCTCGCCCCTTGCGCAATGCCGCAGCCGTGCCGGTTCGCGGAGCCGGCACCAGCAGAATGATCAGCGCTTCAAGCAGCAACAGGTAGCCGAATACATGCAGCGGAAAGTACAGCACGCCGTCCAGCGCATCGATGAAGATCGCCACACCGGCCGCGCCCCAGACGATGCCGGTCAGGGCCAGCGCTGACCAGCGTTTGCGGACAAAGTCGTTGCCGAGCAAGACCATACTCAAGCGGATCATAGGCTCCCCGTAAGCTCCGGGCACCGGCAAGCGGCGCGGCTTTCACGCTGCGATGAGTCTAATACATCCTGCGAAAACCGGATCGCGACGGCGATCCGGTTATGGGAGCGCGCTCTAGAAATCCCGCTTGTAGAAGATATCCAGCGAACTGGCCACACCACTGGCAACCTCGACGTAAACCTTCTTGCTCAGCTTGTAGCGCAGAGCAATGGTGCTGGCCGGTTCGAACACGCCGACGCCGTAACGCAGGCTGAGTTTTTCGGTGAGGTTACCGCTGGCCACGACGCTGGTAGCGTCGCCACTGCCCTGAGTGTCGAGCTGGAAATCCTGAATCCCGAGGTCTTTCGCCAAACCGCTGGTCACACCAGAGCTGCCCATCAACCCCAGACCCAACGCCGCTTGCGCGAGCATGTTGTTGTCCTCGCCAGTGGTGCTCAGCGGACGGCCCAGTACCAGATACGAGAGTGCCTGTTCCTGACTCATCGCCGGTTCGGAAAAGATCTGCGTGGTCGGCTGCTCGGCGCTGCCACTGAGGCGAATGCCGGCAATCACGTCGTCCGTCTGGCGAATCGCTTCAATGTCCAGATACGGCTGATCCAGCGGCCCGGCAAACAACAGGCGCGCACGGCGCACGGTCAGACGCTGTCCGTAAGCGCGGTAGCGTCCGTCGTTGAGCCACAGCTCGCCGCGGGTGTCCATGTTGTCGCCGATGTGCACCTGACCTTGCAGATTGGCGGTCAGGCCGAAACCGGCGAAGCTCAGTTTGTCCTGACCGACCACCACGTCGATGTCCATTTTCATCGCCAGCGGCGGTTTGCCCTGCTCGGTCTGCTGGCCGACGATGATCGTGTCATCCGAGACCTTCACGGTGGATGGCGGCAGCTCGCGCACGGTGATTTCGCCTTTCGGCACCAGCACCTTGCCGGCGATTTTCAGTTCGTCGCCGGCCATGGAGATTTTCAGGTCCGGCGCCACTTCGAGCTTGGCGTACGGCTCGACCGTGACTGGCAATTGTGTGCCCTTGAGCGCCAGATCGACCACCAGCGCCTGACCCCAGGCGATGTTACCGTTGAGGCTGCCCTGCCCGCTCTTGCCGCTTTTCCAGCCGCCGTTGACCTGCACGGTCTCGCCGGCGATCACTGCTTGCAGTTGCAGCGCTTGCAGCTCCAGCGGCAGTTCCGGGCCGGAGACTTCACCGTCACTCAGTTGCACCGTGCCGTTGACCTGCGGCGCAAGCAAGCCGCCGGAAATCGTGCCGCTGCCGTTCAGGCGTCCGGTGAGTTTCTCGACCATCGGCACAAACGGCCGCGCCACTGACAAGTCCAGCCCGCTGAGGCGAAACGAACCGCTGACCGGTTTGTTGTTCGGCAGCGGATTGATCTGCGCCTGCACCCTCAACTCGCCGAGCTTGCCACCGACGAAATTCAAGTCGGTGTCGATGCGTTTCGGGGTGAGTTTGCTGGTGAGTTTCAGCGTCTGATACGGGAAATCCAGCCACTGATCTTTATCGCGCATGCGCAAAGTGCCGCCGCTGGCGTCGATGCTGACCTGGCCGTTAGGGCCGCTGGCCGGCAAGTCCAGTTGCAGGTCGGCGTTGAGTTTGCCCTGCCAGGCGAAATCCTTCGGCAGCCACTGCGCCAGGCTTTCGATGGGGAATTGCTTGAGGTGATAACGCAGCTTCGGCTCGGGCATCAAGCGCTGATCTTCGCCGCACAGGCTGGCGCCGTTGGACAACCAGCAATGCGCGCCGAAGTTGATCTTGCCGTCGGCCAGCCGTTCGAGCCTGGCCGGGTTCTGCAGTTTCCAGTCCTGACCGCCTGCCTGAATATCGCCGCTGGCCAGGCGTCCGCGCCAGTTGCCTTTGTCCAGATTGCCGTCCAGGCCCAGCGCCAGTTTCAGCTTCGGCCCGAGCAAGTCGAGGTTGAGTTTCTGGCTTTTGATATCGCCCTGCGCGCTGGCGGTCAGCGTGCCCAACGAGGTGTCGCCGGCCTGAATACCGCTGCCCTTGAGATCGATTTTCGCCCGCTGCGCACTGTCGAGGGTGGCGTCGAGGTTGAGGCTTTGCAGGCGATTGTCTTGAAACGCCAGTTGCGAACCTTGCAGACCGAGTTTGCCTTGCGGCGCTTTCAGCGTGCCAGCGACATCGACGCGGCCGTTGATCTGCCCACGCAACTCAGGCCAGAGCTGGGCCAGACGCGGCAGTTTGATGTCGATCTGCCCGGTTAGTTTCTGTTGCAGGCTGCCCTTGCCGTTGATGCTGTTGTCACCGAGGCGAATTTGCAGCGCGTTGAGATTCCACTGCTCGCCAGCACCGTCAGCCTTGGCTTGCAGCACCGCCGGTTGCCCGCGCAGTTTGCCTTTGAGATCAAGGTCGGCGTTGAGGCTCAGGCGCTCGTTCTTCATTTCGCCTGTGCTGCTCAGCGGCCCGGCGAGCGTGCCCGGCAGTTCCGCCAGCCAGTACGCCGGGTTGAGTGCCGAGAGTTGCAGCGCGGTGTCCCAGGCGATGCCATCAGTGAACTGCACATTCACATGCCCTTCAGCCTTGCCCTGCCCCGCTTCGAGCTTGAATTGCGGCAGGAAGATCTGCTTGAGATTGCCGCTGAACGGACTGCTCAAACTGAACGCACCGGCCGGGCCATCCAGCGCGGCGGCGAAGTTACCGAGGTATTGACCGTCGGTGTAGGAGACTTCGCCGTTGAACGTGCGCAACGCGACTTGCGGCTCGTCGATTACTGGATACAGGCGATGCCACGGGAAATCCTGCCAATTGATATTGGCCTGTGCCGTGAGGCCTTTGCTCCAGTCGACATTGCCGGTGAGCTTGAGGCTTTGCTTGTCGTTGGCATTCAGATCAAGGCCGGCGATTTGCGCGCCGTTGGCGTCGACCTTGCCTTTGAGCAGCAACGCCACCGGACCTTTTTCGGCCGGCAGCGTGGCGTTGCCGAGCAGTTGGTAACCGTTTTTCAGGTCGCCCTCGGCGGTCAGCAGCAATTGGTTGAGTTGCAGCGTGTCCGGCAGATCGGCGCTCGGCTTGAACGCATCGCTGGTGATGCGCACTTTTGCTGGCAGATTTTCCGCCAGCGGCTGCAGTTCGCCGCTCAACTGGCCGTTGAGATAACCGCGACTGTCAGCGTGCAGGTTGAGGGTTTTCAGCAGGTCGCCGTCGATCTTCAGCGCCAGCGTCCACGGCTCGGGGGCCGGGGATGGCAGGGTCAGTTGGCCTTCGATGTTCAACGGCCAGTTGCCGGTCGGTTGCAGCAACCCGGAGAGGTTCAGGCTGAGCTCGTCGCGCTGCAATTTGACGCTGTCGATCTGCAACCCCTGAGCCGTCCAGTGCGCCACCAGTTGCAGGCCTTTGAGTTGTTCGCTGCCGTTGAATAACAGGCTGCCGATTTGCACATCACCCAGTTCAATGCCCAGTGGCAACTGCAGATCCGGCAGTTTGATCGGGCCGCTTTCGGTGGTCTCGGCACTCGGCGGGAATTGCAGGGTGACCTGATCGGCTTTCAGTTGATCGATGCACAAGGTCATGCGCGTCAGACACAGCGGCGACCAGGCGAAGATCGCTTTGCTCAGCTCGACCCGGCTGGTGTCCTGCTGCCACACCAAGTGATCGGCGCTCCATTGCCCGCCGAGGCGACCGTTGAAGTTCTCTACGTTCAGCCCCGGCACAAAACCCAGCGCCCAGCGACTGCCGGCCTGGGTGCCAAGCACGCTTGCGACTATCAGTACAATCAGCAACACCAGCGCCAGCAGCACCAGCCCGGTAATTTTCAAACCACGCTTCACAGCTCAGGCCCCATGGAAAAGTGCAGCCGGATGCCGCCATCGTCGTCCAGCGCATGGGCCAGATCGAGACGGATCGGCCCGACCGGCGAAACCCAGCGCACACCGATACCGACCCCGGTCTTGAGGTCCGGCAATTCGAGTTTGTTGAAAGAGTTGCCCTGGTCGACGAAGGTCGCCACCCGCCATTTTTCCGCGACAGAATATTGATACTCGACGCTGCCGGCGATCATGTAGCGCCCGCCGATGCGGTCGCCGTCGGAGTTTTCCGGGGACAGACTTTGATAGTCGTAACCGCGCACGCTCTGATCGCCACCAGCGAAGAAACGCAGCGACGGCGGCACCGATTTGTAACCGTTGGTGGCGCTGCCGCCAACCTGCACGCGGCCGAGCAAGCGGTGCTTGTCGAACACCGTGGTCAAGCCTTTGACCAGCGCCGTGCCATAGAGCAGGTTGGTGTCCGAGCCCAGTCCCTCCTTGGCGACTTTGCTTTCGAAGGTCAGGCGATAGCCGTTGTGCGGGTCGATGCGGTTGTCGCTTTTCAGGTAGGAATAGCTGACGCCGGGCATCAACAGATTGCTCAGACCCGAATCGTCACCGAGTTTGTATTCTTCGCGTTGCCACTTCAGCGACACCACGCGCTGCCAGCCGCTGGGCAACTTGCTGTGCCACTCAGGGCCGAGGGTCAGCAGTTTGCTCAGGGTGTCGGTGTCGGCGAGCTCTTCGTTCTGGTAGCCGCCGGCAAACCGCAGTTTGTCGGTCAATGGCGGGTCGAGCGGGATGTCGTAGAACAGGCCTACGTTCTGCCGTGGCGCCGAAATCTCGGTTTCCCAGCCGTAACTGTGGCCCTGCGGGTTGACCCAATGCCGGGTCCAGTTGGCTTTGGCCCGAGGCCCGACGTCGGTAGAAAATCCGAGGCCCAGTCCCATGGTGCGCGGTTTGCGCGTGTCGAGTTTGACCGCAACCGGAATCACATCGTCCTTGGCGGCGGTCGGCGCGGCGTCCACGCGCACGCCTTCGAAATAGCCGCTCGATTGCAGCGCCTGATTGAGTTCGGCGATCAGCTCCGAGTCGTACGGCTCGCCGGCCTTGAACGGCACCATGCGTTGCAGCAGGTCTTCGTCGAACGGCGTGTCGCCCTCGAAACTGACGTTGCCCAGCGCATAACGCGGGCCGCTGTCGTAGATCAACTCGATATCGGCGACGCCGGCACGGGGATCGACCATGAGTTTTTGACTAGTGAAACGCCCGCTGAAGAACCCGAAGCGCGACGCCTGATTCTGAATCAGGCGTTTGGCGTCTTCGTAACGCCCATGATTAAGCGCCGCGCCAGTTTTCAGCAGATCGCTTTTCGGGGTTCTGAAGGATTTGAGCGAGGCGGCCGGGCCGTCGATGCGGATGGTCACATTGCGCAGACGGATCGGCTCGCCGGGATCGATATTCAGCACCAGCCGTGGCGACTTGCCGCCCTTCACATCGCTGTCGATCTGCGGCTGGTAATAGCCCAAAGCCTGAGCGGCTTTGCGCGCCTGCTCCTCGGCACCACGACTGAAGCGCTGCAAGGCTTCTTCGTCGCGATCGCCGAGGCTGCCGATATAGCCTTCTATATTGGCTTTCAGTTCATCGTTGGACGGTTTGATCCGCACATCCAATTCACTTTGCGCCAGCGCCGCGCAGCTGGATAACAGCATCAGCACGCCGCTGGTAAATCTTCCTGGAAACTTCATAGGCGCGGATGCTATCACGAGGGTGGGAGCGTGATAGAACAGGAAATTTCCCAAGAAGTTCGATGGTTATGCTGTTGCTGTTTGTAACACCTGCGGATTGGCGTGGAAAAACACATGCTCGCGCACCGGGCCAACCGCGACTTCGCCGACTTCCTCGTAGCCCTGGCGTTTGTAGAACTCCAGGTAACGCGGATTGCCGGTGTCGAGCACCACGCCTTGGGAGGATTCGTCGACCGCGCACCAGTTGTGCACCGCTTGCAACAATTGCTCACCGAAGTGCTTGCCCTGAAATTGCGGATGCACGCCGAGCAGCGGCAGCATGTGCACCGAATCAGTCGGCACGCAGGCCTCAACTGCGGCGTGATATTCCAGATAGCGCCGGGTGCAGCGGAAACCGGTGCTGAGCACCATGCGCAGGCGCCAGGCCCAACTCTCGGTGACGCCCAGACGGCGTTGCGGCGGCGCGATCAGGGCTATGCCGATCAGGCGGTCGTTGACCAGCAGGCCGATGGCCGGCAGATCCTGCAGAAAGTGTTGTTTGACCAATTCGCGTACGGTCGCGCGCACGCGTTGCTCGTAACCGGGACGCTCGGCCTCGAACAGATAGGCGAAGGTCGGCTCGTGCCGGTAAGCCTGGTAGAGCAAGGAACGGGCTTCTCGCGAGTAACCACGGTCGAGCATGTGGATATCGGCGATGGCGGTCGAAGTTTCGGGCATGACGATGATTCTCCCCGGCGCGGCTCAAATGACTGCGCTCTTGTTGGTACGAACCTTTTGGCTACGGTGCAGTTCCCCACAGGTATAGCCCAAGCATGGATCTTCATCGACCAGTCGGGCCTCATCGCTGGCAAGCCAGCTCCCACAGGGATTTTCGGCGAGCACAAAATTTATGTACACCATCAAACACTGTGGGAGCTGGCTTGCCAGCGATAGGGCCTGAGCAGTCAGCATATCCATTCCAGACTGGCCGACGCCGGTCATGTCAGCTAGCATCGCCCTTTTGCCAGGACTGCCGACCATGAAGATTGTCTCCTTCAACATCAACGGACTGCGCGCCCGCCCGCATCAGTTGGCGGCGCTGATCGACAAGCATCAGCCGGATGTCATCGGTCTGCAGGAAACCAAAGTCCACGACGATCAGTTCCCGCTGGAAGAAGTCAGGGCGCTGGGCTACCACGTTTATTACCACGGTCAAAAGGGTCACTACGGCGTCGCGATGCTCTCGCGCAAAGAGCCGATTGCCCTGCACAAAGGTTTCGCCAGCGATGAAGAAGACGCTCAGCGCCGCTTCATCTGGGGCACCTTCGCCGACGCCAACGGCGTGCCGGTAACGATCATGAACGGCTATTTCCCACAGGGCGAAAGCCGCGACCACCCGACCAAATTCCCGGCCAAGCAGCGCTTCTACAGCGATTTGCAAACGCTGCTGGAAAGCCAGTTCAGCAACGAACAACCGGTGGTGGTGATGGGCGATGTGAACATTTCGCCGGAAGACTGCGACATCGGCATCGGCCCGGACAACATGAAGCGCTGGCTGAAAACCGGCAAATGCAGCTTCCTGCCGGAAGAACGCGAGTGGATGGCGCGCCTGAAGAATTGGGGTCTGACCGACAGCTACCGCCATCTGAACCCGGATGTGACGGACACCTTCAGCTGGTTCGATTACCGCAGCCGTGGCTTTGAAGACGAGCCGAAACGCGGGTTGCGCATTGATGTGATTCTGGCTTCGCACGGGTTGTTGCCGCGGGTGAAGGCTGCCGGTGTCGACTATGAACTGCGCGCGATGGAGAAGCCGTCGGATCATGCGCCGATCTGGCTTGAGTTGAGCTGAAACAAGGCCCCGAAAGGGGCCTTTGTCATTTTATGGTCATGCACCTGACTTAATCTCCCCGGCAATCCCCTTGTCTTCAATCGGTGCCGGCATGACCCTGCGCGTTTTGTGCGTTTTTCTGATGAGTGCGTGGCTGTCGGTGACGGCCGCCACCCTGCCCATTCCCGAGAACGGCGCGGTTTTGCGCATCCAGGGCTCGAACACCATCGGCGCGGCGCTCGGCCCCGCGCTGGTCGAGGGCCTTCTGCAAGAACAGGGCTTGCTGAAAATCCACCGCGAAACCCCGGATTCCGCCAACGAACAGCGCATCGTCGGGCAGACCGCCCAAGGTAAACGCGTGGTGGTCGAACTCGCCGCGCATGGTTCAAGTACTGGTTTCAGCGCACTCAAATCCGCTACCGCCGACCTCGCGGCGTCCTCACGCCCGATCAAGGACAGCGAACTGCTGAGCCTGCAAGCCCTCGGCAATCTGAAAAGCCCCAGCGCCGAACAAGTGATCGCCATCGATGGCCTGGCGATCATCCTGCACCCCGCCAATCCATTGCAGCAATTGAACACCGAGCAACTGGCGCGGATCTTCAGTGGCGAAGCGAAGACGTGGGAAGAAGTCGGCGGCAAGGGTGGGACGATTCATTTATATGCGCGGGATGATCAATCCGGCACCTACGACACGTTCAAGGAACTGGTCCTCAGTCGTCGTGGGAAAACGCTGAACAGCGCAGCGAAAAGGTTTGAATCCAGCGAGCAATTGTCCGATGCGGTGAGCGCTGATCCGCAGGGCATCGGCTTTATCGGCCTGCCTTATGTGCGCCAGGCCAAAGCCGTGGCGATTGTCGACGGGCAATCTCAGGCGATGTTGCCGCTGAACAGCCTGATCGCCACCGAAGATTATCCGCTGTCGCGACGTTTGTTTTTCTACCTGCCGCCGGACAGCAAAAACCCTTGGGCCAAGGCGTTGGTGGAATGTGCGCAAAGCCCGCAAGGCCAAGTGATTGTCGCGAACAACGGCTTTATCGCGCAGACCGTGCAAGCCATCGCCGTCACGCCGAATGCGCTGATGCCCGAGGGTTATCAATCACTCAGCCGTCACGCCCAACGTCTGACAGTCAATTTCCGTTTTGAAGAAGGCAGCGCCAGCCTCGACAACAAGGCACGCCAGGATCTGGCGCGAGTGTTCGACTATATACAGCGCCATGACAAGACCGACCGCGCGGTGACGCTGGTGGGATTTGGTGATGCCAAGGATGACCCGGCGCGCGCAGATTTGCTGTCGAAGTTGCGCGCGATGGCGGTGCGCCGCGAGTTGGTCAAGGACGGCGTGGTGCTGCGCGAAGTACGCGGGTTTGGCGCGCTGATGCCGGTGGCGGCGAATAGCGCTGATGAGGGGCGGATCAAGAATCGGCGGGTTGAGGTTTGGGTTTATTGAATCTGGTGTTGATGGGTTGCCTGTACTGACGCCATCGCTGGCAAGCCAGCTCCCACAGGGATCTCCAGTGAACGCATTGTTGCGAGCACCCGTGAAACCTGTGGGAGCGGGCTTGCCCGCGATAGAAGCACCGCGGTCTTAATGACCGCTACGCAGCATTTCTTTCGGCACATATTTGCCGATCTCGAACTTGCCGATCGCCGCGCGGTGCACTTCGTCCGGGCCGTCGGCCAGGCGCAGGGTGCGTTGCATGGCGTACATATAGGCCAGCGGGAAATCGTTCGAAACCCCTGCCCCACCATGCATCTGAATTGCCCGGTCGATCACGCGCAACGCCACGTTCGGCGCGACAACCTTGATCTGCGCGATTTCGCTTTTCGCTACTTTGTTGCCGACGGTGTCCATCATGTACGCGGCCTTCAATGTCAGCAGACGCGCCATGTCGATCTCCATCCGCGAGTCAGCGATCTTGTCGACGTTGCCGCCCAGACGCGCCAGCGGTTTGCCGAATGCCGTGCGGCTCACCGAACGTTTGCACATCAATTCCAGTGCGCGTTCGGCCATGCCGACCGAGCGCATGCAGTGGTGAATCCGGCCTGGGCCGAGGCGACCTTGAGCGATTTCGAAGCCGCGTCCTTCACCGAGCAGGACGTTTTCGTACGGCACGCGCACATTGTCGAACAGCACTTCGGCGTGGCCGTGCGGTGCGTCGTCGTAACCGAAGACTGGCAGCGGGCGCACAATTTTCACGCCGGGTGTGTCGACTGGGACCAGAATCATTGAGTGCTGAGCATGGCGTGGCGCGTCGGGATCGCTGAGGCCCATGAAGATCATGATTTTGCAGCGCGGATCGCAGGCGCCGGAGGTCCACCACTTCTTGCCGTTGATCACCCACGAATCGCCATCACGCACGGCGCGGGCGGCCATATTGGTGGCATCGGAGGAGGCAACATCCGGTTCGGTCATGGCGAATGCCGAGCGGATCTCGCCGCGCAGCAGCGGTTCGAGCCAACGCTGTTTCTGTTCTTCGTTGGCGTAACGCACCAGCACTTCCATGTTGCCGGTGTCCGGCGCCGAGCAGTTGAACGGCTCAGGCCCGAGCAGGGAGCGGCCCATGATTTCCGCCAGCGGCGCGTATTCGAGGTTGGTCAGGCCGGCACCCAGTTCCGATTCCGGCAGGAACAGATTCCACAGGCCTTCGGCTTTGGCCTTGACTTTGAGTTCTTCCATGATCGCCGTCGGCTGCCAGCGGTCACCTTCAGCAACCTGGCGCTCGAACACGGCTTCGGCCGGATAAACGTAAGTGTCCATGAACGCGGTTACGCGCTCACGCAGTTCCTGAACCTTGGGCGAATACGCGAAATCCATGAGCAGCTACCTTCTTCTGGAGAGGTTGTTTAGGTCATGCAATCGATGCTAGAACAGCGTTGATAATTTACCTAGCCTATTCTCGGCGTGTATTAACATTCATCACCGATATATGTTTCACTGATGTCAGCCGCCCTGGCCATCCCCCATAACAAGAGAAACGCGTCATGAATCTGAGCAAGGTCGACCTCAACCTCTTCATCGTCTTTGACGCGATCTATACCGAAGCCAACCTGACCCGCGCCGGGCAGATTGTCGGTATCACTCAGCCGGCGGTGTCGAACGCCTTGGCGCGGTTACGCGAAACCTTCAACGATCCACTGTTCGTGCGCACTGCTCAGGGCATGGTGCCGACGCCGATGGCGCAGAACATCATCGGCCCGGTGCGCAACGCGCTATCGTTGCTGCGGGTGTCAGTGCAGGAAAGCCGGATTTTCAACCCGTCGCAAGCGGCCAAGACTTATCGCATCAGCATGACTGACTTGACGGAGGCTGTGATTCTGCCGCCGCTGTTCCAGCGTCTGCGGCGTCTGGCGCCGACGGTGATCATCGAAAGCTTTCTGTCGAAACGCCGGGAAACCACCAAGGAGCTGGCGGCCGGGCGTCTCGACTTTGCCGTGGACGCGCCACTCAATACCGACCCGCAGGTGCGCCACGTCAAGCTGATGGAAGACCGTTACGTCTGCGCCATGCGCAAGGGCCATCCGCTGGCGGGCAAGGAAAAATTCACGCTCGATGATTATCTGTCGCTGACGCATATCCACATTTCCAGCCGCCGCAGTGGCCTCGGTCATGTTGATCTGGCGCTGGGCAAAATGGGCATTCAGCGCAAGATCGCGCTGCGCTCGCAGCATTATTTGATGGCTTCGCAGGTGTTGCAGCAGACCGACATGGTCATGACCGTGCCGGAACGTTTCGCCCGTCGCCATGAACTGCATGCGTTCAATCTGCCGGTGAATGATGTGCCGCCAGTGGAAACGCATTTGTACTGGCACGAAAGCACCGATCAGGACCCGGCCAACCGCTGGATGCGCGAACAGATGATCGAGTTGTGCCAACAAGTGACAGCGCACGAGAAGAAGCTCGACAAGCTGCAGGCGCCCGCGACTTGACGTAAACGTAAAGCAGCCATTAGCTTAGCGCCAAGACCTTTCTTCGAGCGCTTTCATGAGCAGTCAGACCTACAGCATTTCCGACCTCGCCCGCGAGCTGGACATCACCACCCGGGCGATCCGCTTTTATGAAGAGCAAGGCCTGCTCAGCCCTGAGCGTCGCGGCCAGGAACGCATTTATTCGCCGCGCGACAAGGTCAGCCTGAAACTGATTCTGCGCGGCAAGCGCATCGGTTTTTCCTTGGCTGAATGCCGCGAACTGATCGAGCTGTACGACCCTAGCAGCGGTAACACCAAACAGTTGAACAGCATGCTGGCGAAAATCACCGAGCGCCGCGAACAGCTGGAGCAGCAGTTGCTCGACATCGAACAGATGAAGCTCGAACTCGATACCGCTGAAGAGCGCTGCGTGCAGGCGTTGGAACAGACGCTGAAAAGCCAGCAAGTGGCGCAGTAGCCGCCATCCACACCATCCTGTGGGAGCGGGCTTGCCCGCGATGAGGCCAGATGATTCAGCATTGATGGTGACTGACCCGACGCCATCGCGGGCAAGCCCGCTCCCACAGTGTCTTCCTCGAATTCAAAAGTGAGCAGGTCAATCCCATGTCCCTCCCCTCCCAAGTACGTCTGATCGAAGTCGGCCCGCGCGATGGCCTGCAAAACGAAGCCCAGCCGATCAGCGTGGCTGACAAGGTGCAATTGGTCGACGCATTGAGCGCCGCCGGTCTTGGCTATATAGAAGTCGGCAGTTTCGTCTCGCCGAAGTGGGTGCCGCAGATGGCCGGGTCGGCCGAGGTGTTCGCGCAGATCCAGCGCAAGCCCGGCGTGGTCTATGGCGCACTGGCGCCGAACCTGCGCGGTTTCGAAGATGCACTGGCCGCCGGGGTCAAGGAAGTGGCGGTATTCGCAGCCGCGTCCGAAGCGTTCTCGCAGCGCAACATCAATTGTTCGATCAGCGAGAGCCTGGCGCGTTTCGCACCGATCATGGAGTCCGCTAAACAGCACGGCGTTACCGTGCGCGGTTACGTTTCCTGTGTACTGGGTTGCCCGTACGAAGGCACGGTCGCGCCGGAACAGGTGGCGCTGGTCGCGCGCGAGCTGTACGCGATGGGCTGCTACGAAGTGTCGCTCGGTGACACTATCGGCACCGGCACCGCAGGCGCGACCCGCCGTTTGTTCGAAGTGGTCTCGGCGCAGGTGCCACGCGAGAAACTCGCCGGACATTTCCATGACACCTACGGTCAGGCCATGGCCAACATCTACGCCAGCCTGCTTGAGGGTATTTCGGTGTTCGACAGCTCGATTGCCGGCCTCGGCGGCTGCCCGTACGCCAAAGGCGCCAGCGGTAACGTCGCCACCGAAGATGTGGTTTACCTGCTTAACGGCTTGGGGATCGAAACCGGCATCGACCTCGACGCGTTGATTGCCGCTGGCCAGCAAATAAGTGCGGTGCTCGGTCGCCCAAGCGGATCGCGCGTGGCCAAGGCCCGTAGCACACAGTGAGGACAGGAGTGTTACCGCTTCGCTCGAAACGTGGGCGCAAGCGAGTAACACGGAAACAAATTGTCTGCGTTTTACTGAAGGGCAAATCCTGCAAAATTTTCAAAGCCTTGATTTTAAAGGCTTTTACAAAGTTGGCACGGCTCCTGCTATCTCTATGGCATAACAAGAATAAAAAGCCGCAAACCAATAAAAACAAAACGAAACGACTCTGACATAACAAGAACAACACGACAGAGACGCAGCTAACAGATTTTTTTGGAGAAGGTAAGCTTTTCAGGGTATTCCTCGGAATCACTCGCAACCGGGCAGAGAACAATAAAACTACCCTCAGGTAGCTCCCGAATCGGTTGGATCGTTAAACGAGAAAGCAGATCAGCGCTCAAAAAAATACGTTTGCTCTTGACCCCGCATGGGGGTCGCCAAAAACAGCTGTAAAGGGCCACGGTTGCCAAAAACAACAACAGACCGCCCCTCAATAATAAAAAAGAGCACGCAACGACAAATTAAAGGGGAGCTTCGGCTCCCCTTTGTGCTTTCGGAATATCACATTAACAATCCTGAATTTTACGTAAGCCTCCTCCGCCGCGCTCCAGCAATACTTCTCTTGCATATCCGTAGGACTGCCCCCCCCCCTTTACAACACCGCAGCTTAGTACTTATAGCCAATCAACCTAAAAAACTGTCATTTCTTACAGGCGCGCTTTTTTTCCTGTCGGTCCAATATCGCGTTGAACCCAGAACAGCATCTGGTTCTTTCAAGGAGATCGGCAGATGAGCACTTATACCGCAAAGACAAAAGGTACAGGATACGTAGGAGTGGTAAAAATTCTCGAAATACGGGAAGGGGATCTGATGCACCTTCAACTGTCGGGCGAAACTTGGCAGTTAACCAGCGAAGCGGCTGAAGTAGGCGGGTACCTCGTCAATGGAGTTGCAATGTCGCCGGAGGAATTTGAAAAAGTTAAAAATAATTATTTGCCTCCCCCACTGGAACTGCCCTAAGTTGAAATTCAGCCTTGGCCTGATCGTCGAGTTGAATAGCCTCCTGAAGCCTCCCGTCTCGATATGACCCAAACCGCAATGAAAAAACTGCGGGCCTAATCAAAAGTTTTAAAAGCATGGCTTTCCGGGAAAGTCATGCTTGCACCGCAGGCTTTTTCATCAGCCACTAGCGCTGCCCAACTCCTCGATACTGATCTCGCGCATCCTGAATTTCTGAATCTTGCCGGTCACGGTCATCGGGAACTCCTCGACGAACTTGAAATGACGCGGCGTCTTGAAATGCGCAATGCGTTCCTTGCACCACGTCTGCAACTCCAGTTCGTTAGCGCTGTGGCCGGGATGAAATTTGATCCAGGCAACGATTTCCTCACCGTAACGCGCACACGGAATGCCGATCACTTGCACATCCGCCACTGCCGGGTGGGTGAAGAAAAACTCCTCCAGCTCACGCGGATAAACGTTCTCGCCGCCGCGAATGATCATGTCCTTGTTGCGCCCAGCAATATTCACGTAGCCATCATCATTCATGCTCGCCAGATCGCCAGTGTGCATCCAGCCCGCTTCGTCGATGGCTTCAGCGGTGCCCTGCGGATTGTTCCAGTAACCGAGCATCACGCTGTAACCACGCGTGCACAGCTCGCCAATGGTGCCACGCGGCACCAGATTGCCAGCCTCGTCGATGATCTTGCTTTCCAGTTGCGGCTGAGTGCGGCCGACGGTGGTCACGCGCAATTCCAATTCATCTGACGGACCAGTCTGTAACGACACCGGGCTGGTTTCAGTCATGCCGTAAGCGATCTGCACTTCGCTCATGTGCATCTCGTTGATCACGCGGCGCATCACTTCAATCGGGCAGGTTGCGCCGGCCATGATGCCGGTGCGCAACGTTGATAGGTCGAATTCGCCACGCTGCGGCTGATCGAGCATGGCGATGAACATCGTTGGCACGCCGTACAGCGCAGTAGCTTTTTCTTCGGCGACAGTACTAAGCGTCAGCAGCGGATCAAACGCGTCGTTGGGATAAATCATCGTGCTGCCGTGGGTGATGCAGCCGAGATTGCCCATGACCATCCCGAAGCAGTGATACAGCGGCACCGGAATCACCAAGCGATCAGCAGCCGTCAGACCGAGACTCTCGCCGACCATGTAACCGTTGTTGAGGATGTTGTAGTGGCTGAGGGTCGCGCCCTTGGGGAAACCGGTGGTGCCGGAGGTGTATTGAATGTTGACGGGTTGATCGAAGTGCAGGCTGTCGCTGCGTTCGCGTAGTTGTTGCGGGGAGACGCTGGCCGCCAGATCCGTCAGTTGCGACCACGGCAGGAAACCCGAGGGCGGCTGCGGATCAAGGCTGACTACACCGCGCAAATTCGGCAGGCGCTCGCTGCGCAATTGGCCGATGGATTGTTCCGCCAGTTCCGGCAGCAGGCCCTGCAACATGCCGTGGTAGTCGGAGGTCTTGAACGATCCCGCGCACACCAGCCATTGGCAGCCGGATTGCTTGAGCACGTATTCCAGTTCGGAGCTGCGATAGGCCGGATTGATGTTGACCAGGATCACGCCGATTTTTGCGCTGGCGAACTGGCTGATGCACCACTGCGCGCAGTTTGGCGCCCAAATGCCGAGGCGGTCGCCGGTCTGCAAACCCAACGCCAGCAATGCTCGGGCATGCACATCCACCGCGTCGGCCAGTTGTTGCCAGGTGTAACGCAGCTGCTGATGGCGCACCACCAGCGCTTCGCCATCCGGGTATTGCGCGACGGTGTCGTCGAACTTCTGGCCGATGGTCATCGCCAGCAAGGCTTTGTCCTGGGAGCCGCGAGAGTAGCTGCGCTGCGGGTTTGCACTGGGTTGATCCATGACGACCCCTATTGTGTTTATTTATGGGTTGCCGACGCTTACTGGAGGAACACTTGTGGCGAGGGGATTTATCCCCGTTGGGCTGCGAAGCGGCCCCAAATCCTGCTGACTGGGACTGTCTGACACACCTCGGTGCATGATTCAGGTCTGCTTCGCAGCCCAACGGGGATAAATCCCCTCGCCACACGAGCTTACTCCTCCAGGTTTGGTCCGCTTTCTATCTTGAACTGGCCCTACTCTCGCCTAAGTTGACGTTAACGTAAAGGGTGATTGACAGCCATCCGCAGCAAGCTTACGTTAACGTAAAGGTGAGAGCCGAACCGCAGCCCTCCCCACCCTACAAAAAAGCCAAAAGGTGACCCATGAGCTACCCATCCCTGAACTTCGCCCTCGGTGAAACCATCGACATGTTGCGCGATCAGGTGCAGTCCTTCGTTGCCAAGGAGATCGCCCCACGCGCGGCGCAGATCGATATCGACAACCTGTTTCCGGCTGATCTGTGGCGCAAGTTCGGTGACATGGGCCTGCTCGGCATTACCGTGCCGGAAGAGTACGGCGGCGCGGGTCTGGGTTACCTGGCGCACGTCGTAGCGATGGAAGAAATCAGCCGTGGCTCGGCATCGGTGGCGTTGTCTTACGGCGCGCATTCCAACCTGTGCGTCAACCAGATCAACCGCAACGGCAACCACGAACAGAAAAGCAAATACCTGCCGAAACTGATCAGCGGCGAACACGTCGGCGCACTGGCGATGAGCGAGCCGAACGCCGGTTCCGACGTGGTTTCGATGAAACTGCGCGCGGAGAAACGCGGCAACCACTACGTCCTCAACGGCAGCAAAACCTGGATCACCAACGGCCCCGACGCCAACACCTACGTGATCTACGCCAAGACCGACCTGGAAAAAGGCCCGCACGGCATCACTGCATTTATCGTCGAGCGCGACTCGAAGGGTTTCAGTCGCAGCAACAAGTTCGACAAGCTCGGCATGCGCGGCTCGAACACCTGCGAGCTGTTTTTCGATGACGTCGAAGTGCCGGAAGAAAACATTCTCGGCGTACTCAACGGCGGCGTGAAAGTGCTGATGAGCGGCCTCGACTACGAACGCGTGGTGCTGTCCGGCGGACCGACCGGGATCATGCAGGCGTGCATGGACCTGATCGTGCCGTACATCCACGACCGTAAACAGTTCGGCCAAAGCATCGGTGAATTCCAGCTGATCCAGGGCAAAGTCGCCGACATGTACACCCAACTCAATGCCAGCCGCGCCTACCTTTACGCCGTCGCGCAGGCCTGCGAGCGCAATGAAACCACGCGTAAAGACGCGGCCGGCGTGATCCTCTACAGCGCCGAATGCGCCACGCGCATGGCGCTGGACGCGATCCAGATTCTCGGCGGCAACGGCTACATCAACGAATTCCCGGCCGGTCGTCTGCTGCGTGACGCCAAGCTGTACGAAATCGGCGCTGGCACCAGTGAGATCCGGCGCATGTTGATCGGTCGCGAACTGTTTAACGAGACGAAATAAATTTCGTTAGCGGCAAGCCGCAAGCTTCAAGCCGCAAGAGCAATCAGCTTTTGCTTCACTTGTAGCTCGTAGCTTGAAACTTGAAGCTGCTACGGAGTAGCCCATGATCTTGCATACCCAGCTCAACCCGCGTTCAGCGGAGTTCGCCGCCAACAGCGCGGCGATGCTCGAACAGGTCGACGCGCTGCACACCCTGCTCGCCCAAGTGGCACAGGGCGGCGGCGCCAAAGCCCAGGAACGGCATACCTCGCGCGGCAAATTACTGCCGCGTGAACGGATCAATCGCTTGCTCGATCCCGGCTCACCGTTTCTGGAGATCAGCCAATTGGCCGCACACGCGGTGTACGGCGAAGACGTTCCGGCCGCTGGCGTGATCGCCGGAATCGGTCGCGTTGAAGGCGTCGAATGCATGATCGTCGCCAACGACGCCACGGTGAAGGGTGGCTCGTACTATCCGCTGACCGTGAAAAAACACCTGCGCGCGCAGACCATTGCCCAGCAAAACCGCCTGCCGTGCATCTATCTGGTCGACTCCGGCGGCGCCAACTTGCCGCGTCAGGACGAAGTATTCCCGGATCGCGAACACTTCGGGCGGATCTTCTTCAACCAGGCCAACATGAGCGCGATGGGAATTCCGCAGATCGCCGTGGTCATGGGCTCGTGCACCGCTGGCGGCGCCTATGTGCCGGCGATGGCTGACGAAGCGATCATGGTGCGCAATCAGGCGACGATTTTCCTCGCCGGCCCGCCACTGGTGAAAGCCGCAACCGGCGAAGTGGTCAGCGCCGAAGACCTTGGCGGTGCCGATGTGCACTGCAAGATTTCCGGGGTCGCCGACCATTACGCCGAGAGCGACGAACACGCGCTGGCCATTGCTCGACGCAGCGTTGCCAACCTGAATTGGCGCAAGCTCGGCGAACTGCAACAACGCGCGCCGATTGCCCCGCTCTACGCCAGCGACGAGTTATATGGCGTGGTCTCGGCCGACGCCAAGCAGCCGTTCGACGTGCGCGAAGTGATTGCGCGACTGGTCGACGGCTCGGTGTTCGATGAATTCAAAGCACTGTTCGGCACCACGTTGGTGTGCGGTTTCGCTCATCTGCACGGCTACCCGATCGCCATCCTCGCGAACAACGGCATCCTCTTCGCCGAGGCCGCGCAGAAAGGCGCGCACTTCATCGAACTGGCCTGCCAGCGCGGGATTCCGCTGCTGTTCCTGCAAAATATCACTGGGTTCATGGTCGGCCAGAAATACGAGGCCGGCGGCATCGCCAAACACGGCGCAAAACTGGTCACCGCTGTGGCCTGCGCCAAAGTACCGAAGTTCACCGTGATCATCGGCGGCAGCTTCGGTGCGGGTAATTACGGCATGTGCGGCCGCGCTTACGATCCGCGTTTCCTGTGGATGTGGCCGAACGCACGGATCGGCGTGATGGGCGCCGAACAGGCGGCTGGCGTGCTGGTGCAGGTCAAGCGCGAACAGGCCGAACGCAGCGGTCAGGCGTTCAGCACCGAGCAGGAAGCCGAGATCAAGCAACCGATTCTCGACCAGTACGAAGAACAGGGTCACCCCTACTATTCCAGCGCACGGCTGTGGGACGACGGCGTCATCGACCCGGCGCAAACCCGTGATGTACTGGCCCTGGCCTTGTCCGCGTCGTTGAACGCGCCTATCGAACCGAGCCGCTTCGGCGTGTTCCGGATGTGATCGGGAGAACCTTATGAGCGATTTCAACACCCTCGAACTGCAAACCGATCCACGCGGTTTCGCGACCTTGTGGCTCAACCGCGCAGAAAAGAACAACGCGTTCAATGCCGAAATGATCCGCGAATTGATTCTGGCCATCGACAAAGTAGCCGGCGACAGCAGTCTGCGCTTTCTGCTGCTGCGCGGACGTGGCAAGCACTTCAGCGCCGGCGCCGATCTGGCGTGGATGCAACAATCGGCCGAACTCGATTACCACACCAACCTCGACGACGCCCGCGAACTCGCGGAGCTGATGTACAACCTCGCCAAACTGAAAATCCCCACCGTTGCTGTAGTGCAGGGCGCGGCGTTTGGCGGAGCGCTGGGTTTGATCAGTTGCTGCGACATGGCAATTGGCGCCGATGACGCGCAGTTCTGCCTGTCGGAAGTGCGCATAGGTCTGGCGCCAGCGGTGATCAGTCCGTTCGTGGTGCAAGCCATCGGCGAACGCGCGGCCCGGCGTTATGCGCTCACTGCCGAGCGCTTCGGTGGCCAGCGTGCACGGGAAATCGGTTTGTTGTCCGAGAGTTTTCCCGCCGCTGAGTTTGAGCAAAAAGTCGAACAGTGGATCGACAACTTGCTGCTCAACAGCCCGGCCGCGATGCGCGTCAGCAAGGACTTGCTGCGTGAAGTCGGCAACGGCGCACTGACCCCGGCCCTGCGCCGCTACACCGAAAACGCCATCGCCCGGATCCGCGTCAGCCCCGAAGGTCAGGAAGGCCTGCGCGCGTTTCTGCAAAAACGTCCGCCGAGCTGGCAAGCCGCAACCACCCCCAAGGAGCCGCGTTGATGAGCGCACCTGTTCTCACCACCCTGCTGGTGGCCAACCGTGGCGAAATCGCTTGCCGCGTCATGCGTACCGCCAAGGCCTTGGGCCTGACCACCGTCGCCGTGCACAGCGCCACCGACCGCGATGCGCGGCACAGCCGTGAAGCGGACATCCGCGTCGATCTGGGCGGCAGCAAAGCGGCTGACAGTTATCTGCAAATCGGCAAGTTGATCGCAGCGGCCAAGGCCAGCGGCGCGCAGGCGATTCATCCGGGTTACGGTTTTTTGTCGGAGAACGCCGGGTTCGCTCGTGCGATTGAAGCGGCTGGCCTGATCTTCCTCGGCCCGCCCGCCTCGGCCATCGACGCGATGGGCAGCAAGTCCGCCGCCAAGGCGTTGATGGAAACCGCCGGCGTGCCGCTGGTGCCGGGTTATCACGGCAAAGCACAGGATGTGGAAACCTTCCGCGAAGCCTGCGAACGCATCGGCTATCCGGTGCTGCTCAAGGCTACGGCGGGTGGTGGCGGCAAGGGCATGAAAGTCGTCGAGGACGTCAGCCAACTCGCTGAAGCGCTGGCCTCGGCGCAGCGTGAAGCGCAATCGTCGTTCGGCGACTCGCGGATGCTGGTGGAGAAATACCTGCTCAAGCCGCGTCATGTGGAAATTCAGATTTTTGCCGATCAGCACGGCAACTGCCTGTATCTGAACGAACGTGATTGCTCGATTCAGCGTCGCCACCAGAAAGTCGTCGAAGAAGCGCCGGCACCGGGCCTCAGCCCTGAGTTGCGCCGGGCAATGGGCGAGGCGGCGGTGCGTTCGGCGCAGGCGATTGGTTACGTTGGCGCCGGCACGGTCGAGTTTTTGCTCGACGCGCGCGGCGAGTTTTTCTTCATGGAAATGAACACCCGGCTGCAGGTCGAGCATCCGGTGACCGAGGCGATTACCGGGCTGGATCTGGTGGCCTGGCAGATCCGCGTCGCGCGTGGCGAAGCGTTGCCGATCACCCAGGAGCAAGTGCCGCTGAACGGGCATGCGATTGAAGTGCGCTTGTATGCGGAAGATCCGGCGAATGACTTTTTGCCGGCCACCGGACGTCTGGATTTGTATCGAGAGTCGTCTGAAGGCCCGGGGCGGCGCGTAGATAGCGGGGTTGAAGAAGGCGATGAGATTTCACCGTTCTACGACCCGATGCTCGGCAAGCTGATTGCCTGGGGTGAGGATCGCGAGCAGGCGCGTTTGCGGCTGTTGAGCATGCTCGATGAATTTGCGATTGGCGGGTTGAAGACCAACATCAACTTTCTGCGGCGGATCATTGCGCATCCGGCGTTTGCGGCGGCGGAGCTGGATACCGGGTTTATTCCGCGTTATCAGGAGCAGTTACTGCCGGCGCCAAGTGCGCTGAGTGATGAGTTCTGGCAAGTGGCGGGACAGGCGTTTATGCAAAGTCTGCCGCATGTAGGTCGGGGAGATGATCCGGCTTCACCTTGGGCGTTCAATAGCGGTTTACGCACTGGGCTGCCTCGGGAGATCGCACTGCATCTGAGTTGCGAAGGTCAGGATCGGGCGTTGACGCTCGGTGCTGGCACCGACGCAAAACTGCTCGGTGAGCACTTGCGGATTGAGCACGCTGGTGTGCGTCGTCAGCTGCGAGCGATCCGTCAGGGCAACGCGGTGTATTTGCAGTGGGACGGCGAACTACGGCGCATCGAAAGCTACGATCCGATCAGCGCCGTCGAAGCCAGCCACAGCCATCAGGGCGGACTGACCGCGCCGATGAACGGCAGCATCGTGCGCGTGTTGGTGGAGGCCGGCCAAGCGGTCGAGGCTGGCGCACAACTGGTGGTGCTCGAAGCGATGAAGATGGAACACAGCATCCGCGCGCCGCATGCCGGAGTGATCAAAGCGCTGTATTGCCAGGAAGGCGAAATGGTCAGCGAAGGCAGCGCGCTGGTCGAACTGGAAGAAGCGTAAAAGGGAGATCGATCCTACGCCTGGCGAGGATCGATCTGACTAGAATCTGGCCGTTGCCTCCACCACAACACCGATGATTCGGCACTCGTCGGTGAACAATGCCTTCGGCCAGGTCGGATTGAGCGGTACCAGATAACGCTGGCCGCCCTCTTCCACCAGCTTGCGAAAGATCGCTTCGTCGCTGTCCGGCCATTGGGCGATTACCAGTTTGCCGGGCACGGCTTCAGCCGCAGGATCGACCAGAATCAGCATCCCTTCAGCGATACTCTGACCGCTGGGCGCGGTCATCGAATTTCCGCTCACCATCAGCCAGAACGCTGCGCCGCCGGGGGCGTGATAACCCGTCAGCTCGAAACGCCGCTTGTCCTTCGCGCCTGAATACGCCGGCTCGCTTTCACGCACCTCGCTCGGCACGCTCCAGTCGCTGACCGGGTAGCGAAAGTATGGGTTGTACTTTTGCGCGAGAGGCATTTCATCGTCCGCGTCCACCTGCGGCTCGCGGATCACCACCGCCACTTCGAGAAAGTCCATTCCCAAGGCTTTGAGCACCTTATTCATTTCAGTGACGCCCGGCTCGCGACGCTTGTTCAGCCAGTGGCCAATGCCACCCTGAGACATGCCGACGCGCTCGCCGAGCACGACTTGAGTGACTTTGAGTTCACTCATTTTGGCTTTGACCAACTCAATCCATTTATCCATGTGCCGCACCTTACTGCGCTGCCTTCGGCCAACAAAACACATACTGTAGTATTTAAATTCTGGTCACAACTACGATAGGTATTATGCTTGGGCCACGGATTTGAATCGACCAAGGAGTGACCTTTCACCATGAATATCACCAGTAAAGACTTGCCCGATCTGCAAATGGACACCACGTTCACCTCGCCACAAGGCAACGCCGCCGCGCAGCGAGCGATGGACTATTACTTGAAACCAGCTGTGTCAGAACCTGACGTTGACGAGCGCTTCTTCGGCGTCAACCGCAACCTGAGTGGCGAAGAATCCTTGGTGCACGCATCGGATCTGTTGCGCTGTGCAGCGGCAACCGCGTTCAAGGCAGCTGACGGCCTGCAGGGCGTGAGTCGAGACCTGGCTTTTTCGGTGGTGCACATGGTGGACATGGCACGGGCGATGGTCGACCACTCGATTGATGGCGCTGGTCGCTGAGGGGAAAGCTGCGGACGTGCAGGAAAGAGTTTTCCAATCGCGCAGATAAAAATGTTTGACTTGCAAATGATAATGATTATTATTGCAGGCAGCTGGTCGCGAGATCAGTCGATGGACCAGAGACCTTAGGTCGGTCTTCTGGACTATCTCCTCATCAGGCTAATCACGGTTTTTGACCCGGCTTTTTGCCGGGTCTTTTTTTGCCAGTTTTTCTGGCTTGTGTCTTCAGGCTAATGAAGTCTTTGGGTGCTGCAAATTCGATGGCGCGGATAATAGCAAAAGAATATCGCTTGGCAAGGGACACCCGGCTGCATTGGACCAAAGTAATGCCAAATAGCACTTGAGAATCAATCGCATAGACACTAAGCTGCCTCCGCGTCATGGAGGACGCCCCCCGCCCTACCCTCTAAATCCCCTCGGTTTCAACCCTGTCTTGCGTGTAAAGTGGCTGCCATAAAATCATATTCAGGAAGCGACTATGACCGTGGCCAAATCTTCGTTCGACATCAGCGCCAACTTCGACAGCGGCAACATTCAAGTGCTGGATATCAGCAATCCGCTGCAAGCCCTGCTGGCGATCAAGCCAGACACCCGCAGTCAGCATTTCCAGTGGTTTCACTTCAAGGCCAGTGGCCTGCATGTCGGCCAGGAACATTGGTTTCGCCTGAACAACGCCAGCCAGTCCTCATACAACAAAGCGTGGGATGGTTACCAGGCCGTTGCCTCCTACGATCACGTCAACTGGTTCCGCGTCCCGACCATTTTTGAAGGCGATTGCCTGCGCTTCAGCCTCGAAGCCACGGCCACTCACGCCTGGTTCGCCTATTTCGAACCTTACAGCCGTGGTCGCCATGACTGGTTGATCGAGCAAGCAGTAAGCAAGGCCGGCACTGAGCTGCTGGCCACCGGCAAAAGCGTCGAAGGTCGCGACATTCAGCTGCTGCGCAAAGGCACTGGCGCCGAAGGCCAGCGCAAAATCTGGATCATCGCCCAACAGCATCCCGGCGAGCACATGGCCGAATGGTTCATGGAAGGCGTGATCGAGCGTCTGGAGCGGCACGACGATCCAGTGCTGAACAAACTGCTGGCCAGCGCCGACCTGTATCTGGTGCCGAACATGAACCCGGACGGTGCCTTCCACGGTCACCTGCGCACCAACGCCATGGGCCAGGATTTGAACCGCGCATGGCAGAACGCTTCGCAGGAAATCAGCCCGGAAGTACTTTTCGTACAGCAGCAGATGGAAAAGTACGGCGTGGATCTGTTCATCGACGTACACGGTGACGAAGAAATCCCCCACGTGTTCACCGCCGGTTGCGAAGGCAATCCCGGTTTCACGCCGCGGATCGAGAAGCTCGAAGAGCACTTCCGCAGCCACCTCAAGCGCACCACCAAAGACTTCCAGACCAAATATGGCTACACCCGCGACGAACCGGGGCAAGCCAACATGACGCTGGCGTGCAACAGCGTCGGTCAGAAGTTCGACTGCCTGGCACTGACGTTGGAAATGCCATTCAAGGATCACGACGATCATCCGAATGTCGAAACCGGCTGGTCGGGCAAACGCTCGAAACAACTGGGCAAGGACGTGCTGACCACGGTTGCCGACATGGTCGACAGCCTGCGCTGACACCCTATGCGCGCCGCACAAAAAATCGCAGCCAGTCTGCGATTTTTTGTGCGTGCTCCGCAGCAATCAGTCGCGCGGCTTGCCGTGCAGCATGCTGTCGAGCACTTCATCGCGGCGCACCCAGCCATGGAACAGCGCCGCTGCCAGATGCAGCAACACCGTCAGAAACAGCAAATACGCCAGATAACCGTGAGCCTTGCGCAACAACGCAAACACCTGCGCATCGGCCGGCAGAATCGACGGCAATTGCAACGAACTGCCGAGCATCACCGGATCCCCCGCCGCACTGATCATCGCCCAGCCCAGCAGGGGCAAGATCAGCATCAACGCGTACAGCAACACATGCGAAGCCTTGGCCGCCATCACTTGCCAGCCCGGCAAGTCATCGGGCAGTGGCGGCTGACGGGTGGACAAACGCACCAGCAGACGCACGATCACCAAGGCGAGTATCGCAATGCCCAGCGGCTTGTGCAGGTTGATCAGCCATTCATGCCGCGCCGAGACCGAGGCCACCATGCCCGCGCCAATAAACAGCATGGCGATGATCATCAGCGCCATCAGCCAGTGCAGAAGCCGCGCGAAAAGAGCGAAATGAGTTGGGCGCGGGCTCATGGGCGAGCCTCCTGTTTGGTGGCGGGCAATTGACTGACTTCGCTGGTGCGACGCAGGTAGGAATCGGCGTAACCAGCTGACCGTGCGGCGAGCAACGGGTCGGCGGAACCTTCGATACCGGCCGGCAAAACCAGCGGATCGTAATTGATGTCGCGGCACTCACCACTGAGTTGTGGCTGAGTCTTTTCCAGCACCAGCGTACCGGCATTCAGCACTTTGCGACCTTGCGGCCAGGCCTTGCTTGCGTCATTCACCGGATCGTCGGCGTTGGCCAAGGTGATGTTCAACTGGAAGCGCAGCGGCCCGGAGGCCAAGCGTTGCACCAGATCTTTTTCCAGAAAGTCTGCGCCCTCCGGGGCAGTCGCGCCCGCCGCATCTTGTGCCAGTGGCGTCATGCTCCAGCGCACCGCTTGTTTCTTGCCGCTGGCATCGACCAGATAGAACGCGTTGACGCTGTTGTAGGTTTCCGTGGCATAGCTGGCCGATGGCTTGGCAGTCTTTATCCAGGTCAGGAACGGTACGGCTTCCGGATGACTGCCGAAAAACGCCGGGACCTTGGCCGGATCGGGTTTACCCGTGGCCGGATCCGGTGACTGCGCCTGCTGCAATTGATAGAACGCCTCAGGCGTACCCACCGGAAACACCGGCATGCTGTTCATCCCGGTGCGCCACTGCTGGCCGTTGGCTTGAGTGAAGCGCAATGCCAGACTGCGGATCGGCACGCTGCTGTCCGGCGCGTAGGGGCTACCGGCCGGCAGTGCGAAACGTCCGACCACAGGCGTGCGCGACTCACTGAATACTTGCGCTACGGAAAACGAGCGCGCCTCGCCGCTGTTCTCGAAATGCCCGATCACGCAGACACCTTTGGCGTGATTGCGGCGAAATCCCGCGTGCACGCCGCTGTTCTTTTCCAGCACATCGACCAACGCCTTGGGCGTCAGACGTTGTGGGTCAAAGGTGCCATGCACGTAGGCAAACGCCCCGGCCACCGCCGCGACAACCACGGCAATGCCGCCAAGGCGCAGCACCAGGCTCGCGGCACTCAGTGGCGGGCGTTGCGGCCCACCAGAAGGTGAGTTGCGATCAACCATGAACGACTCCAGGGCCAGCGGCCTCAAGTAGGAAGAATCAACAAGACGCACGCCATGCGGATTTATTCCACGGCCCGGTTTTTATTTTTCCGAACGTGGAATAACCTCGAACGCCGGGCGTCTTCCTAGTCCACAGCGTAGTGACTAGCAGAACTTCATGAGCGAAATCGACGAACAACTGCGAGAAATCATTCCCGGCATGCGCCGCTTTGCCCTGTCGTTGACGCGCAACAGCAGCAGCGCCGACGATCTGGTGCAGGCCAGCCTGGAACGTGCCCTGTCGAGTTGGGCCGGCAAACGCGCGGACGGTGATTTGCGCGCGTGGCTGTTTTCGATCCTCTATCGGCAGTTCCTCGATGCCCATCGACGTTCACGGCGTTATGCGCGGATGCTCGAATTTCTCACCGGCCGCGACGATGCCGAGCCCTCGGCGGAACGCACGGTGATCGCCCAATCGACTCTGCAAGCTTTCGACCGCTTACCCACCGAGCAGCGCGCCCTGCTGCTGATGGTTTCAGTCGAAGGTTTGACCTATAAAGAGGTTGCCGAGATTCTCGACGTCCCCACCGGCACCGTGATGTCGCGTCTGTCCCGCGCGCGCCAGGCTTTGCGTCAGCTCAGCGACGGCGAAATCAGCAGCCCTCCCTTGCGGATACTCAAATGATCAGCCTGCCGCCCAACAAGCGTGATCTGCACGCCTACGTCGACCACCAACTCAGCGCTGCCGACCGGCTTGTGCTGGAAACCTGGCTGGCCAGCCACCCTGAGCAAGCCGCGCAAGTGCGTGCCTGGCAACTGGATGCCCAGCACCTGCGTGCCGCACTCGGCGGTGCATTGCAGCAGCCGGCCAATCCGGAACTCGATCCGGCGCTGATCCGCCAGCGCCTCCAACGGCAGTCGCGCAAGGCCTGGGCCAGCGCCGCTGTGTTGCTGATTGCGGTCAGCGTCGGTGGATTCGGTGGCTGGCAAGCGCGGGACATGACCGTGGTGCATTCCCCGGCGCCGATGACCGATGCCTTGCAGGCTTACCGCCTGATTGCTCAGCAGGGCATTCTGCCGGCGGACTATAAGGTCGATGGCGACGGCGACATGCAGCGTTGGCTCGACCGTTATTTCACTCAGGCCAATCGCCTGCCGGATCTGAGAGCCGCCGGGTTTTCTCCGGTCAGCGGACGCTTGCTGAGTACCGATGAAGGCCCGGCGGCGATGGTCATGTATGAGGATCACGGCGGACACAAAATCAGCTTTTACGTGCGCCCACCGGGTCCGAAGAATACTTTTCTGCCGCGCGGCAGTCGCAGTGACGGCGAATTGCGCGCGGACTATTGGTCGGGTAGCGGTTACAACTATGCGATGGTCAGCCCGACCGATACACCGGCGGCGCAGGTGCTCAAGCAATCGCTGCAATTCTGAGAAATCAGAACCCGACATCCAGCACCACATTGTCCACATAGGTCCCGCCCGGCGGCGTGGCCTGATCGGTATAAATCTTCGCGTTGTAGTTGAAGATCTGACTGCCGGTGCCCAGTCCGTTGCCGGGATTCACTTCGGCATCCGTGCTGGCGCGGCGGGCGGCACCGACGCTGCCCCAACGCGTGGTGCCAGCGCTTTTGAAGATGTCGTAGGCCAGATAATTGCCCGAAGACACCATGCGCCGCCGACCGCCGACGCTCAGCGGATTTTGTCCGTCGCTCAAACCCACGGTGTAGGCGCTGCCCTTGGTGCAGGCCAGATTGATCGTCTGCCCGGTCACCGGGGTAAACGCGCTGACCACCGGGGCGCTGCCGAACGCGATGTTCGGCGCGGTAATCGTGCAATCGTTGGACACCGTCAGGTTGACCGTCAGCGTGGTGGTGCCGCTGCCGATATCGCGGCCCAGACAAATCGCGCCGATGCCGATTCCGGAGCAGTAATTCCAGTTCCAGAAGATGCTCAAAGTTTCGGTATACACCCCCGCCGCGACGTTGCTGCCGATGGTGGTGCCGAGGTACAGCGGCACGGTTTTCGGCACCGGGCCAGCGAGCAGGCCGAGCGCATCGATGATGCCATTGCGGGCGAAGTCGTAAGCGGTGCCGCGTGTCAGCGGGTAGCTGGTGCTGTTGTTGGCGTAGATCGTGTAGCCGATCACATCGCCGGTCGGCCCGAGCAAGCCACTTTGACTGGAAGTGACAGTCGCCCAGAAGTGATCGCCGCTGCTCAGCAGCGACAGCAAAGACCCGGTGCAACTCAAACCGCCGTTCAAGGTGGAGCTGTTTTGCGCCGTGGTGCGTAGCGCAATCGAACTGATTGAACCGAACGCTGCCGGCGTGGTGCTGACCACCGAGCACGCGGCTTGCACCGCCCCCGGCAGCATCAGCAACAACCACAGATAAAACCTGCTCATCGGCACACCAGCGGGCCAATCAGCGGCACTTGATCCTGATTCATATCGACGTCGAATTGCACCTGACAGCTTTTTCCATCCGCCAGACTCACCTGCAGCGAGTTCTGCGGCTGGAGATTTTCCAGATAGACCAGGCCGTCCCAGCCAACAACCGTGCGCGCGCCGCTCTGCTCATGCAGCACGCCACTGCCGAGGGGCAATTCGCGCTGTTGCGCATCCACCAGCACGATGCTCGCGGCGATCACCCGACTCAATGGAAACTCCAGCAAATACCCGCTGCCACGCCGCACCGCGATGCGCTGTTCGACATTCGGGGTGCGCACGTTGGCCGGCAGGTTCAGCGGATCGATTTCGTATTTGCCGCGGTAGTAAGCGCTGCTCCACGCCACCAGCAAGTGACCGTTGCGATCGGTCTGGCCGACTTGCTGATTCTCGTAGCGCACCGGAATGTCCGCATAGCCATCGGTGCTGACCACCACAAACGCGTCGTCGATGCGGTTGGCGGCGAACATCTGCCGATCCATCCACACCAACGAACCGCTGGCGTCCGCCCAACGGGTTTCGGCATCCGCTGAGCCATAAACCCCGGCCTGCAACTGCACCGATTGCAGACGCCAGGTCACGTCGGCCTGACGGTAATCGGCGCCGTCACCCTTGGCATACCCCAGATTAAAACCCACCCCGCCTTCGGAAGGCACGGCGCGGCTGTAGTTGACCCGGTGCTGCGATTGCCCGGTTTTGCTGCGCTCGCTGCTGATCGCCAGACTCCCACGCAGGTCGAACGGGACCACCAGTTGCGCCTGCACCGCCCAGTTGCTGTCGCCGATCTCGCGGTTGGCCGACAGGTAGAAACTGCTGTTGCGCCACAGCGGTTTGCTCCAGCTCAGGTTGAGCAAGCGGGTGCGTGAATCGTCCGCCGCGCGAATGTCGAAATAACCGGCGCCGAGGCTGCCCCAGCGCTCGAGGTTGAGGCTCAGGGTCGCCTGTTCACTACGGCGACTGAGGCTGATGTAATCACTGTCGACCACCGTCAGATCGGCGTACTGATCGCGGCGTTGCAAGCGTTGATACGAGAAGCTGAAACGCTGGTTGCTGTACTGATAGCCGAGGCTCAGTTGCTGGCCGCTGTCGCCATCGAAACGGCTCTGGCTGAGCGCACTGTTGAGGACGCCGAAATTACCCAGACGCAGATTGCCGCCGAGCCCGCCAAGGGTCAGGGTATCGGCTGCTTCGGCGTGGCTCTCGAGGGTGAAGCTGTCGCTGATGCCGTAGCGCAGACTGGCCGAGGACACGCCCGGCCCGTAACTGAAATCCTTCAAACCGTAATCCCGGCGCAAGGTACCGGCCGCCACTGAAAAATCGCTCAGGCCTTTTTGCAACAGGTTGCTGGTGACGTAGAACGGCACAGTGGTCGACACCTGCCGACCGAGTGCATCAGTGGTGACGACGACCGCTTCGCCCGCGCCGTTGATAAACGGAATATTGGTCAGGGTGTACGGCCCCGGTTGCAGATCGGCGCTGCTGGATTTGTAGCCGTTGATGAACAGATCCACCGAGGACGGCACTGCCGCTTCCCCGGCGAATTGCGGCAGCGGATAGGTCACCAGATCCGGACGCACCGCAAAGTCACGGGAAAACTGCACGCCGCCGAGTCGCACCGAACTACTCCAGGGCAAGGCGCTGCTGATCACGTCGCCCGCCTCGTAGGTGAGCATCTGTTCGTCATCGGAATAGCGCCATGTAGTGTCGTAGCGCAGATATCCGTTGCTCAGCGTACTGACGGCATCGCCGGATAACGTGCGGCGGTACTGCCCGGTGTTGGACAGCGTGCCCCAACTGTCGAATAGCCGCACTTCGTTCCACGCGGCTAGATAAGTGCCGGCGTCATCCGTGTCATTGAGATACAGATCGTAGTTGAACAGCGCGCCGAAACTGCTCAGCGCCGGGGTGCGCGGGTAGACCTCGCGGTTGCCGATGAACTGCTCGGGCAGCCAGTCCGGCGGCACATCCAGCAGCAAGCGTTGGCCGACGCTGTCGTAATCGCTGTGCAGGCCCGGCAAGCCGTCGAGATCGACTTCGGCGCCTAGCGTGTCGGGCAGTTGCATGCCGGTATCGCGCAACACACTGGCCGGCAGAAACAGCCGCCCGCCGCGCTGCGCCACCGCCACCACGCGCCCGGTATTCATCTGATTGACCACCAGCTCCAGAAACAACTGTGCATCGCTCACGGCCTCCATGCCGCTGGGCGGCGGCGGCAGATCGCCGGCCCCCGATGGATCAACAAACACCAGGCAACACGCGCCGGTCATGAGCCACAACGGACGCTGAATACGACGAGCCCATCCCGAACTCATTAGCGCTGTACGTCCATCAATGGACAGAATCCTCCTGATCCCGCTCGCAGCCGCCCGGTCAACTGCCTGCCCTGGCGGTCCCGTATTGCTTGTTTAGCTGGCTAGCGTGCAGGAGCGATGCTCTGTACCTGCGGCGCACCATTGACTCGCCCCGCCAGTTCGCCTGCCACCGGCCCCGGCGCCGGCCAACGCATCACCGCGCCCGGCAGCACGTAACCCAGCAACCCTTCGGCCAGCGGTTTGCTCTGTCCACCCTGCTTGAATGCCACATCGGTCAACCGTGCATGCACCGCGCCCTGATTGCGCACTTCCACGTACGGACGGCCATCCACTGCAACGGTGCGCCAGCTCAATTGCGGCAGGCCGATGCTCTTGGGATCGCGCTGGCGGGTGGTGTCTTCCTTGCTCCACAGCCCGGCGCCATAGGCGAACAGCGGCACTGAATAGCGCATCTGAAAACGGATCGCTGCGGCGGTCTTGCCGCCCTCGGCGGCGGGCGGTTGGGCGGAAGGGATTTCATCGATGATGATTCGGTAGGCGAGTTCCTGCCCCGGTGGCACGTCCCGGGTTCGGGTCAGGCGTACCAGTTGCTTTTGCCCCGGCTCGATCTTCGCCACCGGCGGGCTGCCGATCACGTCGCGCTGATTCTGGTACTGCTCGGCGAAGCCGCTTTGATTCCAGGCGAACACGCGGATCTGCAGGTTGGCCGTTTCAGTGCCGCGATTTTCCAGCCACAGCGCACTGGCCTGTTGATCGGCCTCAAGCACCGGATCGATCGGCCAGATCAGCACCGAACTCGCCGCCTGCGCATTCCCTCCCGTAAACATGACCAGCGCCAGCATCGCGCAACGCACGAACATATGCCGTGACGTGGAAAACCCCATAAAACCACTCCTTGTCATTCACATCACCACGACAGCTGCACCTGCAGCACGTCGCTGTAAGTCCCCCCAGGCTGATTGCCCGGTAATTGCACCTGACCGTAAATCGGCAGGCTGATGTTGTTCGCATCGCCGTAGGCCACCGCCACGCTCTGGCCGATGCCCAGGCTCTGGCTGTAAGCCGCGTCGCGAAACAGCGCATACGCCACCCGCGCGCTGCCGCTGTTGAGCTGCATGTGCCGGCCACTGCTGTTGTACTGGCCGCCATCGACGGTCATGTTCAACGTGACGCCCGGCGTGCATTGCAATTGCACGCCGCCGGTCAGCGCGACCTGCACGGTGTCGGTGGCCAGGGCCGAGCGTGTGCCGAAATTCAAGCCGCCGTAATTCGACACCCCGCCCACCACCAGGCAACCCGGCGTCACCGTGGCGCTGACCTGAAAACTCTGGCTGGTCACCGCCGCCAGCGGCAATGGCACGCTGCACGCGCACAGCGAAAACAACGCCGCGCAACCTGGTCGGCGCATGGCACTAGAACGTCAGTTCAACAGCAATGGTGTCGGTGTAAGTCCCGGCTGGCAGCCCGGCCTTGCCGACGGCCTGACCGTAGAGATTCACCGTTTGCGCCACGCCGGTACTCGCCGAGAGGTTGACCACCCCGTCGATGGCCAACAACTGCGAATGCCCGGCGTCGGTGTACAAGTCATACGGCACGTAGTTGGCGACGCCGTCGTAAAGCGCGCGCGTGCCGCCCGGCGACAGCCCGTCATGCGCACCGGCGCGTACCTTGACCGTCGGCGTGGTGCCGGCCGAGCACAGAATCGACAACGCCCCGCCGCCACCGCCAAGCACTTGCCCGGTGGCAGTGGTGAACAGACTGTTGGCGGTGCCGAAGTTCAAGGCACCAAAGTTCAGCCCGGTGGAACCGCCGGATCCGTTGACCTGGCAACTGCTGGTCAGAATCAGGCTGGAAGTGATCTGCCCGGTGACCGTGGTGGCGGCGTTGACGCTGGAAGCCAGCGTCAGGCCGAGCAACGACAAACCAATCCTTGATGCAATCGTACGCATGGTGTCCGTCCTCTACGGGGTTACCAGTCGAGCGTTACCGTCAGGGTGTCGGTATAGACCCCGGCCGGTACCGCGCGGGTGTTCGCCACCACCGAGCCAAATACCGGGATCGGTATTTGCGCGCCGTTGGTGACAGCGAAGTTGTGTTGTTGACCGATGCTGTAGCTCTGCATGCCCGAAGGATCGAGGGAGAGCTGATAGGGGATGGTCTGGCGCCCGTTGCTCAGGCGTCGGGTGGTGCCGTCGCCATGCGCGCCGCCGTCGATGGTCACAATGAAACCGGTGACTGAAGGATTGCACGCGACATTCAGCTTGCCGCTGCTGTCAGTGCTGAGGCTGGCCTTGATCGGCGCGTACCAGGTCGGGCCTTGCTGACCGAAATCGAGTTTGCCCAGATCGCCGACCGGGCCCGGGCTGGCGCCGTTGGTCACTTCGCAACCTGCGATCAGCACCAGCCGCGCGTGGATTTGCCCACTGACCGCCGCTCGTGCGTGTTCGGTGAGCAACAGCAGCGCGCCCGTGGCGATTACCAGCCAGTGCTTGCTTGTCATTGCGCTTGCCCTACTCCTTCAGGATCACTCGACCATCGCGCTTGTCATTGAGCGCCCCTTCCTTGCGCAACCCGAATCCAGCGGGTTGCCGACTGACCCGATGCAATCACCAGGTCACAGTCACTTTGACCAGATCCGAATAACGGCTGACGCGCGGCACTTCGGCCATGCGCTCAATCCGCGCGTATAACGGCAATTCCACTGTGCCGGTGTCCGGCACTCGGCCACTCACTGGCACATCCACCACCAGCGGCATCCGCCGCGCAGCATCTTGATACAAGCGATACGGAATCGGTTTGCTGCCCGCCTCGCCCGCCATGTAGCGCACCTCACCGACACCGCCGTGCAAGCCACCATCGACACGCATCTGATACGGCGTGTCCGGGTTGCATTGCAGCCGTGGCAGGCGCTGATTGGTGAGTGCCGCACCGAGCGGCCCGGCCGGGTCATCAAGCCGCGCGGTGCTGCCAAAGTCGAGCACGCCCAACTGCTCGATTCCGGCCTCGCGCTGCTGGCCGACCAACTGGCAGCCGCGCTGCACATCGACTCGCACCTCGACCTGCAAGTCGGCGGCGAAGACTGGCGCTGCGAGCCCGCCGAGCAATCCCCAGACCACCCTTGTGTTCACTGCGCGTTCCTTGTGTGCGGTGGTTACTGGGTTCCAGATTAGCAACGGACGGCGATTGCGCCAGTCGATTGGATCCAGTGTTCTGCCGGGATATGTTTCGAAAGGTTGACGAGACTGCCGCTTATGCCGCTGAGAAAAGCTGTACGCGCCGCAGATTGTTGTCCAGCCACAGCCCGGGTGAGCAACCGCAGTGGAAGGCAAACTACCCATCTGGTTACACTACCCCGCCGCGCTCGGGGGAGCCGGTCTGCCGCCATCGGAGTGACCTTACAGTGCCCGCTCGACCACCCAAACGCCCGCCCCTGACCCAGCGCTTTTCGGTGTTGGGCCGACTGCTCGGCAAAAGTCGCCCGTCCAGTGCGGGGCATTGCGTCAGTGCACAAGCGATCCGTGATTACTTTCGCAACCAGGCCCACGCGCAGGGCTATACCCTCAGCCATAGCCAGCAACGCGTCATCGATTGCCTCGCACAACAAGCCGGACTTTTGCTTGGCAACAAGCCGCAGATACCACCAAGCCTGTACCTGCACGGCGCCGTCGGGCGCGGCAAGAGCTGGCTGCTGGACGGTTTTTTTCATGCCCTGCCAATCGAGCAGAAACGCCGCCTGCACTTCCATGAGTTTTTCGCCCAATTGCATCAAGGCATGTTTCGCCATCGCGACCAGGACGATGCCCTCGCCGTTACCCTCGACGCATTGCTCGAGGACTGCCGGGTGCTGTGTTTCGACGAGTTTCATGTGCATGACATCGGCGATGCGATGCTCATCAACCGGCTGTTCAAGGCCCTGTTCAAGCGTGGGATTTTGCTGCTGGTCACTTCCAATTATCCGCCGGAGGGTTTGCTGCCCAATCCGCTGTATCACGCGCGGTTCAAACCGGTGATCGACCTGATCAACGCGCGCATGCAGGTCATGGAAGTCGGCGGCCCGCACGATTACCGCAGCCAGGTGCGCCACCACGCGCATCAGGTATTTACCCACGGGCATTACGTGTGGCCAGCCAGCGCCGAGCAACGCCGGGCTTTGAAGTTGCCGCAAAGCAATGCCCCGGCGCAGCAGCTCAAGGTCGGTGCACGAGAACTGCAAGCGCGGCTGTGCGAAGAGCGCCGCGTCGGTTTCACCTTCGCCGATCTGTGCGAACAACCGACAGCGGTCATGGACTATCTGGAGCTTTGTCGGCGCTTCGACCGCTGGATCATCGACGACCTGCCGCAACTCGGTGCATGCTCGATCGCCGCTCAGCAGCGCTTCATCAACCTGATCGACGTGCTTTACGATCAGGACAAACACCTGACCCTGCTCGGCCAGCTACCCTTGGGCGAAAGCCTTGCCGGTGACGCCATCGACCTCGCCCGCACCCGCAGTCGCTTGGGGCAATTGTCAGAAGTGCGCGAATAGCCAACCGTCTGGCGCTATCATGTCGCGCAATTTCCGGCGCCTCGCGCCTATCTGTCTAAAGCGAACACCTTCATGCACACCCTTGCTCAATTGCGCGCCGGCGAGTTGTCGGGCATCACTCGTCTGGATCTGGCAGAAGGCCTGAGCGAATTTCCGCGGGAAATTTTCGACCTCGCCGATTCGCTGGAAGTCCTCAACCTCAGCGGTAATGCCTTGAGCAGTCTGCCGGATGACCTGCATCGGCTGACGCACCTGCGAGTGCTGTTTTGTTCGGATAACCTGTTTACCGAGTTGCCGGCGTGCCTGGGTCAGTGCCCGGCATTGACGATGATCGGCTTCAAGTCCAACCGCATCGCCCATGTGCCCGGCGCGGCGCTGCCGCCGCTGTTGCGCTGGTTGATCCTGACTGACAACTGCATCGAAACCCTGCCCGTCGAACTCGGCGAGCGCCCGCAGTTGCAGAAGCTCATGCTGGCGGGCAATCGTCTGCAAACGTTACCGCCATCGTTGAGCCAATGTCACAGGCTGGAGTTGCTCAGGATCGCCGCCAATCGGATGACCGAACTGCCGCAATGGCTGCTGACCCTGCCGAGCCTGACCTGGCTGGCCTATGCCGGCAATCCGCTGGAGACCGAAGCAGACGCGGCGGCACTTGAAGCGACGCCGATCATTGACTGGTCGACCTTGCGTCTGGAACAGCAACTCGGTGAAGGCGCTTCCGGGGTGATTTCCCGGGCGATCTGGCAACCTGCCGATCAGCCGACCTCGCAAGTGGCGGTAAAACTCTACAAAGGCGAAATGACCAGCGACGGCTCGCCGCTGCACGAAATGAACGCCTGCATCACCGCTGGATTGCACCCGAATCTGATTCGCGTCGAAGGACGCATCGGCAACCATCCGGATGGTCAGCAAGGGCTGGTGATGCAACTGATCGACCCGAGTTATCTCAATCTGGCCGGATTGCCAAGCCTCGTGTCTTGCTCGCGGGATGTGTATGCCGAGGACTGCCGTTTTACGGCCGAGGTCGCGTTGCGCATTGCGCGGGGCATCGCCGCAGCTGCCGAGCATCTACATCGACAAGGCATCACCCACGGTGATCTATACGGGCACAACATCCTGTTGAATGAGCGTGGTGATTGTCTGTTGGGGGATTTTGGTGCGGCGTCGTTCCATACCACCGAAGACAGTCTGGAAACCCGTGCCTTGCAACGCATTGAAGTACGCGCGTTCGGGGTGCTGCTGGGTGAATTGCTGGCGCGCATCGACTCGGGGTTGAGCGATGGGCAGCGTGTGGCGCTGGAAGGCCTGGAGCGGCGCTGCTGCCAGCCGGATGTGCTGGGGCGGCCGGGGTTCAGCGAGGTTGTGCAGTTGCTGCATAACCTGTGATCGCCTGGATTCCGTGGCGAGGGAGCTTGCTCCCGCTCGGCTGCGTAGCAGTCGTCTGATTGGGACGGCTTCGCCATCCAGCGGGAGCAAGCTCCCTCGCCACAGGTCGATCACATCTGCCGCAGGTTAGCCCGCCAATCCGACAAACATGTCCTGCACGTCGTCATGGTTATCGAGGCCTTCGAGGAAGGCTTCGACTTCAGCCATCTGCTCATCACTCAAACCGCTGACCGGGTTCTTCGGCTGGTAGCCAAGCTTGGCCGACAACACGGTGAAGCCCTGCTCCGGCAGTGCTTTCTGCACGGCATCGAGGTCAGTCGGATCGGTCAGGAACAACGTCGCGCCGTCTTCACCCGCCTCGAAATCCTGCGCACCGGCTTCAATCGCAGCCATTTCCGGATCGGAATCCGCGCTGTCCGCCGAAGCTTCGATCATGCCGACGTGGTTGAAGTCCCAGGCCACCGAACCGGACGCACCCAACTGTCCCTTGCGGAACGCCACGCGGATTTCCGCCACGGTGCGGTTGATGTTGTCGGTGACGCATTCGACGATCAACGGCACCTGATGCGGAGCAAAACCTTCGTAGGTCACGCGATGGTATTGCACGGTTTCGCCAAGCAGGCCCGCGCCTTTCTTGATCGCGCGATCCAGGGTTTCTTTCGGCATCGAAGCTTTTTTGGCCTGTTCGACCACCAGACGCAAATGTGCGTTGGTCGCGGTATCGGCACCGTTGCGCGCAGCAATGGTGATTTCCTTGACCAGTTTGCCGAAGATCTTGCCCTTTGCGTTGGATGCCGCTTCTTTGTGTTTAACCTTCCACTGTGCGCCCATTACTCACTCTCTTGATCTGTGGCGCCGAGACATTTATTGGCCGACGCGGTGGCGCCAAGTTTATACGGCCTAAAGTCGGCAATCGACCAAAAATTCGGTTGCCGAATCGACATCTTCTACGCGGCTTGTAGGGCAATTCTGAAAACCCCCTATGCCATGCCTATTTCGCGCTGCGGTTTCGTACCCTCTGCCGTCCGTATTGCCTGACAGAGCCGCGCGAATGCTCAATGACAAGGAAAGCCCCTTCACCCTGACCCTGCTCGATGGCGGCCTCTGCCTGCCGGTGCTGCGTTTCAGTGGTCATGAAGCGCTGAATCAGTTGTATCGTTTCGAGATTGAAGTCATCGGCCTGGCCCCGGCGCAACCGCCGGGTAGTCTGCTGCACCAGGCAGCGTTCCTGCAGCTGGATAACGATCAGGGGATTCACGGCATCATTCAAAGTGTCAGTTGCGAACATCGCGGAACGCATCGGATCGGTTATCAACTGGTGCTGATGCCGCATTTAAGCGCGCTCGACCTGCAGCCGCGACGCCGAGTGTTCACGCGCTCGGACGTGCCGGCAATTATTCAGCAACTGCTGACCGAACACTGCCTGGCACCGCACAGTTACCGAATCGAGATGAACGTCGGCCACTATCCGCCCCGACCGTTCTGCATCCAGTACGACGAGAGTGATCTGGCGTTGTTGCAGCGCCTGTGCGAAGAAGAAGGCATCCACTATCACTTTGAGCACCAGCCCGACGGGCATGTGGTGGTGTTCGCCGATGACAGCCTGAGTTTGCCGCAACAACCGACATCGATCGGATTCAGCAACGAGAATGACGCGCCGTCGCCCACCGTCAGTGCACTGTTCCAGCGGCATAAAGCAGTGATCCCGATGCTTGCGCAAAGCTTTCGCGAGCGTGGGCAAGTGCAAAGTCAGGAGGAAGCGGCCAACCATTCAGTGCCCGCCAACGAACCGGGATTAGTGCCGAGCGAACAGCGCCATGCCGAGCAGCGCAGTCGTCGGCAACTGGAGCGCCAGCGTTGTGAGTATCGCTCGATTCACGGCCGCAGCGATTGCCCGCGTCTGCGAAGTGGCCAACTGCTCCAAGTGGCCGATCACCCGCTCAGCGGCTTCAACGAGCAATGGCTGATCACCGAGTTGCGCCATCAGGGGCAACAGCCGTCGATCCTTGAGCCGATGCCCGCAACCCGCGGATATCACAATGAATTTACCGCGCAACCATGGTCGACCGACTTCCGTCCGCCACTGCGCCACGCGCGCCCGAGCATTCCCGGGTATCAACTGGCACGAGTGCGCGGTACACCCGGCCAGCCGCCGCAACCGGATGACCAGGGCCGCATCGCCGTGCAGCTATGGCCCGCGCTCGGCGAGACTGAAAATTTGTGGCTACCGATTGCCACCAGCGGCCGACTCGCAGCAGACGCATTGCCTCGTGCCGGCAGTGAGGTCTGGGTGAGTTTTCTCGACAGCGATCCGGATCGACCGATCCTGTGCCTCGACGCCTGTGGTTCCCGTCCACTCCGGCAAACCATGCCTGAGCCCGACACGGACGACCCTTTACTCAACTGGCTGCTCAACCGCGCCGCGCCTTGAGCTTTAGCCTTTGTCAGCCTTGCCCGCGATTGCGGCGACTCGGTATTTCATGAAGGCGCCAAATCGAAAAACGCCTGAATCAGGCGCAACTCCCGGCGCCGCTCGACGCATCCGAGCATGTGCCGGTTGACCAATCCCTCTCCGGCAAGCGCAATCGCCACCACGCGCGGGTCATGGCTGACCTCCACCGAAGACACCACGCCGACGCCGAGCTCGGCCGCCACGGCTTCGGTCACTGCCTCGCGACTGTCCAGCTCCAGCAGCACCCGTGGATTGACCGACGCCTGCGCACAGGCCTGATCGAAGGTGCGCCGGGTGATCGAACTGGGCTCGCGCAGCACCATGATCACTTGATCCAGTTCCTTGAGCTGCACTTCAGACGTACGCGCCGCCCAAGGATGCCCGGCCGGCACCAATGCGCAAATCCGCGATTCGCTCAGCGCTTGCAGATGCAGGCCCTTGCGCGGCTCGACTTCGGTCAACACCGCCACGTCGGCATGCTCGGACATCAGCGCGGCGAGGGTTTCCTGCGCGTTGCCCAACCGCAGGTTCACCGTAATCCCCGGATACCGCGCGCGCAGGCTGGCGAGCATCGGCATGACCATGTGCGGGCCGTCAGCCGCCACTTCAAGACGACCGCTTAGCAGTTGCCGATTGGCTTCGAGCAACGCCTGCGCCTCTTCGGCCATGCCGAACATCGCCCGGGTAATGGCCGCGAGTTTGCTGCCCTCCTCGGTCAGCTCGACCCGCCGCGCGGTGCGCCTTAGCAGGGTGATCTGGTAGTGCTCCTCCAGCGCCTTGATGTGCCCGGTGACCGCCGGCTGACTGATGAACAGCCGCGCAGCAGCGCGGGTGAAGCTGCCTTCTCGGGCGACAGCATCGAAGGCGCGCAGCTGAAACAGATTCATGAATAACTCTCACTGATGGCTGGCATAACAACAAACAATTTGATTGATGGCTCGCCGAATTGCAACTTAGGCGCCGTAGCTTCATCCCCCAGCGCTTTCGCGAGGACACACGAATGAGTATTGCCGCCCCCATCCTGCTCACTCCCGGCCCGTTGACCACTTCGGCGCGAACCCGCCAGGCGATGATGGTCGACTGGGGTTCATGGGATGACCGCTTCAATCAACTGACCGCCAGCCTCTGCGAACAATTAGTGGCGATCCTCAACGGCGCGGCGACGCACCACTGCGTGCCATTGCAAGGCAGCGGCACCTTCGCCGTCGAAGCCGCGATCGGCACCCTCGTGCCGCGTGACGGCAAGATTCTGGTATTGATCAACGGCGCGTACGGCAAGCGTCTGGCGAAGATCTGCGAAGTGCTCGGCCGCTCGTTCAGCACCTTCGAAACCGCCGAAGATGAGCCGACCACCGCGGCCGACGTAGACCGCCTGTTGCGCGCCGACGGTGATATCACCCACGTCGCACTGATTCATTGTGAAACCAGCACCGGCATCCTCAATCCACTGGCAGAAATTGCCCAAGTTATTGCGCAGCACGGCAAACGCCTGATCATCGATGCCATGAGTTCTTTCGGCGCCTTGCCGGTGGATGCGCAACAAGTGCCGTTCGATGCGCTGATCGCCGCTTCGGGCAAATGCCTGGAAGGCGTGCCGGGCATGGGTTTCGTATTCGCCCGCAAGGAATCACTGGCCGCCTCCGCCGGCAATTCGCATTCGCTGGCGATGGATCTGTTCGATCAGCACAGCTATATGCAAAAAACCGGGCAGTGGCGCTTCACCCCGCCGACCCACGTAGTCGCCGCGCTGCACGAAGCGCTGCTGCAATACCACGAAGAAGGCGGCCTGCCGGCGCGGCATGCGCGTTATGCGGCCAACTGTCAGGCGCTGATGGAAGAAATGGCCACGCTTGGGCTGCGCAGTTTTCTGCCGGCAGAAATTCAGGCGCCGATCATTGCCACTTTCCATGCGCCCAACGATCCGCGCTACCAGTTCAAGGACTTCTACGAACGGGTCAAGGCCAAGGGTTACATCCTCTACCCCGGCAAACTGACCCAGCTCGAAACCTTCCGCGTCGGCTGCATCGGCCACGTCAACCCGGCGCAAATGCGCGAAGCCGTGGCGGCGATTGGCGAGGCGCTGCGCGAGATGGAAGTCCTCGCTATCTGATTTCCCGGCACACAGCTTTTTCAGTCATTTACCACAGGATTTGATCAGCATGAACTACAGCAACCCAACCCAGCTGCAAGCCGCGATCCTCGACTGGGCCGGCACCGTAGTCGATTTCGGCTCATTCGCACCCACGCAGATTTTTGTCGAAGCCTTCGCCGAATTCGACGTTCAGGTCTCCATCGAAGAAGCCCGCGGGCCGATGGGCATGGGCAAGTGGGATCACATCCGCACCTTGTGCGACCAGCCGCAAGTCGCCGAGCGTTATCGCAAGGCGTTCGGTCGCACCCCGACTGACGACGACGTTACCGCCATCTATGAGCGCTTCATGCCGTTGCAGATCGAAAAAATCGCCGAGCACTCGGCACTGATCCCCGGCGCACTGGAGACCATCGCCAACCTGCGCCAGCAAGGGATCAAAATCGGCTCGTGTTCCGGGTATCCGAAGCAAGTCATGGACAAAGTCGTCGAATTGGCCGCGAGCAACGGCTACGTCGCCGATCACGTAGTCGCCACCGATGAAGTGCCAAACGGCCGCCCTTGGCCAGCTCAGGCATTGGCCAACGTGATTGCGCTGGGCATCGATGATGTTGCTGCGTGTGTGAAAATCGACGACACCGTGCCGGGCATTCTCGAAGGCCGCCGCGCCGGGATGTGGACGGTCGCGCTGATCTGCTCAGGCAATGCGCTGGGGCTGGATTACGCTGGTTATCGCGCGCTGAGCAGTGACGCACTGGCCAGCGAACGCGAGCGCATTCACGCACTGTTCGCAGCCTCGCGCCCGCATTACATGATCGACACCATTACCGATTTGCCAGAAGTGATTGCCGATATCAACCAACGTCTGGCAAATGGAGAAATGCCGCAAAGCTTTTAATCACACTATAAAAACCGCCAACCCGGAAAGGCCTGGCGGTTTTTTTATTTCGTCTGACAACTAACAAAACTCAGCCAATAGTAAAAAACAATATGACTCATTATTGACGAACCTGGTTATTCACTCAGAAATCAGATTACCGTCAGCATCGTATGCCAGTCCGTCCGGGTATTTAATCGAACCGTCGGGCAGTTGCTCGGTTCCATCTGCCCAGACAATACGTCCATCGGGATATTCAATGGTGTCATCCGGCCAGACAATGCGTCCGTCTGGATGCTCCACTCGACCATCCGCGTGCTGAATGATCCCGTCGGGACGCGTTACTGCAGTCTGCTCGGGGTTGATCACACTGCCATCAACCAGCGCAGTGGACCCGTCAGGGTTGCGCGTGCTGCCCAGCGCATTCAGCAGGTTGTACAGCGCAACCGGATCGACGTTGATATTCAGCGTAGGCCACGGCATTGGCGGCCTGACACCTGCTACGGGCTTGACCGGAGGTGTGCCTGGCGGCACTGGAGGCTTGACCGGTGGCACGGGCGGCTTGACGGGTGGTTTGACCGGCGGCACTGGCGGTTTCACCGGAGGTTTGACCGGCGGTACTGGTGGCTTCACCGGAGGTTTGACCGGCGGCACTGGTGGCTTGACCGGCGGCACTGGCGGCTTTGGCTTCGGCACGGAAATCCCGGGTTTCGATACCGGAGGTTTGGCCATGGCCTTGCGCACGATATATCCAGATTTGTTATCCAGCAAAATACTGAAAGCCATATATACATCCATTTATTCAAGCAGCTGATTTATTGCTGCCGTTGATTTAGGCAATCAAATAAAACTTCAATTACCGACTGCCAACGACAATAACCACTCGACTAAAAACACTCAAACTTTCGCAAATACAAGATATAAACAACACTCGGTTACAGCGTTGCATTCAAAATGTTGAACACTCTGAAAACATCACCTCCCGAACGCCGTAAAAAAAGATGACCTCGATCAGGAAGAAAGTCCGCAACGGGATTACAGTTAAAGCTTGCCGTCGTTCAAGAACGGCACGCTTGGCCCCTGACCCGTGAGGAACACCCTATGTCGTGGACAAATTCCGCCTCTCGTTACAGCACTGTGTCGATCCTGCTGCACTGGCTGATGCTGGTGCTGTTGGTACTGGTGTACGCCAGCATGGAACTGCGTGGTTTCTTTCCCAAGGGTAGCGGAGGGCGCACGCTGATCCGCGAAGTGCATTACCTGCTGGGGCTGACGGTATTCGTGCTGGTGTGGTTGCGCCTGTTTGCCCGCAGCCTGGGGCCGGCGCCGCAGATCTTTCCGGCATCGCCGCAATGGCAAACGGTCTTGGCGCGGCTGATGCATTGGGCGTTGTACCTGTTCATGATCAGCATGCCGATTCTCGGCTGGCTGATCACCAGCGCCGAGGGGCATCAGGTGATGTTCTACGGTTTCGACCTGCCGCTATTGGTGAGCGAAGACAAGGCGTTCGCCAAGCAAATCGAATACTGGCACGTGCTCATCGCCACCATCGGCTATTGGCTGATCGGGCTGCATGCGCTGGCGGGGATTTATCATCATTATGTGGTGCGCGATAACACCCTGCTGCGGATGATGCCCAAACGCGGCTAGCACCTGCCATCGAATCCCCGGCGGCCCTGCAAGCCGCCGGTGTGGATGAAGATCAGCCGTGTACCGCGAGCGAACTTGCCCGCCTCGACCTGTTGCTTGAGCGCGAGCAACGCCTTGCCGGTGTACAGCGGCTCGAAGGGAACACCGCTGGCCTGTTCGGTGTGTGCGATGAACTCCAGCAATTGCGCATCGACTTTGGCGAAGCCGCCACGGCTGGCGTCGAGCAGTTCGTAGGTCGAATTGGATATTCCGGCTTCATGAAGAATCGCCTCGACCTGCGGTGCGACACCGTGATCGTCGGGCACTGCCAGTGCGCCGTAAACCCCGTGCTTACCCGCCTCCGCCAGCACCATGCCGGCCAGCGTAGTGCCCGTGCCACACGCCAGCCACCAGCCGTGAAAATCATCCCAACCCAACGTTTTTAACTGCGCAACCGCCTGCTGCCTGATCGCCGAGCAGCCCAGCGCACCGGGCAATCCGCCACCGCCCTCGGGCACTGGATGCAGCTGGGGATACTGCGCTCGCCACGGCTCCCAGAATCCCGACTCATTACGCGCCCGATAACCGCCATACCCGAGCCAGTGCAGATGCATACCGAATGCTTGCAGATCCCGCACCGTCGGCGTGTCCTGCGCATGCCCGCGCAACAGGCCGACCGTGGTGAACCCCAGACGTTTGCCCGCCGCCGCCAGCGCGTGCAAATGATTGGAGTGCGCGCCACCGAGGCTGATGATGCCTTCGGCACCGGCAAGGTCAGCGGCTTTCAGATGTTCGACGAGCTTGAACCACTTGTTGCCGCTGATCAGTGGGTCGATCTGGTCCAGACGCAGGATCGCCACTTCGATTCCGGCGGCATGGAGCCAGTCCAGATCGAGTGATTGCAAAGGGGCTTGAGGAAGCCAATCGGAGGGGGGCAAAAGCATAAATGCCGGCTCTGTTTAAGGAGCCGGCAGTTTAAGGTGGATTACAGCTCGGCAGCCAGACGCGATCCCTGATTGATCGCGCGTTTGGCATCCAGCTCCGCCGCGACGTCAGCGCCACCGATCAGGTGCACGTTCTGCCCCGCTTCAACCAGACCATCATGCAGCTCACGCAGCGGATCCTGACCGGCGCAGATGACGATGTTGTCCACCGCGAGCAATTGCGGCTCGCCGGTTTCGCCGATGCGGATATGCAGGCCATCATCATCGATCTTCAGGTACTCGACGCTGTTGAGCATCTGCACTTGTTTGTTTTTCAGCCCGGTGCGGTGAATCCAGCCCGTGGTCTTGCCCAGACCGTCGCCGACCTTGGATTTCTTGCGTTGCAGCAGAAACACCTCGCGCGCCGGCGCGTGCGGTTGGGCCTTGATCCCGGCCACGCCACCGCGAGCCTCAAGCTGGGTATCAATGCCCCACTCTTTCCAGAACGCCGCGCGATCCTGGCTGGTGGCCACGCCTTCATGCACGAGGAATTCCGAAACGTCGAAACCGATACCACCGGCACCGATCACCGCGACACGCTTGCCGACCGGTTTACGTTCGAGGATCACATCCAGATAGCTCAGGACCTTGGCGTTCTCGACGCCAGGAATCGCCGGCAGACGCGGTGCAATACCGGTGGCGAGGATGATTTCGTCATAGCCGCCATCAACCAGTTTCGCCACGTCGACGCGGGTGTTCAGGCACACCTCGACATTCGTGGTCTGCAACTTGCGATTGAAATAACGCAGGGTTTCGAAAAACTCTTCCTTGCCCGGCACACGCTTGGCGATATTGAACTGGCCACCGATTTCGCTGGCGGAATCGAACAGCGTCACCTGATGCCCACGCTCGGCGGCAACGGTAGCGGCGGACAGACCGGCAGGCCCGGCGCCCACCACGGCGATCTTCTTGATCTGTTGCACCGGCAGATAATTGAGCTCGGTTTCATGGCAGGCACGCGGGTTGACCAGGCAACTGGTGAGCTTGCCGCCAAAGGTGTGATCGAGGCAGGCCTGGTTGCAGCCGATGCAGGTGTTGATTTCGTCGGCCCGCCCTTCGGCAGCCTTGTTGACGAAGTCCGGGTCGGCGAGGAACGGCCGCGCCATCGAGACCATGTCGGCGTCGCCCTCAGCGAGGATCTGCTCGGCGATTTCCGGGGTGTTGATGCGGTTGGTGGTGATCAGCGGAATGCTCACCGAACCACGCAGCTTGGCCGTGACCTTGCTGAACGCCGCACGCGGCACTTTGGTGGCGATGGTCGGAATGCGCGCTTCATGCCAGCCGATGCCGGTGTTGATGATGGTCGCACCCGCCTGCTCGATGGCTTTGGCCAGGGTGACGATCTCATCCCAGGTGCTGCCGCCTTCGACCAGATCGAGCATCGACAAGCGGAAGATGATGATGAAGTTCGGGCCGACGGCTTCCCGCACGCGGCGCACGATTTCCACCGGCAGGCGCATGCGGTTTTCGTAGCTGCCACCCCAACGGTCGGTGCGATGGTTGGTGTGCGCGGCGAGGAACTGGTTAATGAAATAACCTTCGGAACCCATGATTTCCACGCCGTCATACTCAGCGGTTTGTGCCAGTACCGAACAGGTGACGAAATCGCTGATCTGCTTCTCGATGCCTTCCTCGTCCAGCTCTTTGGGCTTGAACGGGTTGATCGGTGCCTGGATCGCACTCGGCGCGACCTGCTTCGGGCTGTAGGCATAACGCCCGGCGTGCAGGATCTGCATGCAGATCTTGCCACCCGCCTCGTGTACTGCGCGGGTGACGATCTGATGCTTGAGTGCTTCTTCCTCGGTAGTCAGCTTGGCCGCGCCGGAATACACGCCGCCCTCATCGTTGGGGCCAATGCCGCCGGTGACCATCAGGCCAACACCGCCACGCGCGCGCTCGGCGAAGTACGCCGCCATGCGCTCGAAGCCACCCGGTTTCTCTTCAAGCCCCGTGTGCATCGAACCCATCAGGGTGCGATTGCGCAAGGTGGTGAATCCCAGGTCCAGCGGGGCCAGCAGGTGCGGGTAATGGGCGGCGGTCATCGGTAACTCCACAACGAGCAATCACGGAAAATATGCGGGAGCTCTGCGTCCCCCGTCAGTCATGTTCGACAGCCTAAGAGTCGCGTCGCTGTCACTCAATGACCGTAACTGACAACTTATTGATCCAAATGCGCAGCGCCCCTTGGCAAGCCTCGGCATGCGCCCTACCCTAGGCCCACACTCTGTACCCGGTTTTTGTTGGTTTTCATGCGCAAACTTTTGTACCTGACTTTTTCCATGGCCCTCGTGGCGGTCCTCACTTCCTACGCCATGTGGGCGGCAGACCGGCCGGCCGGCCATTATCTCTCGGACTTGCGCATCAAACTGACGGTCGACCAAGGCACGCCCGGTGATCGCGGCAATCTGCTGGGCATCCAGCCAGAACTGTTCCCCACCGACTATCAAAGCCCCGCACGGCTGCATCGCAAACTCGCTGCTTATCTCCAGCAAGCGCAGGATCAGGGACTGCTCAGCGAAAAAACCGTGGTGGTGCTGCCGGAACACATCGGCACCTGGTTGATGATCAGCGGCGAGAAAGACGAGCTGTATCAGGCGCCGACCCTCGCCGAAGCGATGAACTGGCTGGCGGCGAGCAATCCGTTGGAATTTGCCCGCGCCTGGCTGCGCGCCAAGGGCGAAAACCGTCTGGATGACGCGCACCTGCGCATGAAAGCCAAGAGCATGGCCAAGGACTATCAGGCGCTGTTCGGGGGGCTGGCCAAAGAGTTTCACGTCACCCTTGTGGCCGGTTCAATCGTCTTGCCCGAACCGAGCGTGATCGACGGCAAGCTCAAGCCCGGCAGCGGCGCACTGTTCAACAGCAGCGTGGTGTTTGGCAGCGACGGCGCACCGCTCGGCCAACCGCAGCGGCAGATGCACCCGATCTTCGATCAGCGCGAAGTGCTCGCAGCCAGCGACGAGCACAGCCTCAACGTGGTCAACACCCCGGCCGGGCGCCTCGGCGTGCTGATCGGCAGCGACAGCTGGTATCCGGACAACTACCGCAAACTCGACGCGCAAGGTGCGCAATTGATTGCGGTGCCAGCGATCATCGTCGGGCATGGTGCGTGGGACAAACCGTGGCGCGGCTACAAAGGTTCGAGTACGCCGAGTTCGGTCAGCCTCAAACCCGGCGAAGTCAGTGAAGGTCAGGCTTGGCATCGCTTGACCCTGACCGCGCAACCGCCGAGCAATCAGGCGATGGGGGGCGTCAGCGTGTTCATGCGCGGGCAGTTCTGGGACAAGCCGAGTTCGGGCCAAAGTTTTCTCAGCAGCAACGGCCAGCAGTTCGCCGACGGCGAGGCGCGTGGCGCGCGCTTGCTCAACCTCTGGTTGTAAATCGTGAAACCATTGCCGATGCGCCTCGGGGATCTGTCGGTGGGCTTTGTGCATAGCCTTGCCGATGCGGTGCGCAGCCATGGCGCTGATCCGCAGCCGTTACTTGAGCAATACGGCCTGGACGCGGCGCGGCTGGCTGAGGCTGGCGCGCGCTTGTCGATCCCACGTTATATGCGCCTGGGTCACGGCGCGATTCAGCTGACCGGAGATCCGGCGCTGGGTTTGCGCATGGGTCAGCTCAGTCGCCTGAGTCAGGCCGGACTGGCCGGCGTTACCGCCTCTCAAGCACCAACAGTGCGTGAAGCCGCGCGCTGTCTGATCCGCTTTGAAGCGCTGTATGGTTCCAATTATCGTGGTCAGTCGAGTTTCCACGAAGACGCCTCGGGCGCGTGGCTGCGCTTCTATTCGATCAGCCCGTATAACGCCTACAACCGCTTCGTGGTGGATTCGATCATCGCTGGCTGGCTGCATCAACTGTCGAGCATCAGTCCCGCGCCATTGCGCGCGGAGCGGATCGAGATCGAGTTTGATGCGCCGGATTATCGCGACGCCTACAGCGCGCTCGGTAACTGCCCGATGCAGTTCGGCGCCGAACGCAATCAACTGCGCCTGGATTTGGCGAGTCTTGCGCAGCGCAACCCGGAGCATTGCCCGAGCACCTGGAAGCATCTGTTGGCGTTGTGTGAGCGCGAACTGGAACAACTGACGCGCACTCGCAGCCTGCGCGAACGCATCACGCAATTGCTCGGGCCGTTGCTCAATGGTGGCCGGGAACCCGACCTCGAAGAAGTGGCTGCACGCCTTAAGCTGCCAACCTGGACACTGCGGCGCAAACTGACCGAGGAAGGCACGCAGTTTCGCGCGATCCTCAATGACACTCGGCGTGATCTGGCGATGACCTACATTCGCGACACTGAACTGGCGTTCGGTGAAATCGCCTACCTGCTCGGTTTTGCCTCAGCCGAGGCGTTTCAGCGCGCCTTCAAGCGCTGGAGCAGCCAGACACCGGGCGAATTTCGCCGCAGTCATCGCAAGACGGCTTGAGAATTTACAGCTCGGTCGCGTCTTCTGCCGGTTCCGGCGAATCCAGCTCGTAAGCCTGATACTCGAGCAGTTCTTCTTGATAGTCATCCATCGTGTAATCCCCCCTACCCGTTCGCTTTGAAATGGCCTGAATCAAATGACCCGCGCCTCGAGCATAAAGTGCCCGTGTGAAGGAAAAATGAAATCTCGCCTTCATCAAATAAACGTAGCAGGTGGTCAGGAATTTATCGCGAGGGATTTGCAGAATGTGTGAGCTGAGGTTTCAGCTCACACATTCGCCTGAAGCGATCAGTAACTGGCAGGCATCGCCGGGATCGGCTCGGACGGTGGCGGCAGATCGGAGGGATTGGCTGGCGGGGTAATGGTTTCTGCGGCTGGTGCAGGCTCTGCGGCCGGCTCAGGAGTGATCGGCGCGGCCTCGGCAGGTGGTGCGACCGGTTGCGAGACTGGAACAGCTTCAACTGGCGCTGGTACAGGTTCGGCCGCCGGAGTCGGCGCGGGAGCTGCTGCCGGAGCTGCTGCTGGCGCTGGTACTAAAGCTGCCGGAGCAGCCTTGGCTTCAGGCACACCCAGGTCGGTCTTGGGTTTCTCTTCGATGTGCGCAGCCTTCTTCGTTTCAGCCGGCAGGAACAACTCGACCAAGGTAAAGAAGCGCTCGTAGAACTTCTGTGAAGACACAGTTTCACTGGCGACCTTGACCATCGAGTCGTCCGAAGAGCCGATCGGCATCGATACCGATCCGAGCACACCAACGCCAACGCTCGCGGAATTATTGGTCTTCTTCAGCGCGTAACGATCCTGCAAGGCATTCGCGAACATCGTGGCATGGTGGCCGGCGCTGCCGTCATCGGCACACACGATGTTGAAGCTGATTTCCAGGTGCGTCTCACCGGTCTGCTGGAAGCTCTTGTGACCACTGACCTGCTTCGGGTCGTTGCTGGTGATGATGTAACCCTGACTGAGCAAGGCACGGCGTGCCGCTTCGCACGTCACGGCGTCGGTCACCGGGTATGTGCGCGAGAAAGTGCCGGAGTCGTCAAAGTTCTCATGCTCGTACATTGGCTTGTCTTTGGTGCAGCCGGCAGCGGCGGTCAGCACCAGCGCCAACCCGATGAAACGCACGGGAATAGAATTCAACATTAAACATCCTGAGGGAAAACGGTCCGGGGCGTATTGTGCAACAGATCGTAGCTGCGCGGAGCATGGATTAGTGTCTTAAAACAGTTACAGCTGTACCGACCGTGAATATGCAGAAAAGATCGCACAGTTCGATGGCTGGTATAGGCCCGCCTGCAGCAATCACCAGACACAAAAAAGCCCCGGATTTGCATCCGGGGCTTCATTTTGCAGCTCAGTCAACCATCAGAAACGCTTGATGTCGGCTTCGCTTTCCAGCTGTTTGCGATACGCCGCGAAGTCCTGCTGACCCACACGCGACGCGAGGAAGCGACGATATTGCGCTTTCTCTTCGTCAGTCGGCGCAGCGGCTTCGTTCACAGCGTTGAGACGCACGATGGTCAGGCTGCCGTCCGGCAACGTTACGCTGCTGAACGACGGCTTGTCCTGGCCAGCCGGCTTAGGCATGCGGAACAGCGCTTGCAGCACGGCCGGGTCAACGCCTTCCTGAGCGCGAGTGGCCGCTGCAGTGACTTTCCAGCTTTGACCGTCAATAGCCTTGTCGAGCGGAGTCTTGCCGTCACGCAGACCGGCGATCAGTTGATCGGCCTTGGTCTTGGCAGCAGCGCTGGCGTGCTCTTTAGCCAGTTGGGTGCGAATGGCGGTTGCCACGCTCTCCAGCGGCAGTTGAGCAGGCTTCAGGTGCTCCTTGGCGCGCAATACAATCACGGTTTCCGGGTCCAGTTCGATGGCGGTGCTGTTTGCGCCTTCATCGAGAACTTCGGTACTGAACGCAGCAGTCACTACGGCACGGTTGGCCGCAATGCCTTCGCCGCCTTCACGACCAAACGGCTTGGTGGTGTGCACGGTCAGCTTCAGATCCTGCGCTGGCTGGGCCAGATCGGATGCCTCGAACGAAGAGTCTTCCAGTTGCTTGGTCGCCTCGACGAAACGCTGCTCCACTTGCTGGGTTTTCAGCTCGCGGGTCAGTTTGTCTTTCAGGCTGGCCAGCGTCGGGACTTCCGGCGCTTCGACGCCCAGCAACTTGATCAGGTGAAAACCGAAGTCGGTGCGCACCGGCTCGGAAACCTGGTCTTTAGCCAGCGAGTACAGCGACTTTTCGAAAGCCGGATCGTAGACGCCAGGGCCTGCGAAACCAAGATCACCGCCATTGCTGGCCGAACCCGGATCCTGCGAGAACTCCTTGGCCAGCGCTTCGAACTTCTCGCCCTTGGCCAAGCGTGCCTGGATCTCTTCGATCTTGGTCTTGGCCTGAGCTTCGGTGGTCTTGTCGTTGACTTCGATCAGAATGTGCGCCGCACGACGCTGTTCCGACAGGTTGGCGATCTCTTTCTGGTACGCCGCTTGCAGGTCCTCGTCTTTCACGCTGACCTGATCGAAGAACGAAGCCTTTTTCAGCTCGAGGTAATCGATGATCACCTGATCCGGCGTCATGAATTCCTTGGCATGCTCGTCGTAGTAAGCCTTGACCTCATCGTCAGTCAGTTTGACTGCGGCAGGGTCAGCCTTGACGCTCAGGGTAGCGAAATCGCGCGTCTGTTTTTCCAGACGGGCAAATGCCAACACTTGAGCGTCGGTCACGAAGCCACTGCCGGCAACACCGGCGCGCAGCTGACCGATCAGCATTTCCTGAGCCAGCATCTGGCGGAATTGCATGCGGCTGTAACCCAGTTGACGGATCACCTGGTCGAAGCGCTCGGAGCTGAACTTGCCGTCAACCTGGAATTCAGGTGTCTGCAAAATCACTTGGTCGAGTGCAGCTTCGGAGAATGCGAATTTAGATTTTTCTGCGCCTTGCAGCAGCAGTTTGCGATCGATCAGGCCTTTGAGAGCCGAGTCGCGCAGCATTTTTTCGTCGAGCAAAGAAGCATCGAAGTCTTTGCCCAGCTGTTGCATCAGCTGACGGCGTTGCATATCAACGGCCTGGCTCAGCTCGTTCTGACTGATTTCTTCACCATTGACCTTGGCCGCATCCTGGCTGTTGGTAGTGGCCTGGAAAATCGCCTCGATACCGGTGAAAGCCATCAATACAACGATGATCCCGATGATGGTTTTGGCAATCCAGCCTTGTGAATTGTCCCTGATATTCTGCAGCATGCGTCCCCCAGAAACGGTTGAACTTCAAAATTAGGCAACCGTGGAGCGTGGGTAAAATCCGGATAGAAGAAAGGCGCATCCGAGGATGCGCCTTCTCGTAACTGGCGGAGCGGACAGGGCTCGAACCCTCGATCCCGGTGTGACAGGCAGCTATTTCAACCACCTGCTCTACCGCTCCGCTGCCAAGTCAGGCTTGACCCCGACCCGGATGGGTAAAAACTTGAAAGAGACTTAGTTGACGGCTTCTTTCAGGGCTTTACCGGCTTTGAAACCTGGTTTTTTAGCCGCTGCGATTTCCAGCGTCTTACCGGTCTGTGGGTTACGACCAACGCGAGCTGGACGATCAGTTACGGAGAAAGTACCGAAACCCACCAGAACAACGGAGTCGCCAGCCTTGAGAGCGCCAGTGACGGATTCGATTACAGCGTCCAGCGCACGGCCAGCAGCAGCTTTCGGGATATCAGCGGATGCAGCGATAGCATCAATCAGTTCCGACTTGTTCACTCTAAGTCCCCTTATATCTATTTGAGTTTGATTCTAAGTTTTTTGGTGAAAGCAAAAACCAGTGCTGAATGGCCTACAGACACTTAAGAGCCGCTTTATAACAAGGGCTCTAAAAAGCTGTCAAGGAAGCCCCTCAGGCAAATGCATACTAATGCGTGCTAATTCTTTCCTTAGAGTCAGACTCACGTTTTTCGTCCTTGGCAACTATCTCGGGAGCCACATCCGGCAAGGGCTCCGGCGCGTATTGCAGCGCAATTTGCAGGACCTCGTCAATCCATTTAACCGGTTTAATCTGCAGATCCTGCTTGATATTGTCAGGAATCTCCTTCAAATCGCGCACGTTCTCTTCCGGAATGATCACAGTCTTGATCCCGCCGCGGTGTGCCGCGAGCAGTTTTTCCTTCAGACCGCCAATCGCCAGCACCTGACCACGCAAGGTAATTTCACCGGTCATGGCGACATCGGCGCGCACCGGAATCCCGGTCAACGCCGAAACCAGCGCCGTGCACATGCCTACGCCAGCGCTCGGACCGTCTTTCGGCGTCGCGCCTTCCGGCATGTGGATGTGCGTGTCGCGCTTCTCATGGAAGTCCAGAGGAATGCCCAGGCTCTTCGCACGGCTGCGCACAACAGTCAGCGCCGCAGTGATCGATTCGACCATTACATCGCCCAGCGAACCGGTCTTGATCAGCTGACCTTTACCCGGCACAACCGCAGCTTCGATGGTCAGTAATTCGCCGCCAACCTGAGTCCAGGCCAGCCCGGTCACCTGACCGATCTGATCCTGCTGCTCGGCCAGACCGTAGCGGAATTTACGCACCCCGAGGAAATGCTCCAGCAGATCGGCTGTCACTTTTACCGAGAAGCGTTTTTCCAGCGCATGCTCTTTGACCGCCTTGCGGCAGACCTTGGCAATCTGCCGCTCGAGGCCGCGGACACCGGCTTCACGGGTGTAATAACGAATAATGTCGCGAATGGCTTCAGCGTCGAATTCCAGCTCGCCCTTCTTCAAGCCGTTGGCCTGAATCTGTTTTGGCGACAGGTATTTAACGGCGATGTTGATCTTTTCATCTTCGGTGTAGCCCGGCAGACGGATCACTTCCATCCGGTCGAGCAGCGCCGGAGGAATGTTCATCGAGTTCGAGGTGCACAGGAACATCACATCCGACAGGTCGTAATCGACCTCCAGATAGTGGTCGTTGAAGTTGTGGTTTTGCTCGGGATCGAGCACTTCCAGCAACGCCGACGCCGGGTCGCCACGCATGTCGCTGCCCATTTTGTCGATTTCATCGAGCAGGAACAGCGGGTTGCGCACACCCACCTTCGTCATCTTTTGAATCAATCTTCCTGGCATCGAACCGATGTAAGTCCGACGGTGACCACGGATTTCCGCTTCATCACGCACACCGCCAAGGGCCATGCGCACGAATTTGCGGTTGGTGGCATGGGCGATCGACTCGGCCAGCGAGGTTTTACCCACGCCCGGAGGACCGACCAGGCACAACACCGGGCCACGAATTTTCTTCACACGCTTTTGTACGGCGAGGTATTCAAGGATGCGCTCCTTGACCTCGTCGAGGCCGTAATGGTCGGCGTCGAGAATGTCCTCAGCGCGCGCCAGATCGAGACGCACTTTGCTCTGAGCCTTCCACGGCACCTGCACCAGCCAGTCGATGTACGAGCGCACCACGGTGGCCTCAGCGGACATCGGCGACATTTGCTTGAGCTTGTTCAGCTCGGCGGTGGCCTTGGCCAGAGCGTCTTTCGGCAGGCCCGCAGCGTCGATACGCTTTTTCAGGTCTTCGATTTCGTTGTGGCCTTCGTCGCTGTCGCCGAGTTCTTTCTGAATGGCCTTCATCTGCTCATTCAGGTAGTACTCGCGCTGACTGCGCTCCATTTGTTTTTTGACACGACCGCGAATGCGTTTTTCGACTTGCAGCAGGTCAATCTCGGCATCCAGCAACGCCAGAACGTGCTCGACCCGGGCCGACAAATCAATGATTTCGAGGATTTCCTGCTTCTGCTCGATCTTCAGCGCCATGTGCGCGGCCATGGTGTCGACCAGACGACCAGGCTCATCGATGCTGTTGAGCGAAGACAGGACTTCAGCCGGGACTTTCTTGCCCAACTGCACATATTGTTCGAATTGCGACAGCAGTGTGCGCACGAACACTTCGGATTCGCGCTCTGGGGCGTCGACTTCGTCGATCAGCGACACTTCGGCACGGCAATGGCCATCTACTTCGCCGAAGCGCTCCACGGCGCCCCGCTGCTCGCCTTCGACCAGAACCTTGACGGTGCCGTCCGGCAGCTTGAGCAATTGCAGAACAGTGGCGATGGTACCTACGCGATAGAGTGCATCTTCACCGGGATCATCGTCAGCCGGGTTTCTCTGGGCCAACAGCAAGATCTGCTTGTCGCCCGTCATCGCAGCTTCGAGGGCTTCGATGGATTTCTCGCGCCCCACGAACAGCGGGATAACCATGTGCGGATAAACCACGACATCACGCAATGGCAGGAGAGGCAATTCGATGGTGGTCTTCATGATTTCGCCTCTACGGCGGCCGTACGGCCGTAATCGGATGGAATTGAGCTTGAAACCAAGATGGGGGCTGCTTTGGAAAAAAACAAGCGCTATGAAGATGTTAAAACTTTCTTAAAAAAAAAGAGGCCCGAAGGCCCCTTCTTTACTCCAGCAGACTGAACGCTTAAGCGTCCGGCGCTGCCTTGGCAGTCGGCTCACTGTTTTCGTAGATATACAGTGGCTTGGACTTGCCTTCGATCACGCTTTCATCGATCACGACTTTGCTCACCTCGGACTGCGAGGGGATTTCATACATCGTATCGAGCAGCACACCTTCGAGAATCGAACGCAGACCACGGGCACCGGTTTTACGTTCCAGGGCACGTTTAGCGACGGATTTCAGTGCGTCGGCACGGAATTCCAGGTCGACGCCTTCCATCTCGAACAGCTTGGCATACTGTTTGGTCAGAGCATTTTTCGGCTCGGTGAGGATCTGCATCAACGCAGCCTCATCCAGCTCATCCAGTGTCGCCAGAACCGGCAGACGACCAACGAATTCCGGGATCAGACCGAACTTGACCAGATCGTCAGGCTCGACTTCACGCAGGGATTCACCGACCTTCTTGCCTTCTTCCTTGCTGCGAACTTCGGCGTTGAAACCGATGCCACCTTTGGTGGACCGATTCTGGATGACTTTCTCCAGACCGGAAAACGCACCACCGCAGATGAACAGGATATTACGGGTGTCGACCTGCAGGAATTCCTGCTGCGGATGCTTGCGGCCACCTTGCGGCGGAACGGAAGCGACCGTGCCTTCGATCAACTTGAGCAAGGCCTGCTGCACGCCTTCACCGGAAACGTCCCGGGTGATCGACGGGTTGTCGGACTTGCGTGAAATCTTGTCGATTTCATCGATGTAGACAATGCCCATCTGGGCTTTTTCTACGTCGTAGTCGCACTTCTGCAGCAGCTTCTGAATGATGTTCTCGACATCTTCACCCACGTAACCCGCCTCGGTGAGGGTGGTTGCGTCGGCGATGGTGAACGGAACGTTCAGCAAGCGCGCCAGAGTTTCGGCAAGCAGGGTTTTACCCGAGCCTGTCGGGCCGATCAGCAGGATGTTGCTCTTGCCGAGTTCGACGTCGTCATTCTTTTTGTCACGCTGGTTCAAGCGCTTGTAGTGGTTGTACACCGCTACGGCCAGAACCTTCTTCGCACGCTCCTGACCAATCACATACTGGTCAAGGATGCCGCTGATTTCTTTAGGCGAAGGCAATTTATGCGCGCTGCTCTCGGCCTGGGCTTCCTGCACCTCCTCGCGGATGATGTCATTGCACAGGTCGACGCACTCGTCGCAGATAAAGACCGAGGGGCCGGCAATCAATTTGCGCACTTCATGCTGGCTTTTGCCACAGAAGGAGCAATAGAGCAGCTTGCCGTTGTCCTCGCCGTTGCGGGTGTCAGTCATTCGTTCGATCCAAATCCGATAGGCTTGCAACACAAGATGAAGGCTATTGCGGGCTTTTTCAAGCCCGCAGGTGATCGGACAAGCCGACCAGCCCTATTTTGAGCTGCTTATTTTAAGCTGGACGCTGGGCGATCACTTCATCGATCAACCCATACGCACGCGCGGCTTCAGCACTCATGAAATTGTCGCGGTTGGTGTCGCGCTCGATTTCTTCGAGCGTGTGCCCGCTGTGCTTGGCCATCAGCGTGTTGAGGCGCTCACGAATGAACAGGATTTCCTTGGCATGGATTTCGATATCCGAAGCCTGGCCTTGGAAACCGCCCAATGGCTGGTGAATCATCACACGCGAGTTAGGCAGGCAGAAACGCTTGCCCGGCGCACCGGCAGTCAGCAGGAACGCGCCCATGCTGCACGCTTGACCAATGCAGGTAGTCGATACATTCGGCTTGATGAACTGCATGGTGTCGTAGATCGACATGCCCGCTGTCACCGAACCGCCTGGCGAGTTGATGTAGAGATGGATGTCCTTGTCCGGGTTTTCCGCTTCAAGGAACAGCAATTGCGCACAAATCAGGTTGGCCATGTAGTCCTCTACCGGACCAACCAGAAAGATCACTCGCTCCTTGAGAAGGCGCGAATAGATGTCATAGGCGCGTTCGCCACGAGCGGATTGCTCGACAACCATCGGGACCAGGCCGCCTGCGGCCTGGATATCAGAGTTCTGCTGAATATAAGAATTACGGAACATGCTCTGCAGTCGCTCCCAAATAGTTATGTCTTGAATACGCATAAGCCAGCTCGAGAGCTGGCTTATGGTGTGTTCTTCTAACGCAAAAACAATCAGTCGGCTGTTGGAGCTTCTACCGGCTTGACCGCTTCTTCGTAAGAGACCGATTTGTCGGTCACGCTAGCTTTCTGCAGAACAGTATCCACAACTTGTTCTTCAAGCACAACCGAACGGACTTCGTTCAGCTGCTGCTCGTTCTTGTAGTACCACGATACGACCTGCTCAGGCTCTTGGTAAGCCGAAGCCATTTCCTGAATCATTTCGCGAACGCGAGCGTCGTCAGGCTTGAGGTCGAATTGCTTGACCACTTCGGCCACGATCAGACCCAGTACTACACGACGCTTGGCTTGTTCTTCGAACAGCTCGGCCGGCAGTTGATCAGGCTTGATGTTGCCGCCGAACTGCTGAACAGCCTGCACGCGCAGACGGTCAACTTCGTTGGACAGCAGAGCTTTAGGCACTTCGATCGGGTTGGTGGCCAGCAGACCGTCCATTACCTGATTTTTTACTTTCGATTTGATGGCCTGACGCAGTTCACGCTCCATGTTCTTGCGAACTTCGGTGCGGAAGCCGTCGATGCCGCTTTCCTTGATGCCGAATTGCGCGAAGAACTCTTCGTTCAGCTCAGGCAGTTTTGGCTCGGAAACGGTGTTGACGGTAACGGTGAACTCGGCGGTTTTGCCAGCCAGGTCCAGGTTCTGATAGTCCTCTGGGAAGGTCAGGTTCAGAACGCGCTCTTCGCCAGCTTTAGCGCCAACCAGGCCTTCTTCGAAGCCCGGGATCATACGGCCGGAACCGATTACCAGCTGAGTGCCTTTGGCGGAACCACCAGCGAACACTTCGCCGTCAACCTTGCCGACGAAATCGATGTTCAGCTGGTCTTCGTTCTGGGCAGCGCGATCGGCCACTTCAAAACGGGTGTTCTGCTTGCGCAGGATGTCGAGCATCTTGTCCAGATCGGCGTCAGCCACGTCAGCGCTCAGGCGCTCAACGGTGATGGCGTCGAAGTCGGCAACTTTGAACTCTGGGAACACTTCGAATACAGCAACGTATTCCAGGTCTTTGCCTTCAACGATCGACTTAGGCTCGATCGACGGCGAACCAGCCGGGTTCAGTTTCTGCTCAACCACAGCTTCGTAGAAGGAGGACTGGATCACGTCGCCTACAGCTTCCTGACGCGCATCAGCACCGAAACGGCGCTTGATTTCGCTCATTGGCACTTTGCCTGGACGGAAGCCAGCGATCTTGGCCTTTTGTGCGGTCTGCTGCAGACGCTTGGTTACCTGGCTCTCAATTTTCTCCGCCGGCACGGTGACACTCATGCGGCGCTCAAGAGCAGTAGTATTTTCAACAGAAACTTGCATGGATATTCCTCGTTGCACAGACGTTAGCCGGCCGTTTCCGACCCCAGAATCAAGGGCATGCATTCTAGTGGGTCAAACTCAAGAAGTCACCCTACTGAAAACGGGTAAAAAAACAGCAGGCAATTTGAAGGCAGGGACAAACGGTTTGCGCCCTGCCCTGTTCGCAATACAGCTAATCTCGCCAAGGCTCTGCAGCGACCTCTTCTATATATAGAAGCGCCAACGCATCGCCCTTTCTGCAACCCGAAACCGGCGGTCGCCGAATTTCGAATCCGTAAAACAAAAAAGGCGCCAGACTGTTAAATCTGGCGCCTTTCGAAATATGGGGTGGACGATGGGGATCGAACCCACGACAACGGGAGTCACAATCCCGTGCTCTACCAACTGAGCTACGCCCACCATATTGCGTTACAAAGAAGACAGACAACTTCACTTCTTTGTTGAACCTCACCAGGCCTGCGGCTTGAATGAAGCTTTAATTGGTGCGGATGAAGAGACTCGAACTCTTACGTCTTGCGACGCTGGAACCTAAATCCAGTGTGTCTACCAATTCCACCACATCCGCAGATGAAGCTTTAAAACAAAAACGCCAGACCGTTAAATCTGGCGCTTTTCGAAATATGGGGTGGACGATGGGGATCGAACCCACGACAACGGGAGTCACAATCCCGTGCTCTACCAACTGAGCTACGCCCACCATATCGCGTTACTTGTGCCAATGCTGCCTAATGGCGCACCCGGCAGGACTCGAACCTGCGACCATCCGCTTAGAAGGCGGATGCTCTATCCAGCTGAGCTACGGGCGCCTTGTTAGCTGTACCCTTGGAGGACTACAAACTAAGTGCTTTCCAGTTTCGCAGAACGTTAATCCTGCTCGACCTTCTTAACCAGTGCTAGGCTGTGCCCGACAAGTGCGACGAATAGTATAGAGCGCTCCCAAGGTCGTCAAATCCTTTTTAAAAAAAATTCATTTAATTAAAGGGCTTAGGGGAATTTGCTGACCAAGCGCCTTTGCCCTCACCGCCTGACATGCGAGAATGCGTTCTCTTTTTTTCCCCTCTCGATGGTTAATCACGCGCAATGACTGCACAACTAATCGACGGCAAATCGATCGCCGCCAGCCTGCGTCAGCAGATCGCCAAACGAGTTGCCGAGCGTCGCCAGCAAGGTCTGCGCACTCCAGGCCTCGCGGTGATCCTGGTCGGCAGCGATCCTGCCTCTCAGGTTTATGTCTCGCACAAGCGTAAAGACTGCGAGGAAGTCGGCTTTATATCCCAGGCCTACGACCTGCCCGCCGAAACCACTCAAGACGCGCTGACCGATCTGATCGATCGCCTCAACGAAGACCCGGCAATCGACGGCGTTCTGCTGCAGCTGCCGCTGCCGGAACACCTGGACGCCTCGAAACTGCTCGAGCGCATCCGCCCGGACAAAGACGTCGATGGTTTCCATCCTTATAACGTCGGCCGTCTGGCCCAGCGCATCCCGCTGCTGCGCCCGTGCACCCCGAAAGGCATCATGGCGCTGCTGGAAAGCACTGGCGTCGATCTGTACGGAATGGACGCAGTCGTTGTCGGCGCTTCCAACATCGTCGGTCGCCCGATGGCCATGGAGTTGCTGCTGGCCGGTTGCACCGTGACCGTCACTCACCGTTTCACCAAGGATCTGGCGGGCCACGTCGGCCGTGCTGATCTGGTGGTGGTTGCCGCCGGCAAGCCGGGCCTGGTCAAGGGCGAGTGGATCAAGGAAGGCGCGATCGTGATCGACGTCGGCATCAACCGTCAGGACGACGGCAAACTGGTCGGTGACGTCGTCTACGAAACCGCCCTGCCCCGCGCCGGCTGGATCACTCCAGTACCTGGCGGCGTTGGCCCGATGACCCGCGCCTGCCTGCTGGAAAACACCCTCTATGCAGCGGAAACACTGCACAGCTGAGTCGTGTTTTTGACACCACAAGAACCCCGCCCCGTGCGGGGTTTTTGATGTCCTCGAAAAAACCTTTACCGTTCGCCGGAAACCTCTCTTTTTACAGGGCTTTTCACAAGTTTTTCATGCCTTTCGAACAACCATCGACAGTTCTTCGACCATACTTCTACAATGCGGCGCTTTGAGACATATACCGTTACAAATAACGGCATTTCCAACCTTTATGAGTTCGCCTGCGTGAATATTCGTCTTTCTCTCCTGAGCCTGGTTTTCGTCTTGTCAGGCACGCTCATCATGCCAGCGGCCAATGCCGCCGAAACCACCGCTGCGCCTCGTGATGCCAAGCAACTGAAAATCGCCTCGGGCAGCGCCCTGCTCATGGACCTGCAGACCAACAAAGTCATTTATTCCAGCAACCCGGACGTGATCGTGCCGATTGCCTCAGTGAGCAAATTGATGACCGGCCTGGTGGTTGCCGAAGCCCGGCAGAACATGGATGAATGGATCAACATCGATATCAGCAGTACCCCGGAAATGAAGGGTGTGTTCTCGCGGGTCAAACTGAAAAGTGAACTGCCGCGACGCGAGATGCTGCTGATCGCCCTGATGTCCTCGGAAAACCGCGCCGCTGCCAGCCTCGCCCATCACTATCCGGGTGGCTATGCAGCCTTCATCGCCGCGATGAACGCCAAGGCCAAGGCGCTGGGGATGACCCATACGCACTTTGTCGAACCGACCGGCCTGTCACCACGCAACGTCTCCACCGCCCGCGACCTGAGCAAGCTGTTGATGGCGGCGCAAAAGCAACCGCTGCTCGTTCAATTGACCAGCACCAAAGAAAAAACCGTGGCGTTTCGCAAGCCCAATTACACCTTGGGTTTTCGCAACACCAACCATCTGGTGAACAAGGACAACTGGGACATCAAGATCACCAAGACGGGCTTCACCAACCAGGCCGGACATTGCCTGGTACTGGTGACCAAAATGGGCAACCGCCCGGTGGCGCTGGTGATTCTCGATGCATTCGGCAAATACACACACTTCGCCGATGCCAGCCGCATCCGTAGCTGGGTGGAAACAGGCAAGAGCGCCACTGCGCCGGCCGTGGCGCTGCAGTACAAGTCCGACAAGAACCTCAAGAGTCGCCAAAGCGGTGTGATCGAAGCGTCCAAGTAAGAAGCTTCCAGATAAACTGCGGCAAAGGAAAAAGCCCCGAATTCGGGGCTTTTTTTCGACTCGACTTTAGTCGTTAGGCAGCGGCATCTTGTCGTCATCCGGAATGCCATCGCCCGCGCTCGGATCACGCGGATGCTCGGTGGTTACCACTGCCGGGCGCGCCATCGGATCGCGCATCGGACTGTCCGGATCGAGCACTGGATCGACGTCGGACTCCGGCGTGGTCGGCACGCTGTCAGGTTTTTTATCATCAAAGCTTGAATCGGTACTCATACGCACCTCACATCAAGGTTTCAGGTTACCCAAAGGGTCGTAGGGCTTGGCCGGACGCTTGTCGTCGTCACCTGCCTCAACGTCCTTCGGCGCCTTGGCCGGGCCGATGGGATCGACTTGCGGATCGTCGACATCCGGCGAGTCCGGATCGAATCCGAGATCATTTCCGGAGGAGTGCTCCGATGAGTGCGGGCCGCTGGGGGATTGGGAATTTGCCATGTTCGCCTCCTGGGACATGGCCCGGAAATGCCGGGCGCTTCCTTATAGGAGACTCGCCACACAGCGGGGTGCCCGGCAAACGACGAACGGGGTTCAGTGCGCCGCCAGCGCTTTGCGTGCCTGCGCCGCTTCACGCTCCTGGCCAGCCTGCGCCAGGTCATCAGCCGCTTTCAGCCAACGCTGCTGATCGACTGCCGCCGGAATCTGCGAGGGCTTCTGGATCAGCACCGCCCACTCCAGCGCTGACTCGAAACTGCTGAAATTCATCAACGTACGCCGGTTCATCCCGGCCCGCAGCAGCACGGTCTGCTTGTTGCGATCGTAGCCGGACAAGATCGCGTAGCGCGGTTCAGCCCAGAACGCCGAGCCTTCCTTGAAACGCACCATCACCGGATATCCCGCCGCCACCTGAGTCAGCAACGCCGGCAGCGTGCCGTCCAGCGGGTAGACGACCATGCCGTATTCGCGGGCAAGGCTCTGCAAGTTCTGCTGCAACTTATCTTCCGCGCCCGGCAAGTGCAGCGGTTTTTCCAGCATTCCGGGGGTAATCGATATGCCCTGTTGCGCCAACAAGCTCGCCAGTACCTGCGGCCCGCTCTGATTGGCCTGGCCGCGATAAAACGTGCCACTGAGCTCGACCCGTTCCGGCAGACGCTGTACCTCGGGCGTCACGCTGCCGGCACAACCAGCCAATGCCACCACGCACCCCGCCACCAACGTTGCCGCACGAATTCGAGAAAATAGCTGCACCATCGTCGCTCTCTGTTCAGGCGCCGGTCATCGTGTTCCGGCTTGGGCCACGATCATAGGACGGCTCAAGCCTGCGGTATAGCCCGAAACACCAGACGCATCGATTACATAGAGCAAAGTGATTGGTCGCCCGCGACCTTTGGTCAATAGCCTGAAACACAGCAACGACTAGACTGTCGTTATTAAAGACTGAATGAAGAACAAGCGTGCGCCCGATGCAGGGCGAAGAGGAGGCACAGATGAGCCTGACCATGACCATCGTAATGCTGATCGCCGGCTGGCTGGCCGTAGCCGCTGCCATGTTGTGGGGGGTGCTGCGGATTTCCCGGCGCCACCATCATCCTGTGCAATCTGCACCAGCCGGGAAAATCGACAAACACCACGCGCGCCCTGTCACTGCGCACTGATTTCCTGCAAAAACCCGCATAAACAAAAAAGGCCGCCTGAACTCTTGCGAGTTCAGGCGGCCTTGTGGTCTTCAGCGATTACGCTTGAGCAGTCAGCTTCTTCTGCCGGGCGCGCCGCGAGAGCATGTTCAGCACTTCAATCGCTGCCGAGAACGCCATGGCCGCATACACATAACCTTTCGGGACGTGGGCGCCGAAGCCTTCGGCGATCAGCGTCATGCCGATCATGATCAAGAAGCCCAGAGCCAGCATCACCACCGTCGGGTTGTCGTTGATGAACTTGGCCAGCGGATCAGCCGCCAACAGCATCACCAGTACCGACACGACTACCGCGATGATCATGATCGGCAAATGCTCGGTCATGCCGACAGCGGTAATAATGCTGTCGATCGAGAACACCAGGTCGAGCAACAGGATCTGACCAATCGCCGCGGCGAAACCCAAGGTCACGGTCGAAGTAGCCGACTTCGGATCTTCCGGCGCCGGGTCCATGCTGTGATGGATCTCGGTGGTGGCTTTCCACAACAGGAACAGGCCGCCGGCAATCAGAATCATGTCCTTCCACGAGAACGCGTGGCCGAGGATTTCCAGCACTGGCGCGGTCAACTGCACGATAAACGCGATGGTACTGAGCAACGCCAGTCGCAGGATCAGCGCCATGCCGATACCAATGCGCCGCGCTTTCTGCCGGTGCTGCTCGGGCAGCTTGTTGGTCAGGATCGAGATAAAGATCAGGTTATCGATGCCGAGCACGATCTCCATCACCACCAGTGTGGCCAAAGCTACCCAAGCAGTGGGGCTGCTGGCGAGTTCAATCAGATATTCCATGGGTCAGTCCTGACTCTCTGTTTAAGACGGTTTAGATTTCCTGGGAGGACGATTCGGATTTCTCCGCATCTTCTTCCGATTGTTCTTTTTTGCTGATCAGGCCGCCAGTAGCGTCGCTGAGCGCCGATTCTGCAGCTTTATGCGTGTCGTCGATGGCTTGCTTGGCTGCGTCAGCCGCTTGCCCCATGAGTTGCTGGGCACTCTTTTCAGCCTGATCGCAACCGGCCAGGACCAGTAAAGACGTAAACAGCAAAGCAGTCATTTTGAGTTTCATCATGCATCCCTTTGATAGACCAGACGGGCCATCCAAACCGGCCGTTGATGGGTGGGCATTCTAGGGAGATGAACAGTTCAGGAAAATTCGTATTTTTAGCGGCTATACTTCGGTTTATACGAACTGTACTCGCGGACTGAACGCCATGCTCAATTACCGACAACTGCATTACTTCTGGGTGGTAGCCAAGACTGGCAGCATCGTGCGCGCCTGCGAACAGCTGAACCTGACGCCGCAAACCATCAGCGGGCAGATTTCCCTGCTCGAACAAACTTATGGAATCGAGTTGTTTCAGCGCGTTGGCCGGCAACTTGAGCTGACCGAGGCCGGGCGCCAGGCCCTGCCCCTTGCCGAGCAGATGTTTCAAATCGGCGGCGATCTGGAACTGATGCTGCGCGCGCAGCCCAACGAGCAGCAGATTCTGTTCCGGGTAGGCGTGGCAGACGTGGTCCCGAAATCCATCGTCTACCGCCTGATCGCGCCGACCATGGAGCTCAGCGAACCGCTGCGCATTACTTGCCGCGAGGACAAACTCGAACGCTTGCTGGCGGATCTGGCGATCCAGCGCCTCGACCTGGTGATCTCCGACAGCCCGATGCCCTCGCATTTGGACATCAAGGGCTACAGCCAGAAACTCGGCGAGTGCGGCATCAGTTTTTTCGCCACGGCCGATCTGGCGGCGCGCTACGGCCAGGATTTCCCACGCAGCCTGCACGGCGCCCCGTTACTGATTCCCGGCGCGGAATCGGTGGTGCGCAGCCGCTTGCAGCGCTGGTTCGCCGAGCTGCAGATTCAGCCAAGAATTGTCGGGGAGTTCGATGACAGCGCCCTGATGCAGGCGTTTGGTCAGTCCGGCAGCGGGATTTTCATCGGCCCGAGCGTGATTGCCGATGAGGTGCAGCGCCAGTACAACGTGGAGGTAATCGGCCAGACCGATGCAGTGAGCGAGTCGTTCTATGCGATCTCGGTGGAGCGCAAGGTCAAGCACCCCGGCATCGTTGCGATTACCGAAGGTGCCCGACGCGAACTGTTTACTGCTGTTTAAGCCGCCGCGCAGACATCACGCGGCTTGAGTGCCATCAACACCATGGCGAGGAAGATCGACAACAGAATGAATCCGGACGCAGCAAAACCGAGGAAGCCCAGACCCGCGCTGTCGATCACTCGGCCGCCGATCATGGCGCCCAGACCAATCCCGAGGTTGGCCCCGGCAATGTTCAACGACGCGGCAAACGCCGGCGCTTCAGGTGCAGCTTTCATTAAACGCACATGGCTGACCAGAAACAGCGCTGCCTGAGTCACGCCCCAGATAGCCATCGCCGCCGCGAGCCCCAGCGACGAATGAATGTTCGGCACCAACGCGACCATTCCCGGAATCATGAACGCACAGAACATCACTGAGGCCATCAGCGGGTGACGATCCACCGCGCGCCCGCCCAGTGAGTTACCGATCAAGCCCACGGCGCCGAAGCCCATCAGGCACCAGCCGACGACGGTGCCATCGAAACCGGCCAGCCGCTCAAGGATGTCCGCCAAATACGTGTAAGCGGTAAACATGCCGCTGAACACCAGGATCGACAGCACGACATGGCCGATCATCAGCGGGCTGCGCAGGATTTTGAACTGCGAGCGGAAGCTGACCTGATGTTGATGCAGACTGGTTTGCGGCAGATAAACAAACAGCAATAACGCTTTGGCAAACGCGATCACCGCCAGAATGCCGAAGGCACTGCGCCAGCCGAACGCATCGGAAATCAGCGTGCCCACCGGGATCCCGAACACCGTCGCGCAGACGATGCCGAAGCCGATCTTGGCAATTGCGCGGCCGGCGAAGTCCGGGCCGGAGATGTCCACCGCTGTCTCACTGGCCAGGGCCCAGAACACGGGCAAGCCCAGCGCCGGAATCAAGCGGGCAACCGCCATCACCCAGATATTCGGTGCCAGCGCCGCCACCGTGTTGGCCAGACCAAACATGATCAGGATGCTGATAAACAGTTTGCGCCGTTCGAAGCGGGCGAAATATGCGGTCAAAAATGGACCGAACAAGGCCACGGTGAAAGCGAATAGAGTCACCAGCAATCCGGCTTGCGGGATGGTGACTTCCAGATCTCGGGCTATCGCCGGCAGCAAGCCGACGATGACGAATTCCGTGGTCAGCACCGTAAACCCGGCGGCGGACAACAGAAGGATGGGCAACAGCATGAGGAACTCCAGCAAAACGACGACACCAGCGCTGACCCGAAGGGTGCGCTGGCAGAACTTGAAAATGAGGATGGCGAATCTTAACAGAGTGTTTCCAGGCTGACTTGCACAAACCTGTCTATGTTGTAGATCAATCAAGTGGCAGATCGTCACATGCCTGAAGGATCGGGATGACGCTGTGATAAAGTCCGCGCCCTGCAAAACGTACACCTTTCGGGGCTGATCCGTGGCCCGCCCTGATTTCACCGCCCGGATCACGCACCTCGCACCCTATAAAAAATCAGAGACGCCGTTATGACCGCTGCATCCCCTTCTTTATTGCTACGCCTGAAAAACCTCAGCCTGGTCGCGCAGATCCTGATCGGCCTGATTGCCGGTATTGCTCTGGCGCTGTTGGCCCCGGAAGCGGCCAAAGCCACTGCGTTTATCGGCAAGGTATTCGTTTCGGCACTCAAGGCCGTGGCGCCGATTCTGGTGTTCGTGCTGGTGATGGCTTCGATTGCCAACCACAAGCACGGTCAGGAAACCCATATTCGGCCAATTCTGTTCCTGTACCTGCTGGGGACTTTTGGTGCTGCGGTGGTCGCCGTGGTAGCCAGCACGATGTTCCCGTCGCATCTGGTGCTCTCCACTGACAATGTTGCGGTGACCGCACCCGGCGGCATCGGTGAAGTATTGCAAAGCCTGTTACTGAGCGTGGTGGATAACCCGGTGACTGCGCTGATGAACGCCAATTTCATTGGCATTCTGGCCTGGGCGATCGGCATGGGCGTGGCGATCCGGCATGCCGGCGACACCACCCGCGAGGTGGTCAGCGACCTGTCCAACGGCGTGACCCTGATCGTGCGCGTGGTGATCCGCTTCGCCCCGCTGGGTATTTTTGGTCTGGTGGCTTCGACCCTGGCCACCTCGGGTTTCGGCGCGCTGCTCGGTTACGCGCACCTGTTGGCGGTGCTGCTCGGCTGCATGCTGTTCGTGGCGCTGGTGATGAACCCGCTGATCGTGTTCTGGAAGCTGCGTCGCAACCCGTATCCGCTGACCCTCAAGTGCCTGCGCGAAAGCGGTATCACCGCGTTTTTCACCCGCAGCTCGGCGGCGAACATTCCGGTCAATCTGGAATTGAGCAAACGCCTGGGTCTGCATGAAGACACTTATTCGGTGTCGATTCCGCTCGGCGCGACCATCAACATGGCCGGTGCGTCGATCACCATTACCGTGCTGACGCTGGCGGCTGTGCATACGCTGGGGATCGCGGTGGATATTCCGACGGCGATTCTGCTCAGCGTTGTGGCGGCGGTCTGCGCCTGCGGCGCTTCGGGTGTGGCCGGTGGTTCGCTGCTGCTGATTCCGTTGGCGTGCAGCTTGTTCGGCATTCCGAGCGAGATTGCGATGCAGGTGGTGGCGGTGGGTTTCATTATCGGCGTGTTGCAGGATTCTGCGGAGACGGCGTTGAATTCGTCGACCGATGTGCTGTTTACCGCGGCGGCTTGTATGGGTGAAGAAGAGAAAGCTCAGCGGATGGCGTAAACCGCATCCAGTAAAAAGCCCGCCAAGGCGCGAACCTTGGCGGGCTTTTTTGTGCCTTGGCGGCTTAGAACGCGCCCATGTAATCGCGCTTGCCCACTTCCACACCGTTATGACGCAGCAATGCGTATGTGGTGGTGACGTGGAAGAAGAACTGCGGCAGGCCGTAGCTCAGCAGGTAAGACTGGCCGGAGAAGCGTTTTTCTTTCGGCGTGCCCGGACGGGTAACAATCTCGATGCCTTCCTTGCCATCGATCTGCTCAGGTTTGATCTCGCCGATGTACCCCAGCACTTTGGTAATCAGCGCTTGCAGCTCGGCGAAGGTGGTTTCTGTGTCGTCGTATTTCGGAACTTCTATTTCAGCCAGACGCGACGAAACGCCTTTGGCGAAATCCACAGCGATCTGCACCTGACGCACCAGCGGGAACATGTCCGGGTACAGACGTGCCTGCAGGAAGGCGTTCGGGTCGATGTTTTTCGCGGTGGCGTGGGCTTCAGCCTTCTTCAGCACATCGCTGAGGGCGTTGAGCATTTGTTGAAAAACCGGGACGGATGCGGCGTACAGGGAAATGGTCATGGCAGTCTCACGTGGTGGCAGGGTCAATCGTGGGGCGATTATAGCCATGCCGCGAGACGCCTGCGGCTTGTCTTTTATCCTGCAAGGATTAGGCTAGGCGCCTTCGACTGCTGAGGGAACGCGCGATGACCACCGAACAACAAACCACCTTCGACGAACCACGGCTCAACGCCACGGAAATCCGCATTCTCGGTTCGTTGATCGAAAAGCAGGCCACCAGCCCGGAAAGCTATCCGCTGACCCTCAACGCGCTGCTGCTGGCGTGCAATCAGAAAACCAGCCGTGAACCGGTGATGAACCTGACGCAAGGCCAGGTCGGTCAAAGCCTGCGCGCGCTTGAAGGTCGTGGTTTTACCAAGCTGGTCATGGGCAGTCGCGCCGACCGCTGGGAGCACAAGGTCGACAAGGCTCTGGAACTGGTGCCGGCGCAGGTGATTCTGACCGGGCTGATGTTTCTGCGCGGTCCGCAGACCATCAACGAGCTGCTGACCCGCAGCGGGCGTATGCATGAGTTTGAGGACGCCGAGCAGGTGCTGCATCAGCTGGAGCGGTTGATTGCTCGTGGCTTGGCGGTGTTGATCCCGCGTCAGGCGGGGCAGCGGGAAGATCGCTATACCCATGCACTGGGCGATCCGGCGGATATCGAGGCAATCATGGCAGCGCGACAGAATCCTGCAGATCGCGGCGCGGCCAGCGGTGTTTCCGTGGAACGCATAGAAGAACTGGAGGCGCGGATCGCAGCGCTGGAAGAGCGCCTGTCGCGCCTGGAATGATCACCACTTGATCTGTGGGAGCGGGCTTGCCCGCGATAGCGTACTGTCAGTCAACATAGATGGCGGCAATGCCGGCCTCATCGCTGGCAAGCCAGCTCCCACAGGTACGTCGTCTATTACTCACCGTCCCAGTAATCCACCCCGTCCACCTGCCGCGCCACCGCTACAAAACCTGAAGCATTGCCCTCTGCGTCCACGCTGAAGTTATCCATCACCGCGTATTTGTTCGAATCCGGGTACTCGCAGATTTCCGGTTGCTGCTGGGTACTGACCGCCAGATATCGCAACTCAGCCTGACTGGTATTGATGATTTGATGCGCTTTCTCCGGACCACCCGGCGGGCAGGCAATCACGTCGCCAGCGCGGATCGGAAAACGCTCGGCACCCAGCCGAACCTCGCCCTCCCCGGCCACCACGTAAAACATTTCCTCATTGACCCGGTGACTGTGAAACGGGCTACCGCGCATCCCCGGCGGCAGCGCGTATAGGCGATAGCCAAGTTTCTGCGCGCCCAATTGCTGACCGACCCGGGCCAGACGCTGCTGATAACGCCCGGCGGTTTCGCCTTCGGGCGCCAGCGCTTCAGGCAGTGTTTCGAGTTCTACATCGTTCAGGTTGAGTATTGGCGGATGCATACAAACCTCGATCACATCATTGAGAGGGGGCAGTCGGTGCCTGTTTTTGAAATTGCGGCACGGCCATCGCTAGCAGGCTAGCTTGTATGCTTAGTACTTGAAGGGAGGAGAAGGGACTAGGCTGGCTTCTGACTGTTGACGCAGTACAGATCCGTGGGAGATTTCGCCCCTCCTCCTTTCA